>CAYSFP010000067.1:16166-28096 GCA_964430075.1 uncultured Planctomycetaceae bacterium | reverse complement strand
GTAGGCGGCCGTGTTGGCCTGCGAGCCGGAGTGCGGCTGCACGTTGGCGAACTCGGCGCCGAACAGCTTTTTGGCGCGGTCGATGGCGAGCTGCTCGATCCGGTCGACGAACTCGCAGCCGCCGTAGTACCGCTTGCCCGGGTAGCCCTCGGCGTACTTGTTGGTTAGCACGCTGCCGGCTGCTTGCATGACGGCGGGGCTGGTGTAGTTCTCGCTGGCGATCATCTCCAGCCCGTCCTGCTGGCGCTGGATTTCGTCGGCGACGGCGGACCACACGTCGGGGTCGTTGGCGGCGAGGAAGTTGGTCATCGTGTTCCGGTGGCGTGGATGAATCAATTGACGGCGCCCGCGCTCCGCTACCGCGTCGCGGCAAAGTGCCGGGCCCGCCCGCCTCGGCGTCGTTCGCTCACATTATTCACATTCTCGCTCTGTCCCGCTATGAGCGCCGTGCGTATAATCCGCCGTCCCGCAGGATGACGCGGGTGTCTTTCGATCGCCGCCTTCGCACCGCGGCTTCTCACGACCCACGGCGCCGCTCTGGCAACGCTGTGCACGGGGCTTCAGGAGGAAACAACCACGCCCACGATGTTTCGACTCGACCTTCCCCCCTCGGTTGCCCAGGAGCTCGACGCATGCGGGCTCAACGGCGTTCCCGTCCTCCTGTCCACCACGACCGAACTTTCTCTTGCCGGGCAACCGCGCCGGCACTGGGTCGTCGCCAACCGCGATAACGTCGCTGCGGTCGAGGACGGCGACGCCCCGGCGGTCGCCGCCCATGTGGCCGTCGCCGACGTCGCCGAGTTCCGCACTCAAGGCGCCATCGGCTCTGGGTTTCTACAAGCCTATGTCGACGACCATTGGGTCGACCTGGCCCGTTACTCGAACGCTGACGCCGAGCAGTTCCACCGCGTCGCCCGCTATCTGGAAGATCTCCGCACGAGCGGCACGCTGGAAGTCGAAGCCGACGCCAGCACGAGCGCGAAGCACTGCCCTCAATGCGGCGGCCGCCTGTTCTCGGCCAGTGCCGTGTGCCCGCGGTGCATCCCCAGCAAAGCGATCCTCAGCCGCCTGGGCCGCATGCTGTGGCCGCACCGCGCGACCGCGGCGGTGATGTGCGTGCTGATGCTCATCGGCGTCGCCGCGGAGCTCGCCCCGCCGAAGCTGCAGCAGTACCTGGTCGACGACATCCTGAAGGGCGGCGCCGCGGCGCCCGACCCGCGTTCGCTGACCACCGCGCTCTTGGCGGTGGTGATGGCGCTGGCGGTGACGCGCATCGTGCTCAGCGTCGTGAACTTCGCCAAGGGACGGCTTGCCACGCGCGTCGGCACGGCGCTCACGTTCGACCTCCGCGGCCAGATGGTCGATAAGCTCCACTCGCTCGGCCTGGGCTACTACGACAAGCAGCAGGTCGGCTCACTCACTAGCCGCGTCGCCTACGACAGCGAAGTGATCCAAAGCCTGCTCCAACAGGTCACAGGCGGCTTTCTGCTGCAAATTGTGCAGGTCACCGCGGTGGGCGCGATGCTGTTCACGCTCAACGCGAAGCTGGCGCTCTACACGCTCATTCCCGCGCCGCTGGTGATCGCGGGAAGCTGGTATTTCTGGAAGCGCGTCCACCCTCGGCACTACCGCTTCTGGGATTCCAGCAGCAAGCAGGCCGGGATGCTCACCGGCATGCTCAGCGGCATCCGCGTGGTGAAGGCCTTCGCCCAGGAAGATCGCGAGGCGACGCGCTTCAGCCGCATCAGCAACTACCTGCGCGACTGCCGGCTGCAGGTCGACTATTCGACCGCCGCCTTCTCGGCGTCGATGGCCCTCATTTTCAGCCTCGGCGGGCTGATCGTCTGGTACGTCGGCGGCCGCGAGGTGCTCGACGGCAAGATGTCGCTCGGCCAGTTGATGGCGTTTCTCGCGTACCTGGCGATGTTCTACACGCCGCTGGCCACGCTGTCGCAGTTCACCACCTGGCTGACCAACTTCCTCACCGGCTGCCAGCGCGTGTTCGAGCTGCTCGACACGCCGGTCGAGTCGACCGACCCCGCCGAGCCCGAGCCCCTGCCGACGGTCGAGGGCCGCATCAAGTTCGAGAACGTGTCGTTCGGCTACGAGCGGCACCAGCCGGTGCTCCGCGGCGTGGACTTCGAGATCAACCCCGGCGAGACGATCGGCATCGTCGGCAAGAGCGGCGGCGGCAAGACGACGCTCGTGAACCTGCTGTGCCGATTCTACGACGTGAACGAAGGCCGCGTGCTGGTCGACGGGCACGACGTGCGGAACCTCGCCGCCGGTGACCTGAGGCGCAACATTGGCGTCGTGCTGCAGGAGCCGTTTCTGTTCCGCGGCACGATTTGGGACAACCTGGTCTACGGCCTGCCCACGAGCACGCCCGAGTCGGCGATCGCATCGGCCAAGGCGGCCCAGGCCCACGACTTCATCCTCAACGCGCCGCTGGGCTACGACACCTGGCTGGGCGAGCGGGGCGCCGGCCTCAGCGGCGGCGAGCGCCAGCGGCTGTCCATCGCCCGGGCGATCCTGTTCGACCCGCCGATTCTCGTGCTCGACGAAGCCACCAGCAGCGTCGACGCCGAGAGCGAGCAGGCGATCCAGCAGGCGCTCAAAGCCCTCACGCGCGGCCGCACGACGATCGCGATCGCCCACCGCCTCTCGACGCTGCGCGACGCGCACCGCATCCTGGTCTTCGACCGCGGCCAACTCGCCGAGCAAGGCTCGCACGAAGAGCTACTCGCCAAGGACGGCCAATACGCCAAGCTCGTGCGCCTGCAATCGCAAGTAAGCTCGCGCACGTCAATCGACGTCGCGATCGAACGCGCCGCGGGCGCCCCGTCCGCCGACGGCATGGCCGCTTCAGCGGCCATGGGCGCCACGCAAGACTCGCCGGATGTCGGCAAGATGTTCCAACCGCGTTGGATCCACCCGGGCGACGCCGTCATCTCCGCCTCCTCGCGCGGAGCGTTGACCGTTCAATTCAATTCAAACACTCTGCCCCCCTCCCCTCGACGGGGAGGGGTTGGGGGAGAGGTGGCGACGCGGGTACCAGCTTCGCCCCCCCTCCCTAGCCCTCCCCACCAGGGGGAGGGGACCGGAGGGGAGTTTTATCGCGGCGTCTTCGCCGTCAACCTCTTCCCCGCCACCAACCCCAACGACTACATCAGCCTCCGCGTCTGGACCCGCAGCGGCGACGAGCAGGAGATCGGCATCCTCCGTAGCCTCGACGAGTGGCCCGCCGAAGCTCAGGCCCTCGTCCGCGCCGCCCTCGAGCGCCGCTACTACCTGCAGACCGTCAGCGGCGTCGACGACATCCGCCTCGAGCTCGGCCACCTGCACCTCGGCGTCCGCACGCCGCATGGCCCGCGGCGATTCACGATGCGGTGGTCGCAGTCGCAGGTGCAGGACTTCGGCCAGCGCGGCAAGGTGCTGCTCGACCTCGACGACAACCGCTTCCTGGTCCCCGACGTCGAAGCCCTGCCGCCGCGCGAGCGCGAGTTGTTTCAGCGGTATGTGTATTGGTAACGGGCGTACGAGAATTGCTCCGCAGCTTGGAAAAGAAAGGCGGTTGAAATGGAAAACGACGCTCGTGCAGCCTATGCGTGGATCGATGCTTTGATGGCAGAAGACGATGCGAACGATCCTCTTCTCGATCTCTATCAGGAAAGCGGAGAGTACGATAAACCCAGCCAAGAGCAGCACGAATCTTGACGCCGATTAGCTCCGGAGGAGCGACATCATGTAGCCAGGGGCGTGAGCCCCTGGAATGAGATCCTCGAGGGCCCCAAAGCCCCGGAGGGGCGACATTAACCAAGCTCATATCCGTTTGATGTCGCCCCTCCGGGGCTCAGTTGATTTGGCTCGAAGCCGCCAGGGGCTCACGCCCCTGGCTACATTCTGTCGTCCCTACGGGACTTGAGCCTCTTCAATTCGCACGTCGAGCTTGCCGACGTTCTTCCCCACGCGGCCCGGCGCATCGTTCACGCGCAGATACAGCACCGCGTCGCGCGGCGGCCGCACCGTCGTGCCGAGGCCCACGAGGCGCGGCGCGGCGAACGTCGTCCCGCCGTCGGCGTAGACCAGCGCGCCCAACAGCGCTCCGGCCGGCGCCCCCTCGTGATACTCGATCGTCACGCCCCCTGGCTCGCACGGCCACGTTTCGCCATCGCGCGTGAGCTGATACCTGCCGCTCGCCTCGACGCGGTAGGCGACGCCCGCGCGGAGCACCCAACCCGCCGACTGCCAGCCGCGGTTGGCGGCAATCGTCGACCGCCGCGACGCCTGCTCGACCGGCGCCGACTCGGCGTGCACGAGCGCCATGGTCGGAATGTCGTACCCATAGTCGAGCGCGGCGATATACGCCTCCCACTCTACGTGCAGCTCCGCCCAATCGTCGGCGAACAATTGCCGGAATCGCTCGGTGAACCGCCGGTCGGCCACGCTTGCTCGCAACTGGCGAAACCGCTCCTGAAACCGCGGATGCCCATCAAGCAGCGTCGCCAGCGCCCAGGTCCAGGCGTACTCATCCGTCGGCATCGACCGCCGGTTGTCGACGGCGAGCACGCGCTCGATCGGCCACGCCTTGCCTGCGGCCACGGCGTCGCGAATCAGCTTCGTGCGGCCCCACATGGGCACATCGTCGCGCGACGCGGGGATCACCCCCAACCGCAGCCGGCCGTCGCGCCACTCGTGCGTGCCGAGCAACTCGGCCATGCCCTCCATGTACCAGGGCGCTCCGGCGCCGCCGAGCTGGGACTGCATGAAGGCGTGCGTCCCCTCGTGCAGCACGAGGTGCCGCCGGTAGTAGTCGCTGGGCTGCTCGACGAGCCAGAACTCCCAGCCGTTGGCGTAGCCGCTCGGGAAATCGGGCCGCTCGGCGGGCATCAGCCCCAGGGCCGTGAACTTGTCGCGGTCGTCGATGAGAAACCCGAGCCACCGGGCGCCGTCGAGCCGGGCCTGCGGCACGGCGAAATATGCCGCCCAGTGCGGCACGGCGGCGTCGAACGCGGCCGGCAGCTCATCGACCGCGGGACGACTCGGCAGGTCGGTCACCAGCCGCACGTAACGCCCTTCGAGCACCCGCAGCCCCGCCGCCGTTAGGCGCCGAGCGTCGATTTCCCGCGGCGCCGCCGCTCCCACGGAACTGCCGCCGAGAGCAAGCATCAACGCAAGCCCCGCCACCCCCAACCGCCATGGAGAGCGGTTGTCCGATTTGTGTGCCACTGGCGTGTCGCCAGTGCTGAATCGCCGATCGAGTCCCCACTTCTCACTGGCGACACGCCAGTGGCACACGAGCCGCCCGCGGCGCGGCCCAAGGGCCGCGGCTAAATATCTACTCGGATTGCGCGCTTTGGCACGGCACATGCCTTGCAGGTCCTTTCCTCTACGTTCCCCATTGTAACTCACGCCGGAAATGTCCATCGTAACGGCATCCCCCGCACCGGCGGGGCGCCCGCCGTCCTTGGAGAGTCTTGTTCGCATGCCCACGAAGATCACCTGGCTCGGCCACTCCGCGTTTGCCGTCGAGTCCGCCGGCCATCGCCTGCTGGTCGATCCGTTTCTCGACCAGAACCCCAAATCGCCGGTTAAAGCCGCCGACGCGGCCGCCGATTTCACCCTGCTCACGCACGGCCATTTCGACCACGTGGCCGACGCGGCGCCGATCGCGAAGCGCACTGGCGCCACCGTGATCGCCGGCTTTGAGGTGAGCGAGTGGATGAAGGGCCAGGGCGTGCCCCAGGACAAGGTCGTCGGCATGAATCCCGGCGGCGGCGTGCGGCAGCCCTTCGGCCGCGTGAAAATGACGATCGCCCACCACAGCTCGAGCATGCCCGACGGCAGTTATGGCGGCGTTGCCGGCGGGTACTTTTTGGAGCTCCCCGGCGCGAAGATTTACTTCGCCGGCGACACGGGGCTGTTCCTCGACATGAAGCTGATCGGGCTGGCGGGCCTCGACCTCGCCGTGCTGCCGATCGGCGACCTGTACACGATGGGCCCCGAAGATTCGATCGAAGCGATCAACCTGCTCAAACCCAAGCGCGTCGCCCCCTGTCACTACAGCACCTGGCCGCCGATTGCCCAGGACGCCGCGGCGTGGGCCGCCCTTGTCGAACGTCAAACCGCCGCCGAACCGATCGTGGTCGAACCCGGCGGCAGCTTTCAAATTTGAAAAATCGCCCCCCTTGTCGCAGGAATCAACTTATGCCCAGCCACCGCTTCCCTCGCCGCTTGCGGCTTAGCGCCCCTCTACTCTTGGCGCTCCTCGCGCTTGCGGGTTCTCTGCCCACGCTTCGCGCCGCCGAGGCGCCGCGCTGGAAATTCGAACCCGGCGCCAGCCACCGCTACCGTATGACGCAAACCATGGACATGACCATGGATATGGGCGCCGGCGGCAAGGAATCGCCCAAGATCGCCAACGTGTTCGACTACACGTGGACCGTCGACAGCGTCCAGGACGATGGCTCCGCGGTGATCACGCAAACCATCGACCGCGTCCGCATGACGATTGAGGGCGCCGGCCAGGGAGCCCTCGACTACGACTCCGAGTCCGACGCCGAGCCCCAGGGCTACGCCGCGATGGTCGCGCCGTTGTTCCGTGCCATGCGCGGCTCGGTGTTCACCGTCACGATGACGCCGCGCGGCAAGATCGAGAACGTCGACGTTCCCGAGGAACTGGTGAAGGCGATCGCCGCGGCGCCCGGCGCCGCGCTGTTGGGCAGCCTCGCGACGGCCGAGGGTCTGCAGGACATCATCGGCCGCTCGTCCTTCGAGATGCCGGAATCCCTCGAGCCCGGCGCCGAGTGGACCAACGACGCCGAGCTGCAGAACCCGCTGTTTGGCAAGCAAACGATTAAGACCACGTACCGCTACGAAGGGCCTCGCGAAGTGGAGGGCGTCCAGTTCGAAGTATTCAGCCCCAAGCTCGAAATCGGCTTTGCCGGCGCCGAGGCGACGGCCGACATCATGTTGCAAGAGTCGAGCGGCGAAGTGCTGTTCAACGTCGACGCCGGCCGACTCGAGTCGACCAGGCTCGAGCACAAAATGGAAATGACGATCGCCGCAGCCGGCAACACGATCAAGCAGTCGATCGACCAATCGACAAATCTCGAATGGATTCCCCCGGATGCAGAGTGAGGAGCGTGCGTCCTAGTACTACAGCGCTGAGTCGGATTGATGCCTGCAATGCCAGCAGCCGACGACGTGCTTGTATTCCCGATGCATTCGAGATCCCGCGTACAAGAGTCGACGAATCGTTGTCGCAAACAACGTCCGCTGCGATTTGCGCCGCAAGTCGCTGATGTCAAAGACCTTCGAGTGAGTCTGGAAAAACAACTTAGCGCTGTCGTACTAGCCGCGATGCGTAGCATCGCGGCTAGGACAGAGGGCGTCGCGACGACGCGCGATGCGCGCCCTTAGCTTCGCGGGCGCGGCTCGCGGCACACCTGAATCTCGTCGCCCACGACGCGCACGTCGAACGAGTCGATCTTGATCCGCGGGTTGTCGCACCATGTGCCGTCGCACGCCGAAAAGTGCCACGCATGCCAAGGGCACGTGACAACGCCTTCCTCGTCCATGGAGCCGGCGCCCAGCGAGGCGCCCATGTGCGGGCACAGGTCGTCGATCGCGTGATACTGGCCGCCGCGGTTGAAGACGGCGACCAGCCGGTCGCCCACGGGAAACGTGCCGCCTTGGCCCTCGGGAATGGCGCCGACCTTCGCTACCGTGACAAACTCGGAGGCGGCAGACGCGGGGTCGGCAGTATCGGACATGGCGCTCACGGACGGCGGAAAGCTGTTACATTGAGATTACTCTGCACATCATGCCAGCGACACCCGACGCCATGAAATCTCTCGTCATCGTCTTGGCTCTCGGCACGATGGCCGCGCGCGCCGCAGCTCAATCGTCGAACACCGCGCCGATGCTCACGCTCCACACACGCCAATTGCAGCTCGCCGCGGGCGACGACGCCAGCGGCGCCACGGTCGAGAAGACCGTTCGGTGGGATTTCCAACGAACGGCGCTGGTCGTCGTCGACATGTGGGACGACCACTGGTGTCTCGGCGCGGCCCAGCGCGTCGTCGAGATGGCGGGCCCGATGAACGACTTTATCTCGCGCGCCCGCGACGCCGGCGTGCTGGTGGTGCATTGCCCCAGCACGTGCGTGGACTTCTACAAGGATTCGGCCGCACGACGCCGCGCCATCGACGCGCCCTACGCCGAACCGCCCGTCGCGCTAGCCACCGAGGAGCGCTGGGGCACGGCGTGGGATTACCCCGACGAGCCGCGCGAGCCGCCGATGCCGATCGACGACTGGGACATGGGGTGCGATTGTGCCGAGAAGTGCACGATCGCCGGTCCCTGGACGCGGCAGATCGCCGCCCTCGAGATCGACGACCAGCGCGACGCGATCACCGACAACGGCCAGGAGCTCGTCAACCTCTTCGCCGCCCATGGCGTCGACAACGTCATGATCTGCGGAGTCCACCTGAACATGTGCGTCCTGGGCCGCCCGTTCGGCATTCGGCAGCTCGTGAAGATGGGAAAAAACGTGGTGCTCGTGCGCGATCTCACCGACACGATGTACAACCACGAAATGCTTCCCCGCGTCAGCCACTTTGCCGGGACCGACCTGGTCGTCGATCATGTCGAAAAATATTGGTGCCCCACGATCGTGAGCAGCGACCTCACCGGCGAGCCGGCGTTTCGCTTCGCGGCTGCGAAGTAGGTCGCCGGCTGCAGGTTTCCCAGTACAATGGAGGTTCCCAGTCGCCTTCCTCGCCCGTGTACTCTCAACTCGCGCCGCGGTCCTCCTGATATGACGTCCGACGTTTCGCTCCGCGAGCTGCAGGCCCTCATCCGCGGCATGTACCACGAAAAGGACGTCGCCCGCGGCGTCGACGGCACGTTCATGTGGCTGATGGAAGAAGTGGGCGAGCTCGCCGCGGCGCTGCGCGAGGGCACGCCGGCCGAGCAGGCCGCCGAATTCGCCGACGTGCTCGCCTGGCTCGCCACGATCGCCAATGTTGCCGGCGTGGACCTGGCCGCCGCGGTGAGCGACAAGTACGGCGCCGGCTGCCCGGGCTGCGGCCATCTCCTCTGCACCTGCGACGACGCCGAGAAACCGTGACGCTGCTCAGCCGCCTTACCGCCCGCCCCCCGCTGGTCGTCTTCGCTTCGGCGCTGCTCGCCATCGTCACCGCGCCCGGCGTCGTGCACGCCGCCCCCCGCATCGCCTCCGTCCGCATCGGCTTCGACGGCCTCTACAAACTCGGCTGCTGGACGCAACTCCGCGTCGAGGTCGAGGCGGGCGACGCGGCTCAATCGGTTCGCGTCGAAGCCGTCCTGCTCGATACCGACGGCGTGCCCACGAAAGTCGCGACTCCGCCCGAGCCACCGCTGCAACTGGCGGCAGGTGAAACGGCAACCGCCGTCCTCATGGTTCGCAACGGCCAGGCGGGCGCCCCGCTGGTCGTGCGCCTCGTCGACGAAGACGGCGCGTCGCTCGAAGAGAGAACTTTTGTACCGGGTCGCGAGTTCCAGGGCAGCGGCGTTCCTTCCGGACTGCCCGCCGCCAACAAACTCGTCGTCACCTTCGGCGCCGGCGTCGACCTGGCCGCCGAGCTGGCGCGCACCGACCAACCGCCGTCGACCGACCTCGCGAGCCGCTCGGTGCTGGTCGCGGCCGCGGCCGATCTGCCGACGGAATGGTACGGCTACGAAGGCGTCGACACGGTCGTGCTCAGCGGCGCCAGGCCGCAGCAGTATCAGCCGCACGCGGACATGGCGCCGCGGATTGCCGCGCTGGCGCGGTGGGTCGAACTGGGCGGTCGCGTCGTGATCTTCTGCGGCGCGACGGCCGACGAACTGCTGGCGGGCGGTGGTCCGCTTGCCCCGCTGGCGCCGGGGCGTTTCACGGGCGAGCTCGCGCCGCTGGTGGTCGCGACGCCGCTGGAAGTGTTTGCGTCCGCCGCGGCGCCGCTCACCCGAACCGAAGTTCGCACGATTCGCGTGCCGCACCTCGTCGACGTCGAGGGCGAGCTGGTCGCCCAAGGCGCCGGACAATTGCCGCTGGTCGTGCGCACCCGCCGTGGACTGGGCGAGATCACGTTCGTGGCCGTCGATCCCGAAGCGGAGCCGTTTGCCGGTTGGTCCGATCGCACGGGCCTCTTGCGTCAATCGCTCGCGTGGCCCGCGCCGCCGACCGCCGCCGGACGCGGGTTGGACGGCGCCTCGGCCGCCGACCTGACCAACCAGCTCCGCCGTGCGCTCGACCAGCAATTCATGGGCGTCCAAACCGTCTCGTTCGCCACGGTCGCCTTGCTGGTCATCGGCTATATCGCGCTGGTGGGCCCGGGCGACTTTTTCCTGCTCCGCCGCGTGCTCAAACGCATGGAACTCACCTGGCTGACGTTTCCACTGCTGATCATCGGCACAAGCGCCGCCGCGTACGCGCTGGCCTACCGCACGAAAGGCGTCGCGCTGCGCGCCAACCAACTCGAGATCGTCGACGTCGACGTCGCCCGCGGCGAAGCTCGCGGCACGCTGTGGACACATGTGTTCAATCCGCAGGTCGCGAGGTACGACGTCACGCTAACTCCGCGCTTCGCGGGCGACAGCGCGGGTACGGTCAAAATTCGTACTGAAAACTTCCGCACTCAAACACTTGTCTCCTGGCAAGGCGTCCCCGGCCCTGGACTCGGCGCCATGCAGGGCCAGCGCGGCCTCGGCTCGCCCTTCGGTCGCGGTTACGAGTCTTCAGACGACCTCGCCGCACTCCACGGCGTGCCCATTGAACAGTGGTCGACAAAAACACTCACCGCGCGGTGGACGGCGCGGGTCGGCCCCACGATCGACGCCGAGCTGCGATCGCGCGGTCCCGAATTGCTCGAAGGCCAGCTTACCAACCGCACGGCCGTGCGGCTTGAAGACTGCGTCCTCATGCGTAGCGGTTGGGCCTACAAGCTGCCGCCGCTCGATCCCGGCGCCGTCGCGGTGATCGACGAGTCCCTCGCCCCGCGCACGATTAAGACCACGCTCACCAGCCGCGCCGCCGGCGACGATCCGCAGGTCCGCGTCGCGGACGACGGCACGGTGATTCTCGATGCGCTCACCACCGACGTCGCCCGCATCGCCAAGCTGATGATGTTCTACGACGCAATCGGCGGCGCCGCGTACGCGGGCGTCCCCCATCGCTACCAGAGCTTCATCGATCTCAGTCGACTCACGCGCGGCGATCAGGCGATCCTGCTCGCCAGGGCGCCCGCGGACGCGGGCTCCCGTTGGACGCTGACGCGAGCATTGGCGGGCAACGAGCCCCTCCGGGCGGAGTCGCTCGCCGACGCCGCCGCCGACCGTCGCTGGATTTACTACCGGTTTGTCCTCCCGATCGAAGGCAACGCTGCCGCCGAGGGCGCCGCTTCGTCAGCAAGCCAGGGCGACGCCCCCCCAACCGACGCACCGGCAGACGAAGGCGCTGACGAAGCTCCCATGATGGGCCCGCCTCTCTACGGCCCCTCGCTGTTGCCGCGGCCCGAAGACTAACTCCAATGCGCCGCCCCAGCGACGCGTAGCGTCGCGGCTAGGTTTCCCCCTTCCTGTATTCCTGTATTCCTGTATTCCTGTATTCCTGTATTCCTGATTCCTGATTCCTGAACTTTCCCCTCCGACCTCCAGCCTACAGCCTAAAGCCTACAGCCTCCCCCCATGATCGAAACCCGCGACCTCACCAAGAAATACGGCGAGCTCTTCGCCATCAAATCGATCGACATCAAGCTCGATCGCGGGGATGTCTTCGGCTTCATCGGCCCCAATGGCGCCGGCAAGACCACGACGATGCGGATCCTCGCCACGCTGCTCAACCCCAGTTGGGGCGAAGCGTACGTCGGCGGCTACTCGATCTACAGCAAGCCCCGCGAAATCCGCCG
>CAYSFP010000067.1:15444-16156 GCA_964430075.1 uncultured Planctomycetaceae bacterium | reverse complement strand
CGTGTACGACGACATGAAGGTGATCGAGTATCTCGAGTTCTTCGCCGCCGCGTACCGCATCAAGGGCGCCGAACGACGCAAGACGTGCGACCGCGTGCTCGAACTGGTCGACCTCGGCTACAAACGCGAAGCGTTCGTCACGAGCCTCAGCCGCGGCATGACCCAGCGGCTCGGCCTCGCCCGCGTGCTCTTGCACGATCCGCAGGTGCTGCTCTTGGACGAACCCGCCAGCGGTCTCGACCCGCGGGCCCGCATCGAAATCCGCACGCTCCTGAAGCAGCTCGGCACGATGGGCAAGACGATCATGGTCTCCAGCCACATCCTGCCGGAACTCGCCGACGTGTGCAACAAGATCGGCATCATCGAACGCGGCGAGCTCTTGGTGAACGACGACGTCGCCACCGTGATGCGCCGCGTGAAAGGCCAATCCGTCCTCCTCATCAGCGTTCGCGGCGACCTCGATGCGGCGGCCGTACTGCTTCAGCAGCACGGTACTGTGGAGTCCATCGAACGCAACCACGACCAACTCCGCGTCACGCTCACCCCCGGCGACCACGACCCCAGCGAGCTGGCTCGCCTGCTGGTGGAAAACGGCCACGCCCTCACCCGCCTGACCGAGGAGGAAATCAACCTCGAAACCGCCTTCATGAAGCTCACGCAGGGGATCACGTCATAGTCGGCAAGCGAGCCGGGGCGTCCCCGCCCCCGGCGC
>CAYSFP010000067.1:0-15434 GCA_964430075.1 uncultured Planctomycetaceae bacterium | reverse complement strand
CGAAGGGTTCCCAGCCATGAGCCGGGGGTCGGGTGCAACCCGACCCCCGGTTTCAGGTCGTCGCGCACGGCCGAACCCGGAGGGTTCGCAGCGTTTCTTCAGCAGCCCCGAGAGACGAACAATCCGATCCGGCCGACGAACCCGACGAGCGTCAATGAAAGCCAGCCTTCACGACGGCCCCGATTCTGGCCCATATTAAACGCAGCCTTTAACATGGAACCAAACCGCTTCCATATTAAAGGCACAGCGCACTATGGCTGCCCCACGCTGTCCGTCCCTCCCAACCGGCGCGCCGGGCAATATCTTCCCCAGCCCACGGGCTATCGAGCCTTTATTCCCTCCCCTCTTCCGCGGGAAAAGGCGGTGGTCCGTCGCTACTCCAGCATTGTCGCGCCTTCTCTGCCGGATACGCCTCAAGGATCTTAACCGCGCCAAGGTCGGAAAAGATTAGTACACCCGGATTCATTGATCCCGCGCAGTCGGTCCGAAAGCGGATCGTTGCGCGCGTGGCGCGCTTTCCTCGCCTTGGGGCGCGGCGGCAGCCGGAAGCGAGGATAGTCGAAGTCCACGGATATGCTGATCGCCCGCCACTTCGGATCCTTCGTCAGCGCACAGTCCACGACCAATCCGCGCAACACGTCGGCAATAGAGCAGTCGGCAATCGGCGGGTTTGGGCTCTGACGCCCGCCAGCGCGCGATGCTCGTCCTCGCTTTCCCCGCGCTCGCTTTGGTTCTTTCGCACTAGCTGCGGCGCGCATGTCGCCGAGCAATTGTTCCGTCCTCCGCTGATCGTTCGGTTCGATCGCGCCCCAACTAAAACTCGCCACCGCTGACCGCAGCAAGGCGCCGATCGCCGTATATCGTTCGAGCTGAAGCCGCATCTTCTTTCCGTCGCCCGTTACAGCGACGACCGGCTCAAACTCCTCGCGGCAGAGGTCGATCAACTCAGCGTCCAGCGGAAGATCTCGGACCGTCGGCAGCGCCTCCGCAGCCGCGGGCAGTTTGTCCACTGGCAACAAGGTATGCCCTTGGTCAGCGGCCTCTTCGAGGATCTGCACGCATGCCGCCCTCAAACGCAGCGAATTGTCGTATTCAGCCAGCACAGGGTTACATCTGTCAGGCAACGAGTGGGCTGACGCCACCTCCGCGCCGGGATAGACGCCTCGATCCACAATGCCGAAAGGCGTCGGCTCCTTATTCGTGCGGTCGAGTTCGTACAGGCGGTATGGATTGTCGAGCAGCCCTGCTACGTCCACTTCAATGCCGCGCTCGGCCTGTTCCCTCGTCAACTCCATGCGCGCCAGCAGCTTAAGGGAGTCGAGCTTCTCCTCGCTGGCCTTGATCTTCGCCCACCGCTTTTGAAGCATGCTCGTCACCGCGGGGCTGCCGACAGGGGGCTTACGCTTGCCCGAAAAGATCTTGTCGACCACCGGCCATGGGTCCGCGTTCTCGGCTAATTCGTCGCTCAAGGCCATGGCGAAGAGCGTGCCGTTAAACCCCGTATGCAAAGCCGACAAAACCACACCCAGCCCCGGCGCGGGACCTTGGAGCTTCCATAAGCGGCTTAAGCGATCATCGATCCACGCGACGTATCGGTCCCACGGACCGCTTAGCACCTCGCCGATCCGGCCCAGCGCCGCACGGGCTGCGAGCAATGCCGCGGCTGCGGCGCCATGCGATACCTGCTCGCTGCCATACGAGAACTGCGCCCGCACATCGTCCGGCGCAAATGCTACGAAGTCCTTCGCGTCAAGTTCACTTCGGCTCGCCAACACCTCCATCACCTCGCGATAGGGCATGACAAACCCGTTGGTAAATCCGTCGCTCTTCGGGTCGGGCCGCAACGTGTGCTGGATCCCGCGCTCCCAGACCATCGCCCGCAACTCGCCGCCCTGAGACGGGTACTCCACGAGGTCGTGCTTTTTGTTTAGCAGCGCTCCGCCGATGAGCACACGGCGTTCATCGTCGCAAAGGGGAGTGCGCGTCGTGTAGAACAGCACCAGGCTTTCGCCTTCAACAATTGGCGCCGCGAACGCTTCCAGTAGTGCGAGTTGATTAGCGTGGCTCTGGACCCAGTTAGTATTGGTCAGCCATTCTGGCTGCGTCGGCTCAGCCTCGGGATGCGCATCCAGTTCGAGCAGTTTTGCCTGCTGGAATCCACTCTCCTTGAGCATCCAGCGATAAGGGATCACCAGCGCGCCCCACGCCGGCACGTGGACTGTGCGCGGCTGAAGATGCTTGTGGTCGTCGCTCCATGGCGAGTAGGCCATCACGCTTTCAAAAGCGTGGGCGCGCGGGCTTAAGAATGTGCCGCTGCTGCGCAAGCAAGGCGGTACCTCGTCGTGAGGCAGATCCTCGAAAGCCTCTTGGGCGATACGCGATTCAACGTCGTCGCGCCGCCGCGTCGCAATAAGCTTCAGCGCAAGACATGCGCTATTCTCTAACGGCTGGTTGCAAACGTGCCCGTCCCACCCTCGGTCATGCCAGGGCACGCGGATCGACAGGTGACGCACCAGTTCCATGGGGGCGACGCTTCCTTTCTGGACGAGGGTGAGCCTCACTCGGGGCCCTTCTATCCCAGGCTGCATTGTAGCTGATCAATCGCGTGCTCTCGCAGGGATACCCGATTCAAAACCCATTTCGCGCTACGACCAAGTTAGCGTTGCGGCGTTAGAAGACGGGCTAAAAATGGGGTTCTGAGGGAACTCCTCGCAACTCAAGAAGTTAAAGACTAATTTGACACCATTCACTCCCGTCCCCTTTTCCGACCTTCTTCGCCCCTCATCACAGTTTTGTCGGACTGGCGACTAGAAATTAGGCCACGACCTGTGGTAGGGTACATCTGTCTATTTAAAGAAAAGGAACTTACCGCAGAGATCGCGGAGGACGCAGAGGTCGGAGAAGATAAGGAACGCTGATCAACGCTCATGACTTCCCATCGGGTAAGCTTAGAATCCTCCCTCCTGATGAGCGTTGATTAGCGATGATTAGCGTTCAAAAAGCCTTCTCCGCGCCCTCCGCGTACTCTGCGGTGAATCCATTCCCCTGCGCCGCGCGAATTATGTCGCCAAAAACGTTGTTTCGCGACAAAAATTGCTTACCAGCGTCATCCAAGAAATCCGTGGCCGTCCCCAATCCCCTACTCATTGTTCGCTGATAGCCAGAGACATCCAGCATCGAGCATCGAGCCTCCCGCAGCCCTGACCCTTCCAACCCCCGGCTCGCGCCGGGGGCTAATCCCCTTCAGAACCCAGAACCCTGACCCCTGACCCCTGACCCCTGACCCCTGCAGCACAACCCCTCGCCACGCACCTCGACTTCTGATCGCCTTAGGAAAAATCCCCGTGAAAACCACCCCCGCCTCGTAACACGACTTCTGAGCGCCTTTGGACGGCAGGCCCGACTCTCCGACCCGCGCCCCTAGCCCGTCCCAGCCCAGCCACTTACAATGCCAAATCCCCACGGCGCCGGCCTTCGGCCGCCTCCGCCCCGTTCGTCTAGTGGCCCAGGACAGCGCCCTCTCACGGCGCAGACAGGGGTTCGACTCCCCTACGGGGTACTTAAAGCAAGGACTTGCGCCCTCTGCGTGAGTCCTTTTTTGTGCGCGAGCCGATCCTCCCCCAACGCGGTGGGCACGATGACCCCTCCGGCCGCCCAGCCCCGCCGCCTCGCGTCGCTCGACCAGTTTCGCGGTTACACCGTGCTCGCGATGGTGCTGGTGAACTTCGTCAGCCGGTTCGACGTGGCGCCGGCGATCCTGTTGCACCATCACACGTACTGCAGCTTCGCCGATACGGTGATGGCGCAGTTCTTCTTTGCCGTGGGATTCGCCTTTCGGCTGACGTTCCGCCGGCGCCTCCAGCGAGAGGGCCGCGCGGGGGCCTACGGCCGCGTCGTGAAGCGCCTGCTCGGCCTGGTGCTGGTAGCGCTGGTGGTGCACGCGGGGCCGGAGGCGGCGCGCTCCTGGAGCGAACTGGTGCAGCTCGGGCCGGGCGGCGCGGTGGCGGCGTCGGTCCGCTCGTGGTTCCAGACGCTGATGCACATCGCGGTCACGTCGCTGTGGATCTTGCCGGTGGTTGGCGCCGGCGCTGGGGCGCGCATTGCGCTGGCGATCGTTTCCGTAGCGCTGCAAATTGCGGTCTCGCAGGCGGGCTACTTCGCCTGGGTGCAAAGCGGCGGCATCGACGGCGGCGTCCTCGGTTTTCTCGCGTGGACGATCCCCATGATCGCCGGGACGCTGGCCTGCGACGCCGTCGCCGGCGGGCCGACGGCGCGGCAAATCCGCCGCCTGCTGGCGGCGGGCGCCGGCGCCATGCTCGCCGGCTGGCTGCTGTCGTGCGGCACGACGCTGTACGACATCTCCCGCGGCGCCGCCGACCCGCTGCCCGATCAACCGTGGGCCGCCGACCCGGTGATTCCCACGGCGGAGCGCGTGCGCACGCATCGCCTGGGCCTCGCCGAGCCGCCGTTTGTGGCGCCGCCGGGGCCCGAGGCTCGCGAGCAAAACTACTGGATGATGAGCCAGCGCTCCGGCTCCGTGTCGTATCACGTCTTCGGGGCGGGACTGTCCGCGGCGTTGTTCGCGCTGTTCGCCGCCGTGTGCGACCGCGCCGGCGTGACTTGGGGTCCCTTGCGCACGTTCGGCGTCAACGCCCTGGTGGCGTACATTCTGCACGACCTCGTCCGCGACGCGGTCCATCCGTTCATGCCGCCGGATTCGCCGTTGTGGTATGTCGCCGCCGGGTTGCTCGTCAACTGCGTCGTCTTGTATCTCTTCCTGCGCTCGCTGGAGAAACAGAACATTGTCATCAAACTTTGAGCAGTGTGGTCGGCGCGTCGCCCGGTCGGCGGCAATTCTGCTGATGAACCTGCTCGTCGCCGCGCCGGCGCAGACCGCCGAGGTCGAACTTGTCGCCCATCCGGCGCTTGCGCGTTCTGCGGGCACGCGCTTCGAGCTGGGCGGCGTGATGAACGACTACGTGCGGGCCGTCACGGACAACTGGCTGCTCCCGGCGCCTGCGGCCAACCCCGGCATGCTCGAGATGTTCCGCGATCGCGATCGCCAGCCGCCTCGGGCGCTCGAACCCTGGGCCGGCGAGTTCGCAGGCAAATATCTCACCGGCGCCGTGCAAGTACACCGGCTCAACCTCGACAAACGGTTGCGCGAAGTGCTCGCCGCGCACGTCGACGAGCTTTGCTCGTTGCAAGCCGACGACGGCTATCTCGGCCCCTGGCCGCGCGCGTCGCGGCTCACCGGCGCGGCGCCCAACGTCGGCAAAGGGGCGCCGGGGCCCACCTGGGACGCGTGGGGTCACTATCACATCATGCTCGGCCTCCTGCTCTGGGCCGAGGAAACGCACGACCAGCGCGCGCTCGAAACCGCCGCCCGCATCGGCGACCTGTTCTGCGAACGTTTCCTCGGCCAGAAGTATCCGCGGCTGGTCGATACAGGCTCCACGGAGATGAACCTGGCGCCCGTTCACGCGCTGTGCCTCCTGCACCGCGCCACGGGCAAGCCGCTCTATTTGGATCTGGCCCGCCAAATTGCCGAAGAGTTCGCCGCCCGCGATGCCGGCGGCGCCCCGCTGGCCGGCGACTACCTCGCAGCCGCCGCCGCGGGCCGCGAGTTTTTCGAAACGCCCAAACCACGCTGGGAAAGCCTGCACCCCATCCTGGGCCTCGTCGAGCTGTACTACCTCACGGGCGAGCCGCGTTACCGCGACGCCTTCGAGCACTGGTGGTGGAGCATCGTGAAGCTCGACCGCCACAACAACGGCGGTTTCTCCTCCGGCGAGCAGGCCCAGGGCAACCCCTACCACCAGGGCGCCATCGAAACCTGCTGCACCATTGCCTGGATGGCGATGAGCGTCGAGATGCTGAAGCTCACCGGCAACTCGATCGTCGCCGACGAGCTCGAGCTCTCCACGCTCAACTCCGCGCTCGGCATGCACTCGCCCTCGGGCCGATGGGCGACGTACAACACGCCAATGGACGGCGTCCGCCGCGCCAGCGCCCACGACATCGTGTTCCAGTCGCGCGAGGGGACGCCCGAGCTCAACTGCTGCAGCGTCAACAGCGCCCGCGGCCTGGGCCTGCTCAGCGAGTGGGCCGTCCTGGGCGACGGCCGCGGCGTGGCGCTTAACTGGTACGGCCCCGGAAAAATCCGAACGACGCTCGCCGCCGGCCCTCCGCTGGTGCTTCAGACGACGACCGACTATCCGCGCGACGATCGCGTCGTCATCGAAGTGACGCCCGCCGAACCGGCCGCGTTCGCGCTGCGGCTGCGCATTCCCCATTGGTCGGAGCAGACGGAGGTACAAGTCAACGGCGAAGCGGTCGCCGACGTGAAGTCTGGCGAGTACCTCGTCCTGGACCGCACGTGGCAGCCGGGCGACGTCGTCGAGCTCACCCTCGATTTCCGCTTGCACTTCTGGAGCGGCGAGCGCGAGTGCGCCGGCAAAACATCGATCTACCGCGGCCCCTTGCTGCTGGCGTACGATCGTCGCTTCAACGACGTCGACTCGGCCGACGTCCCCGCACTAGCGGCCGCGAACCTCGACGGCAGGGTCGTCGCGTGGACCGGCCGTCGACCGCCGATGCTGCTCTTGGAGTTCACCGCCGCTGACGGCCGGCGCTTGCGCCTCTGCGATTTCGCCAGCGCCGGCCACGGCGGCGCGCCCTATCTCTCGTGGCTGCCAGTCGAAGGCGCGTCGTCAGCCGAGTTCTCGGCCGCCAATCCGCTACGCACATCGCGACCGGTCCAGTCGCCCTGAATGCAGGCATTCCTCGTTCCCTCTGGCCGACAGCCGATAGCCGAAGGCCGACAGCGACATTCCAACCTGACCTTCAGCTAGCAGCCGCCACTGTGCTACGCTCCGCCGCCGCCCACGTAGGCGCACGGCTCATTCCCCGCACGGCGTCGTCCCATGTCGCTTAGCCCGCTCGCTCCGGTGATCGATTACCAGTCGATGCTCAACCGCATCTCATGGTTCACCACGGCCACGGCGCTCGCGGCGGCGTGGCTGCTCCGCGCGAGCGTGCCGACGCTGGACGCGGCGCTGCGCCAGGTGGACGCGGCGCTCGCGCTGGGCGGCGAGTCGTCGACCACGCCCGCCGGTTACCTGTTGCCTGCCCTGGCCGTTGGCATCGCGACGCGCGTCTTTCGCCTGCACGCTCGGTTGTCGGATTGGCTGGAGATTCGCGAGTGCTTCGACGTTGAGGTGATCCTCGCGGAATTGGCCGATCGCACGGGCGTCGACCTCGCCGCCGTCGGCCACGAGCAGCTTCGCGCGGAGCGCCATCACTTGATGCGCGCCGCATTCTACCCGTTCGTCAGCGGCGCCGAGCCGGCCGTCGACCGCAGCCTGATTCACCAGGCGCTCGACGCCTGGTCGTGGTTCTGGGTCGCGCTCGAAGCGATCACGGTGCTGACGATGGCGAGCTTCGGCCTGATCGCGTGCCGTGCGTATCAGACCGGCTTCGGACTCCTCGGCGCGGTCCTGGCCCTCGCCGCCGTCGCTTTGCCGGCGCTGCGCAACCAGTGCCGCCGCTACGCCGTCGCCCAGGTCCGCGCGATCGTCGACGACCCGCAGCGGGCCGCGGCGGTGCGGGCCGCGTTCGACGAACTGACGGGCGGAGGGATCCTCCGTCGCGCGGCGGCGTAGAGCTGCCAACCCTCCGGGTTGGAAACGACGAAACGCGCCTGTTCCCCGGGGGCGTCGCTGCGCTCAGCCCCCGGCTAAGGGCTGGCATCCCTTCGGGATGTGTTGCAAGAACGACCGGCCGATAGGTTCGTTGCCGCCTCCGCGATCCCTGAACCCGGAGGGTTCTCAGCCCTTAGCCGGGGGTCGAGCAACGCTCGACCCCCGGATCGGAATCCGAAGAACAAGTTCGACCCCGGAGGGGTCGAAGATGCCTTTTTCCCCGCGCCGACTCATCGGGTGACTATCATGGGCGCGCATTGGCTGCACGCCATCCCCCTCACCCCGCAAGCCATCCCATGCCATCGACTTATCTAAGCTTGCACTACCATCTCGTCTTCAGCACCAAACATCGCGCGCCCGTCATTGCCGACGCGTGGCGCCCGTGCCTCCACGATTATCTCGGCGGCACAATCCGCGGCTTGGGCGGCTATCCGGAGGGCGTGGGAGGCGTGGCCGACCACGTTCACCTGCTGATCGGCTTGAAGGCGACGCATGCGCTGGCCGACGTGCTCCGTGAGCTGAAGAAAGCGTCGTCCGCGTGGGTGCACCAGGAAATCGGCGTCAACGACTTCGCCTGGCAAGACGGCTACGCCGCGTTTACGGTCAGCCCGACGTCGCGACCGGCGATTCGTGAGTACATCGCCAACCAGGAGGAGCACCACCGCCAGCGGTCGTTTCGAGAAGAGCTGATCACAATGCTCGACAAAGCCGGCGTCTCGTTCGATCCGAAATACCTTGATTGACGCGCAGCCCCAGGGGCGTCGCCGCGCTCGGCCTCCGGTTCGTGGCTGCGAACCCTCCGGGTTCGGCATGCTCATTCCATCCGGCATCCGGGGGCGTCGCTGCGCTCAGCCCCCGGCTAAGGGCTGAGAACCCTTCGGGTTCCGCCGGATGCGCCGCCATGTTGGAGTGCCGTTGATTATTCATGCCCCATTCATCCCGAATTGTATTCCAGCGTTCTTCATCCCGAAGGGATGCCAGCCGTTAGCCGGGGGTCGCGTGCAACGCGACCCCCGGGACCCGGAGCCAACGAACCCGACGACCCTGGAAGGTTCGCAGCAGCGCCCCGAACAATCGCCGCCTAACGCCTCGCCGCCGGCGCCGCGGTTGCCGCCGGAATGCCCAGCGTCTCCGCCTCCGCCGCTGCGATCGCCGCGTACTGGGCCAGCTTGTTGGCATCCCCCAACCGGCGCAAGTTTTCCCGCAGGATCACCTCTTCAGCCGTCGCCACGAAGCGCTCGAACTTCACACGCTGTTTTTCCGGATCGACGGCGTCGGCGGCAGCGTCGCGCAGACCGCGATACTCGCGGTAATTGGGATGTTGCTCGACGGCCGCGGTGAACTCTGCGCTGCGCGTCGTCACCAGCTCGATGGCGCCCGGGTTGAGCACGTTCGACAGCTCCGGCCAGCGGTCCTTGAGATCGCCGGCGATCACTTCCCGCAACCGACCCGCGCGGCGCCCGGACCCGCCGCGCCCCCGCCGGCCGAACCGCCGCGGCTCGCGGGAGGCGCGCTTGGCTGCGTCGATGCGGCCGGCGCCTTCGAGCCCCAACTCGGCGGACAGGCCGTCGAGGATCGCCCGCTGCGCCGGCGTCGCCAGCGAACGCACCGTCTCGTAGGCCGCGTTCCCGGCCAGCAGCGTGGGATGCTCGGCGTCGGCGAACTGGCTCTCCACCGCCAGGAACTCGCTCGACGCGGTGAGCGGCAGGTCGATCGTGCTGGCATGCAGCACGGTGTACGCGTGGGCCTCGGCGAACGACACGCGGCCGTCGCCGTCGTAATCCGGACGGGCGATCGCCTCGCCGGTTTGTTTGCGCCCTCCGAGTCCCTCCCAAAAGTAGGAGCTGTACTCCACGTAGCTCGCCTTGTCGACGTCCGGCGTGCACCCGGCCGCCACGCGATCGTGCACGGTGGCAAAGAACCCGCACCGCCGCTGCTTCGACAGGCCTTGCTCCGGATCGGCGCCGTTGTAGATGAACCGCGCGAACCCGCCGGTGTAGCACTGCACCATGATCGCCGTGACGCTTACGCCCTCGGGCAGGCTGTCGAGCAGCTCGACGAGCTGCGTCACCCGCATCCGCTGGTTGTCCCACAACGAGATGGCCGTCTCGTAGGGATTGCCGCGCTCGCGCGATTGCTCGCCGTGGGCTGTCACATAGAGGATCAGCCGGTCACCCGCCGCGAGCGTCGGCCCCACGTCGCTGAACCAGCGGCGGATGATTTCGGGATTGGTCGGCCCCCGCACGCCAGCGATCGCATGATTGCGGTAGGTGAGCCCCAGATCGTCCTCGTCGCCGAAGAACTCCGCCATCATGCGATTGGCCTTGGGCACGGCGGCGACGTCGCGAACCTGCAGGTCCGCCGCCTCGTCCAGTCCATCGGCGAAATACACGGCGAGTTGCTCCGGCGCCACGCGATGCTCGCGCAGCACCCGCTGGAAGAACAGCACGTTCTTCTCCAGCGAGGCCTGGTTTCCCTCGGGCGAATAGCCGCCGCCGATTGTCAGGAAGTAGTCCTTGCCGGCACTCGACGAAGCAAGGCTAAGGAAGAGCAATCCAGCGACGAGCGTGCGCATTGATGTTTCTCGAACCGGTGCTGTGAACAATTGCAGATAGGGTAGACGATTGAACCCCAGCGATGGGCCGGAGTCTTGAAGGTCGACGGCGGTCCCGCTTGGCTTCGAATTGCCCAATTCGACTGCACATCAGACAATAACAATGTCGCGACAGCCCGCCACGGCTCAATCCCTTTCCTCCCGGGCGAAGACCCGCATTCATGGAATCGCCCGAAGATCATAATCAGTCCGATACTCACGCCGCGCCGACGCCTTCGGCCAACGGCGACCGGCCGCCCACCGCCAGCCGCCCGCGGTTCGAGCGTTATCGCCAGCAAGTCCGCGATCGTGAATTGCCCGCCGGCGGCGGCACCTTTCACGGACCGCCGGACAACCGCCCGCCGCGCCCGCGCGCCCGCGCGGCGCGCGAGCTCGTGTGGGAGTTCCTCCGCCTGTTGCGGCCCTATCGCGGGCAGGTGGCCTGGATCCTCGCCGCCGCCACGATCGCCACGCTCATCGGCTTGCTCCCGCCGGCCGGCACGAAGTTCATCATCGATTACGGCCTCAGCGGCAAGTCGCTCCCCGAGCCGTGGCTGGAGCGATTCCCGCAGCTCTCCAGTCCCCGCCGCTTGCTGCTGGCGACGGTGTCCGCTGTTGTGGCCGTCTCGATCCTGAAGATCGTCATTCATCTGGGGGCCCGCTGGTACGCGACGAAAATCTCCAAGCAGATCCAGTTAAACGTCCGCCAGCGCGTCTTCGAACACGCTGTGCGGCTGCCGCTGCATCGCGTGCAGGAGATCCGTTCCGGCGGCGTCGCGTCGATCCTCCGCGAGGACGGCGGCGCGGTGGGCGAACTGATGTTCGGCATGCTGTTCAACCCCTGGCGGGCCGTCATCCAACTGCTCGGCAGCCTGGCCATTCTCGCATGGGTCGACTGGACGCTGCTGGTGGGCGCCATCGTGCTCTTGCCTGTCGTGTACGTCACGCACCGGGCGTGGATCAACAACATCCGCCCGCAGTTCCGCGTCATCCGCAAGCAGCGGGAGCAAATCGACGCCGGCGCCACCGAGTCGTTTGCCGGTATGCGCGTCGTGCGGGCCTTCAGCCGCCAGCGCCGCGAGACGGCCCGCTTCACGACCGAAAACAACCTCATGGCCCGCCAGGAGCTGTACGCCTGGTGGTGGATGCGCGGCATCGAGATGACCTGGGAGGCCCTCATCCCCATCGCCAGCGCGGGCCTGTTGTTCTACGGCGGCTGGCGGGTGCTCGACGGACACATGACGGTGGGCGATCTCATGATGTTCCTCGTGTACCTGCTGATGTTGCTCGAGCCGCTCGCCACGCTCGTGCAAAGCACGACGCAGTTTCAGAACAGCCTTAGCGGGCTGGACCGCGTGCTCGACCTCTTGGGCGAAGCGCGCGAGATGCCGCCGCCGCCCAACTCCGTGAAAGCCGATCGCCGCGCGATCAAAGGCGACATCGCCTTCGAGGGCGTGTCGTTCACCTATCCCGGCGCCGCCGCGCCGGCGCTGGTCGACGTGAACCTCGTTGTGAAAGCCGGCCAAACGGTCGCGCTGGTCGGTCCCAGCGGCGCGGGCAAGACGACGCTCAGCAACCTCGTTGCCCGATTCTACGATCCCACGTCCGGCCGCGACCTGCGCGACTACGACGTCGAATCCTTCCGCGCGCTGTTGGGCATCGTCGAGCAGGACGTGTTCTTGTTCGACGGCACGATCGGCGCCAACGTCGCCTACGCCCGCCGGGACGCGACGCCCACGGAGGTCCGCGCTGCTGCCAAAGCGGCCAATGCCGCCGAATTCATCGACCGCCTGCCCCATGGCCTCGACAGCGTCATCGGCGAACGGGGCGTCAAGCTCAGCGGCGGCCAGCGCCAGCGGCTCGCGATCGCGCGGGCCATCCTTGCCGACCCCAAGCTGCTGATTCTCGACGAAGCCACGAGCAATCTCGACACCGACAGCGAACGGCTCATCCAGCAAAGTCTTGCCGCGCTGATGCGCGGCCGCACGAGCTTTGTGATCGCTCACCGGCTCAGCACGATCGCCGGCGCCGACTTGATCGTGGTCATCGAAAACGGCTGCATCAGCCAAACCGGCACGCACGCGGAACTGATGGCCCGCGGCGGCAAATACCGCACGATGGTCGAGCAGCAGATTCACATGACCCTCGGCGTCGCGAGGCCTGATTTCTAGAGTCGCGTTGCGTCCTGGTTCGCAGCATCGGCAGCGCGGCCAGCAGGCCAAGCAAGGCCGTTGCCGGCTCGGGCACGGCGATCACGTCCCTGCCGATGGCGTCGAAGGCCGTCAGGTCGCGCGGCGTCAACGTTTGAGCGACGTCGAACTCGGGCGTCCCGACCATCATGTCGAGCCCCTCTCGCCAGTGGCTGGCCTGCACGCCGTCGCCGTGATACGCGCCGGTCGCGAAATCCACCAGAGCCGTCGCGCCGCCGTCGACCGAAAAGAACGCGTCGGCCCCCGGCGTCATGTCGATCACGCCCGCGCTGGCCGCCGAGTAGCGAAACAAATCCAGCGGCGTCAGCACCGTGTACTCGCTCAAAAACTCCTCGGGCGTCGGCAGCAGCTCGGCCAGCTCGGGCGGCAGCTCGTCGCGGGCGAACACCACGTCGATGTCGTCGACGCCGCTGGAGAATCCCAGCACATGGCCGATCTCGTGCGCGGCGACGCTCGCCAGGTCGAGGCCGTCGACGCCATCGGACGGGTCCGTGTCGAACAGGCCCAGGATGTAAAAGAACTCGTTGACGCCGATGGAGTTCACGCCGAGGTCGACCCCCGGCAGGCCCAGCGCGGCGGCGTTGGCCGTGGTGAGCGCGACCAGCGTGTTGATCGGGGCGTCACCGGCGTTGATCGCGGGCGTCTCGTCGAGGTCGAACGTGCGGAAGGCGAGCGTCGGCCCCGGCGGCAGGTG
This sequence comes from uncultured Planctomycetaceae bacterium, assembly GCA_964430075.1. Taxonomy (GTDB): domain Bacteria; phylum Planctomycetota; class Planctomycetia; order Pirellulales; family Lacipirellulaceae; genus Lacipirellula. The sequence goes on along the minus strand of CAYSFP010000067.1, from coordinate 2,234 downwards.
GGCGATCGCCGTCTGGTCGAGGTCCGACAGTCCGTCGGCGACCAGCGCCGCCCGCAGGTCGGCGTAGGAAACTTCCCAATAACTGGGGACGGCGCCCGCCGCCGCGAACAGCGGGATCATCTCTTCGTCGAAGCGGACGTCGATCGTCACTTCGACGGGATCGGCGAGCGCGGCTTGCCACATGTCCGCGGCGGCGCGAAACGCGTTCCGAAAATCAGCGAGGTCGGCGGCGGCGCCGAGGAAGTTCAGGTGGATTTGCAGCGCCGAAGCCGCCGGCGCAAAGACGAGCATCGCCGCAGCCGCCAGCACGGCGGGCAGCCAGGGGAAAAAGGGGCGTGGTCGGTTCATGAGCTACTCCGAGGTGTGGGGCGATGGTGCAGGATGCGGGATGTTGGATGCAGGATGCTGGATGCGGGAGGCAGTCTGGTTTCTAAACGTCGCTCCACCTGGCGAGCCAGGGTGGGGGCGAACGATGCGGTTGCGGGCGGCCAGGAGAAGCGCCAGGGCCGGGCCGAGGAGGATGGCGCCGCTCGGCTCCGGCACTGGCGCGGGTGGTGTGATGAGGGCCGCGGCGGATGAGGAGCCGCCGGGGCCGAAGTTTGATTTCCAGAGGGCGAGGTCCGCGGCGTCGACGCGGCCGTCGGCGTTGGCGTCGCCCTGGGCGCGGGTGGCGCCGCTGGTGAGGCCGACGTGCCGCTGCCAGGCGAGGAAGTCCGCGCCGTCGACGGCGCCGTCGTTGTCGAAGTCCGCGGGGTTGGGGACGACGGGATCGCCGAGGAACGCGATCCAAGCTTCTGTGTGACCTTGGGGATTGATTCCATCCCCGACAACGGTTTTGCCGTCGTCGGAAAGGCTCCAAGCTCTTGCGAGACGCCAATCCGCGATCGAGTTGCTCAAGCCCAACTCGTTTGTCAAGACATCGCTCAAATACCGGGAACCGTGAGCATTGTCCCATATGAACGCTCTTGATCCACCACTATTGCCAACGATGACGGACCCGTCTCCTGAGACCCCATGAGCATTGAGTGGACTCAATCCATCAGGCATTACATCCAAAGCGATGGAGCCGGCCTGTTGAGTCCAGCGTATCGCGCTGTTGCCCCCATCATGTCCAACGACGGTTGTGCCGTCCGCGGAAATTCGATCTGCAATCATCATGCCTTCGATAGGAGCGAACACATCATTGCCATCCGAGAGGAAAAGCGCATTGGACGTTTGATTGGCGGCCTCACTCCCGAGAATAATCCGACCGTCAGCGGAAGATGTCCCAGGCACGTGTGGGTGGTGATCGATCGGCGAAGAGTTTCGTAACGCCAACGCCTTCTTTCCATTGCACGGCTTCAAGGATTTCAAAGGGGGATTCCCGCTGTCCCACGATCACGGAACCGTCGCCATTCACATTGCGCGCGAAGGTTATGCCGGCCGGCAAGACAACTGTCCCGGTGGGTTGCGTCCAGCGAAAGGACGAATCGGCGGGGCTACCCAACCTTCCAATGACGGTGGCGCCATCGCCTGAGACCCGCATGCCGCCAGCGCCCGTGGTGCCTTCCAAAGCGACCATGCCGGTCTCGCGAGTCCACCGAAATGCCTGCCCCCCCGAGACTCCGACGGCGACTGACCCGTCGGCGGACACGTCCTGGGCTGAACTGAAGAATTCCCCGCCGGGCAGATCGCCCAGGCCCATGAAGAAGGCTTGTTGGGCGCGAGCGGCGTCCGCCGCGCACGCCGCCACGACCGCGAGCGCCGCGGCAATGCCTACACCCGGCACGCCGCGGCGCCTGCCCCGGCGCCGCGGCGTTGGTAATTGCCCGTCGGGTCGGTAAAATGATGATGACGATGACATCGATGCGAACTCCTCTTAGAACTGTGCCGCACGGGCGGTCACACGGGGAACCCAGGGACTGACGAGTCGAGCAATCTGACGCGGCGACGCTTCTGAAGGGCCGCGCGCCGCCGGCCCCACCGGAGCTTGCTCCGTGGACCGGGTGTTTGGAACCAGACCGGCGATGCGCTCGCGCGCATTCGTCCCCTCGCAGCTTGTCTGCGTGGAACGGTGTTTCTCGCGTGACGAATTCAAACAGCGCTCCCCCCAGACAAGCTGGGCGGGGGCGAGTGATGCGGTTGGCAGCGTGGTCTGGTTCATAAACATCGCTCCACCTGGCAAGCCAGGGTGGCGGCGGTTCGTAGGGTGCATGCAATGCACCAAGGTTGCGCCGTGTTGGTGCATTGCATGC
>CAYSFP010000066.1:0-28103 GCA_964430075.1 uncultured Planctomycetaceae bacterium | reverse complement strand
ACGGGCGACCCGAAGTCGCCCGTGCTCGGTGCTCCCTCCCCGCCGAGGGGAGGGAGCACCGAGGGACAGGTTTAACGACTGGGTCTCGCCGACCATGGCGCCGCATGCACTTGCATCATCCTGTGAAACGCTGGGCTAGTCTCGGTCGTCCCTCCGGAACCATCGACTTGTGTGTAACAACAAAGGCATCGCCCCAGGAGGAAGCACGATGAGGCGCCATTTGGCCGAAGGCCATAATCACGGAACGATGAAATTGACCGTTGGCCAATCAACGGGTCGATCCCTCCGGCTCCTGGGGCGATGCCCCCGGCGACGGTGAATGGAGGCCTTCGGCCAAGATACTCGATGGATTCCCTCATCGATTGCCAAACCCCTGCCGCCCTCGCGCTTGCGGGCCGCTTGGGGCCCGTTTATCGTTGACTCAACCCTCCTCCGGCGTCTCTCTTCTCGAATCCATGTCCTCACGTCCTGGTCGACTCATCGCCATCGGCGATGTTCACGGCTGCGTCCACGCGCTCGACGCGCTGCTGGACGCCATTGCGCCGACGTGCGCCGACCGGCTCGTGTTCCTGGGCGACCTCGTCGACCAGGGCCCCGACTCGCGCGATGTGCTCGATCGCGTCATCGACTTGCAAGCCGCCGCCCAAGTCGTGCTGATCCAGGGCAACCACGAAGAAATGATGCTCGCCGCACGGGACAACGCTCAGGCCCTCGCCTACTGGGAAGTGTGCGGCGGCGCGACGACGCTCAGTTCCTACCGGCTCGGCGCACGGCTTTCCGACATTCCGGACGATCATTGGGAGCTGATCCGCTCGGGCCGCCCCTATTTCGAAACGGACGACGCGATCTTTACGCATGCCAACTACATGCCGGACCTGCCGATGCCGCGGCAGCCGGGGCGTCGTTTGCGTTGGGAGCTCTTCGATCCTGCGGAGGCGCAGCCGCACATCTCCGGCAAGCCGGTCTTCCTCGGTCATACCGAGCAGCGCGATGGCGAGATCCTCGATCTGGTCTTTGCCAAAGTCATCGACACGGCCTGCTGCCGCTACGGGTGGCTCACCGCGATCGACTGCCGCGCCGGACGCCTTTGGCAAACCAGCAAGTGGGGCCTGCTGCGCGAGTGGGACGAAGCGAGCCACCGCGAGCCGCTCGCCGCGATGTTTGCCGCCACGAATCGGGAGGCCGCCGCGCCTGCCAACTAGCGCGACATCAACTCCACGACGATCGCTACGTCGACCGGCAGCGTAATGTCTTCCGTGGCGGGCAATCGGCTGACGGTCGCTTGCAGCGCCGCGGAGTCGACGGTCACCCAATCGGCCGCCCGTCCGACGAACTGCGCAAGCAAACCCGCGTAGAGATCCACCAGCGCGTCGCGCCGTTTGACGTTGACCACGTCGCCCACGTTCAGCGTCAGCGAAGCGACGTCGCAGCGATGGCCGTTTAGCTGAAAGTGCCCGTGGCTGGCGCCCTGCCGAGCCTGCGGCCGCGTTTTGGTGAAGCCGGCCAGTCGCACAACGTTGTCCAGGCGGCGCTCGCACAACAGCAGCAGATTCTCGCCGGTATTGCCCGTCTGTCGCCGCGCGCGGTCGAACAGCCGCCGCAACGGCCGCTCGCCCAGGCCGTAGTAGTACTTGATCTTCTGCTTCTCGCGCAGCGCCTCGCCGTACTTCGAAAGTTTGCGCTGCGGCGGCGCCATGCCCGGCGGCTGGGGACGCCGCTCGAACGCCTTCACGGCGCCGGCGCTCTCGAAGATGACCCCGCCCAAGCGGCGGTTGATGCGGGCCTTGGGGCCTACGTAATGTGCCATGATTTAGTTCTCAAATCCCCAAAAGGTTTACAACGCCGTCCACTTTCTGCGCGAGCCGCGAAGAGCGCGTCGGGGAGGGATTTACCACCGAGAGACGGAGGACGCCAAGAACACAAAGAGGAAAGGAACGAGTTGATCCGCAGATGCACGCAGATTTACGCAGATAAAACAAATCCCATCTGCGAACATCTGCGTTTATCTGCGGACAAAATTCCTTCCCCTCTGCGTCCTCTGTGCCCTCTGTGGTAAACCTCCCCTCTTTGCCCCACGCGTCGCGCGGCCTAAGCCGCCGCGCGACGCATAGCGACCTTGCCGTACTATTCGTCGGAGACTCGTCGACGGCGCCCTGCCGCCAAGGCCATCGATGCAACAACGCCCAAGGCAGCCGCCGTCGGCTCGGGCACGATCGAAATCGACGTCACCCCCAAGGGCGCCCCGGCATTGTTGTTGTTCGCGAAGCCGTGCAGAAACTCGACGTCGTTCAGCGTGTGGTTCTTGCCGGTCAGCGCGATCGCGAACACCGTGTTGGCGCCGCCGATCCAGTCATTCACGATCTCCGTCACGTCGAACGAGACGGGGCCGAAGCCCGTGATCGTCGTCGTCGCCGCCGGCGCCGCCGGCAGAATGTTGTTGGCGAAGAAGTCCGTCCACGAAATCGGCCCCGCAGGGTTGGTATCGTCGGTGATGCTCGTCAGCGGGTCGGCGTTCACGGCATGCGCGGAGACGGCGAACGGAGCGGCGTCCGTGGCATCGGCCATGAACCCGCCGGCGACGCTCTCGAGCGTCAGCAGCGCCTGCGGCACGGGCCCGCTGAACGCGTCGAACGCGGCCGGGGCAAAGGTCAGGTAAATCGTCTCGGCGCCCGCCGTGCCAAATGGGTCGAACGTGCTGACGCGCAGCGTGGGGCGATTGGTCTCCACGCCGTAACCGCGCACCAGGTCCGTGCCGGTGAAGAACGAGGACGTCATCACGTCCTCGACGACGGGGATGATCGTCGCGGCCTGCCCCGCCCCCGCGGCGGCCATCGCCGCGACCATCGCACTGCAAATACATCTCATGAGTCACTCCTCAAAGGTGAAACGAAAAAGTGGACGAAATTGCCGGCGTTCAACCGCCGCAAACAGTGGAAATCGGCGGGCGCCCAGAACCATTCGGCGCCCCGCACGAGACAGAAGGCGTCGCACCCCGGGGGCAACGCGGCCGTCGAGAAAGTCCGCACACAGCACGTAACACGCTCCCTGTAAGCCACGTCAGCGCGCCGCACCTCACGCAGAGAGCGGTCGCAGTTTCGTGGCTCGCTGAGCGTCAGCGCTTAGCTAGCTGCGGACTGTTGATAATGATTCTCAGTTGCAACAATTTAACAGGCCGAATTCGGCCGTCAATGCCCCCTGTGTAAGAATCGAATGAGAATCTTCCGACTCGAGCAAGCTACGGCGCTGCCGGCGCGGGCGAACTCGCGGAAACCCCTGAGCTGCCGCGGATCGTCGGAAAATACATTCGCACGGTCGTGCCCCGACCCAGCTCGCTTTCCACCCGCACGAAGCCGCCCACGCGCTCGATCACCTGCTGCACGATCGGCAGCCCCAGCCCTGTGCCCTTGGGTTTGGTCGTGAAATACGGCTCGAAGACCCGCGCGAGCGTCGCCTCGTCCATGCCCGCGCCGTGATCGGAAACCTCCACCAGCACATACGGGCCGGCGCCGTGGCTGTTGCCGCGCAGTCGCACCGGCGCCAGGCGAAGCTTGATGACGCCGCCCTCCGGCATCGCTTCCGCGGCGTTGAGGGCGACAATCCGCAGCATCCGCCGGAGCTGGGTCTGGTCGACCAGGATCCGCCCCACCGTGGCTTTGTCCTGGTAGCGCAATTGGCAGCGCGGGCTGACGATCTCGCGCAGTTCTGGCAAGTACGCCGCGATCGACGCCGCGGGGTCGATCACCTCCGGCGGCGAGAACGTCGGCCGGGCAAACTCCATCAACTCGCGCGCCAGCTCGGTTCCCCGATCCACGGCGGACACGATCTCCTCGGCCTGTTGCCGCGCCTCGTCCGGCAAATCGCCCCGCGCGCTCAGCAACCGGCCGTAGATGCGGATCGTCATGAGCAAGTTTTTGAAGTCATGCGCAATGCCCGCCGTCAGCTCCTCCATGGCCGAAAGCTTCGCTTGCGCGGCCAACCGCTTTTGCTGCTGCAAGAACGTCGCGCGCAGCTCGCGCCCCTCGGCCGCCTGAATCCGCAGCGCGAGCAAATCCGCCAGCGCGGCGGCGAACTCGCGGGCCTCGTCCGTCCACGGGCGCGGCGGACCAACGTGCTCGTGGCACACCACGCCCACCATGGTTCCGTCGACGAAGAGGCCCGCATCCAACATCGACGTAATCCCGAGCGGCTCGAGATACTCGGCCGTCAGCTCCGTCGTCCACGGCTCTTGGGCGGCGTCTTCCGCGGGCACCTCCTTGTGCGCGTTCAGCGAGGCAAAATAGGCGGGAAAATCTGCCACCTGCAGCATGCAGCCGGAGGAATGTTGGCCGCGCGAACGCTCGAACAGGCTCGCGCATCTCAGCACCGTGCGGCCGTCAATGAACAGCCACACGCCAACGCGTTCGACCTCCAGAGCGTCTGCCGCCAACTCGGTGGCACGGCGAAATACGTCTTCAAGCGGTGCGCGGGCCGGAATTCGCGCAATCTCGTCCAGCGCCAGTTTGAAGGCGCGATCCGAGCCCGGCAGCGATGAGTCGCTGGCCACACCGCTCCTTACTTTCTGGCTCGCTGGCCAGAAAACTGGACGAACGCCCTGAAGGCCGCAGCTCCCGACAAGTCGCACCGCGGCCATGGCGGCGCCTCCAAATCATACCGCCGCCATCCGGAAATACTATCGCGGCAATCGGTCCTCGCTGCGAGTGTCGTCAACCGGCGTCGATCCCGCCGGCCGTCGCATCGTGGCGCTCGGGGCAGGTGTTACAAAGCGGTACGGTCAGGGCCGGTCGCCAACCGCTGCCGCAGTGTTAAAATACTCGAACGAATTCGCCTTCCACGTTTCTGACGGGAGTCGCAACACATGCCCCAGGATCGGACGACTACCTTGGGCCGTCGGCGCGTCCAGACGCCGGCCGGCCTCGCCGCGATCGCAATCCTTACGGCATTGACCGGCGACGCGCCGTCATTGGCCGACTGGCCCCAATTCGGCGGCGCCGGGCGCGACGCCGTCGCCCACGAACAGGGCCTGCTCCAAGAGTGGCCCGCCGGGGGACCGCCGCTCGCCTGGAGAATCGCCGGACTCGGCGGCGGCGATAGCGCGCCCTCCGTGACCGGGGGAAGAGTCTTCGGCATGAGCAGTCGCGGCGGCGAGGAAATCGTGTGGTCGCTGTCCGAAGGCGACGGCCAGGAACTGTGGGCCACGCCGCTCGGCCCCGAGGTCGAGCAGCAAATGCCCCAATCGAAGGAAGGCCCCGGCGGCACGCCGACCGTCGACGGCGATCGGCTCTATGTCTTGGGAATGGGCGGACGCCTCGCGTGCCTCAGCGTCGCGAGCGGCGAGATCCTTTGGCAAAAAAATCTCATCGAAGATTTCGGCGGCCAACCGCCCATGTGGAGCTACCGCGAATCCCCGCTGGTCGACGACGACAAGCTCATCTGCACGCCCGGCGCCAACGATGCGACGCTCGTCGCGCTCAACAAGTTGACCGGCGACGTGATTTGGAAGAGCCAACCGTCAGCCGCCCCCGCTCAGCCAGCCGAGCCGGAACTCCAGGAATCGGAGGGCCCGCGGCGAGGTCGCGGCCGAGGTCGCGGCCGCGGTCCGGGCTCCGGCGCCGCCTATAGCTCCGTCATCGCGATCGAATTTGAAGGGCAGCGCCAGTATGTCCAGCTCACCGCCAAGGCGCTCATCGGCGTCGATGCGACGAACGGCGCCCTGCTCTGGGAGTACGCCAAGCCCGCCAACCCCATGGGCATCAATTGCACGACGCCGCTCTACCACGACGGCATGGTCTTCGCCGCCTCCGCCTACGGCGCCGGCGGCGGCCTCGCGAAGCTCAGCCAAGCGGCCGACGGCCAGATTACGGCCGAAGAGATCTATTTTACCAATCGCATGCAAAACCATCACGGCGGCGTCATCCTCCACGACGGCTGCCTCTACGGCGCCAACGGTGGCAACGGCGGCGGCAACCTCATCTGCCTCGATTTCGCCACCGGCGAAGTCCTGTGGGACGAACGCCGCGGCGAACAGCGCGTCCCGAAGGGCTCGATCGCCCTGGCCGACGGCCGGCTCTACTACCGCACCGAGGACGGCACGATGCTGCTGGTCGAACCCAGCCGTGAGCGCTATATCGAGCGCGGCCGATTCGAACAGCCTGACCGCACCAACCTGCCGGCCTGGTCGCACCCCGTCATCGCGGGCGGCAAGCTATACCTGCGCGATCAGGACGCGCTGTTTTGCTATGACGTGAAAGCGAAGTAAAAGTTGCAAGAATGGCGCTTGGTTTGTGCCTGCCCCCGCGTTTCTCGGGATGTCGCATTTGCCGAGCTGAAAGGTTTCTTGGCCCCAGCGGAGCCGCAGCATGTAGACAGGGCCGTAAGGCTTGTCCCTACCCGCAAATTCCGTCCCGGAGGGACATCGTGAACGTAGCCCAGCCATTCACAGGAATAGACATCTGCTGTCTCTTGGCCCCGGAGGGGCCGCGTCGTGTAGCCAGGGCCGCGAGGCCCTGGTGAGCGTGCGATGAAACGTTTGATGAGCCCCCGAGGGGCGACATGGCGAGCCCTGTGTCGCCTATGTCGCCCCTCTCGGGGCTTTGATCTCGTGATCACGCCTGTGACCAGGGGCTGACGCCGCCTGGCTACATGACTTGGCCCCTCCGGGGCCCTGATCGCGGATGCATCATCCTGTCAATCGCTGGGCTACTCTCGAATGGTCCCTACCGGGACAAACTTCATCCCGACGCCGACTTGTTGGCAACGACAAGACCGCAGGACCCTGGTTAACAATCGAGGGGCGCCTCATGAGCCGTGTCAGGGGGGCATCGCCCGCATGCATCGTCCGCCAACCGCTAATTCCCATACCACTCGATGTCACACTGAGGATGCGACTTCTCGAACGCATCCACTGCCTCCGTCGTGATCTGACGATTGCCGTTCAGGTCCACCCCGGTTAATTGGGGCATCTGGTCGAGATATCGAAAGACGCTGTCGGTGATCTTGGTCGCCGACAGGCCCAGGTCGGCGAGCGACGGGCAATCCACGAGGCTCCGCACGCCGTCGTCGTCGACTTCCGTCGAATAAACGTCCAGCTCCGCGAGCTTCGCGTGTCGCGCCAGATGCTGCATTCCCGCGCTCGTCACCTCGGTTCCTCGCAACCCCAAGTTGTTCAGTAGCGGCAGCGGTTCCAGGCGCGCCAGGAATTCGTCGGTCAACGCCGTCCCGTTCAATTGCAGGAATTGCAGGCGCTGCATGCGCGACAGCGTTGCCGCCGAGGCATCGGTGATCGGCGTGCTCTGCAGCCACAGGCGCCGCAGCGGCAGGTGCGCGATCAGCTCCAGCCCCGCGTCGTCGACGTTCGCATCGCTCAGGTCGAGATCAGCCAGCTCCGTAAGCACCGCGATGTGCTCCAGCAGCGCGTTATCCGCGCGGCCGTCGCGCATGTCGACGGCGTGGACCGGGGCGAACGCTTCTTGGCCAAACCATGTTTCGAGCCACGTCGGCTCGCCGACCATCATGCGGATCTTGCCGCCCGCCTGTTTGATCGCGGCAAACGCCGCCCGGCGCTGGTTCGCATAGCGCGTGAAGGAAGCCACGACGATTGCCGCGACCGTAACCGCGACCAGCAGCGCGCGGACGGTGAAGCGCAAACGCCATTTCGTCCGGGATATCATCGGTCTCCGCCGCATAGGCGCCCACCCTACGCGCTACGCACTGAGTACCTCTCAGCACAGGATTCAGCGGTTGAGGTTGAGGATGGCATAGCGTCGCCCCAGCCAGGAACAAACAAGAAGTGCGAATATGCCAGACCAGCCGAGAACATTCGAGAGGAGAGGTCGGTCGGCTATCGTGTGGACGACCGCCGCCAACACGAGGAGAATTGAAGACATCAAGAACAATCCCAGCGCCAGGCGACGACAACGACCGGCTGACGCATTGCGTGGACTGGAATTAAAGGCGTCAGCCGCATCCAAGTGTTTTTGCGTGCCGCCGCACAGCAGGTCCGTCAGGAGTGTAATAAAAAAAGTGAGCATGCTAACGTGAGCTGATCGATTTCAGGGGCAACTGAACGTGATTGTAGTCATGTCGAGGTTTCGATGTCAGCAGAACTCAAAATCGCAAATCGCATCGGTTCAGATCGTGGCGGCCCGTTGAGGATCGCTGACGCCCCCGCGCACAGGCGCGTGCGATCTCTTGGAACCAAATTGCCGACAGGATTTGACTGAACTGCTCACCGACGAACAGCGAGCTAAGGCGCATGTGGTGATTTTCAACCTCGAAGGGTTGATGGCTCTTCGCAGGGAGGATCTCGGAAAGCAAGTTGGCCTCACATACGATCAGCAAATCGGCATAGCCGAGGCTGCCACAAAGGCGTGGGAGGAGCAAGCAAACATGCTGCATCGGCGGCTGTTTACTCTCACACAAGTCAAAGACCTGCCGGCAATCCAGGTCCGCTTGCGAGAAGTCTCGGCGGAGCTGGATCGCACGATCCTCAAAACTCTGCCTGACGATGCGAAGAAGAAGCTGGCCCCGTTGGTGGTCGAAGCTCGTCAGTGGAACGACGTTATTCGCAGACCAGCGGCGTTCTGAGTTCTAGCTAGGCGCGGCGCCGAACGGGGCGGAACTCTTGTCTGCATGCCGTCGGCGCTCCTGAGCTAACCTATTTCGTCGAATGATGCGAGTATTGCCGTTACCAAGCCGCTTCAAACGGACGTCAGGAATCATTGGCATTTCTGGCTAGAAATTAGGCCGCGCCCCGTAGTAGGGTACATCTGTCTATTGAAGCAGGTAGGGTGCGTGAAACGCACCGCAGAGAGCGCGGAGGACGCAGAGGTCGCAGAAGACAAGGAACGCTGATCAACGCTAATGACCGCTCATCGGGTAAGCTCTGAATCCTCTCTCTGATTAGCGCAAATTAGCGATTACTAGCGTTCAAAAAATCTCCTCCGCGCCCTCTGCGGTGAATCTGTTCCCCCCTGAGCCGCGCGAATTCTGTCGCAAAAAGCGTTGTTTCACGACAAAAATCGCCGCCGCAGCCCGTGGACTCCTCGAACCCCCGGCTTGCGCCGAGGGCTATTCCCCTCCTGAACCCTGAACCCTCCGCTCCAGCATCGAGCATCGAGCACCCAGCATCCAGCATCGAACCCAATTCACCCCCCCGCCGCCCCCTGCGTATTGACGTACAGCGAATACACCGACGTCGACGCCGCCATGAACAGCCGATTGCGATACCGCCCGCCGAAGCACAGGTTCGCGCAGCGTTCCGGCAGGTCGATCCGCCCGATGAGCGTGCCGGCGGCGTTGAACACCGAGACGCCGTCGAGCCCCTCGCGGCCCATGCCCCAGCCGCACCACAGATTGCCGTCGACGTCCACGCGCAGGCCGTCCGGCGTGCCGCCCGGTTCGGGCGTAATGAGCAGCCTGCCCCCCGAGGCCGTGCGGCCGTCGCTGCTGATCGCGTAAGAATAAATGCCGCGGGCCGCCTGGCCCGTCCCCACCACATACAGGAGCTGTTCATCCGGAGAGAAGGCCAGCCCGTTGGGCCGCTCGAGATCGCCAATCACGACCGACAAGTCCTTTGTGTCGGGATCCCAGCGGTACACGTTCGTCGGCAGCTCCGGCTCGGCCCGATGGCCCTCGTAGTAGCCGAGGATGCCGAACGGCGGGTCGGTGAACCAGATCGAGCCGTCCGAGCGGCACACGACGTCGTTGGGCGAGTTGAGCGGATGGCCGTCGTAGCTGTCGGCGATCACGGTGATCGACCCATCGTATTCGGTGCGGGTCACGCGGCGGGCGTCGTGCTCGCACGAGACGAGCCGGCCCTGCCGGTCGCGGGTGTGGCCGTTGGCGTTGTTCGCCGGCTGGCGAAACACGCTCACCGCGCCGGTGATTTCGTCCCACCGCATGATGCGATTATTCGGAATGTCGCTCCACAGCAGGTAGCGCCCGTCGCCGAACCACACGGGGCCCTCGGCCCACCGCGTGCCCGTGGCAATGCGCTCGACCTTGGCCAGGCCAATGCGGTACTTGCCGAACGACGGATCGATGTCTCGGACGAACGGATCTGGATAACGCGGACTGGGTTCCCATTCGGCCCACGACCGCGGGGCCAGCGCAGCAAGCGCGGCGACGGCGCCGCCAGTAACCAAGGCGTCTCGACGAGTGATCGTCATGGTTGCGAAGATCTCGAGGAAAGAGGGGATTTATCACAGAGGGAACAGAGAAGAAAGAAAGGAATTGATCCGCAGATGCACGCAGATTTACGCAGATAAAACAGATCCCATCTGCGAACATCTGCGTTCATCTGCGGACAAAGTCTCTTCTTACTCTCTGTGTCCTCTGTGCCCTCTGTGGTTAATTCTGATGAATCGAGTCCTAAAAAAGCTACTCCGCCGGCGGCAGGAACACGGCGCACACCGGCGTGGGCGCCTCGACGAACTCGCCCGACGGCGTCAGACCGCCGGTCGTTGCATCGATGCGGCACGCCAGCAGCGTGTTGGTGTTTTGATTGGCGATCACCACGTGCTCGCCCGTCGGCGCGATGCCGAAGTGCCGCGGCGTGCGGCCGCCGGTCGATTCGTGCTCCACGAACGTGAGCGTGCCGTCCGCGTCGCTGATCGCGAACACGGCCATGCTGTCGTGCCCGCGATTGGAGCCATACAAGAACCGTCCGCTGGGATGCACCTCAATCTCCGCGGTCGTGCTGTCGCCATCGAAGCCCGCGGGCAGAGTGGAGACCGTTTGAATTTCGGCGAGGGCGCCCGTGTCCGCGTCGTACGAGAAGGCCGTGACAGTAGAATTCAGCTCGTTGATGACGTAGGCGAACTTGCCGTCCGGGCGAAACGCCATGTGCCGCGGCCCGGCGCCGGGGGCCAGCGTTGCGAACGGCGGATTGTGCGGCTCCAGCGTGCCGTGCTGATCGTCGTACTGATAGATGAGCACTTTGTCCAAACCGAGATCGCATACGAAAGCCATCTTCCCCGCGGGGTCGAGCGTGACGCAGTGGGCGTGCGGCCCCTCCTGCCGCTGCGGGTTTACGCTGCTGCCTTCGTGCTGGAGGAACGCCGTTGCTTCGCCGAGGGCGCCGTCCTCGGCGACGGGAAGCACGGCGACGCTGCCGCCGCCGTAGTTGGCCACGAGCACGTGGCGCCCGGCGCGGTCGAGCACGATGTGGCACGGCCCCGCGCCGCCGGAGGGCTGCCGGTTGATGAGCGTCAGCTTGCCGGTCTGGTCGTCGACGGAAAACGCGCTCACGCCGCCGCCTGGCTGGCCCGCGAACTCGTCGACTTCGTTGACGGCGAACACCAGCCGCCGCGCTCGATCGACCGCCAGAAACGAGGGGCTCGGCGTTTCCGCGGCGAGGCCCAGCGGCGCGAGCGTGACGTGCGGCGACGCCTCGAGGTCGGGCGCCTGCAGTTGGAAAACGTAAATCCCCTTGCTCTCCCCGCCGGTGTACGTGCCGACATAGACGAGCGTTTCCTCGCTGGCCCGCCCAGCGGCCCCGCCGTCCCGGGCAGAGTCCTGGGCTGCCAGCCGAGCGGCGCCGGGGGCCGCGAAAACAAGTGCCATGAGCGCAATCCACCTGACCATGCCGCCCTCGCGTTGTTGGGGAGAAAGCGAGACAAGAGCCGCTGCCGACCTGCGGATTCTAAACCACGGCGCGTGCGAAGGAAACGAAAATAAGAGCGGCGCAGCCGCGAGCCTACGGCTCGCCGGAGCGCACTGCTGCCCGCCCATCCGACGTTATGAATTGAACAAAAGCGTAGCTACGCCTCGATCAGCATCCGCGTCGGGTCTTCGATCGCCTCCTTGAGCCGGGCCAGGAACGACACCGCTTCGCGGCCGTCGACCACGCGGTGGTCGTAGGTGAGGGCCACGTACATCATCGGGCGGATGACGACCTGGCCGCCGCGGGCGACGGGGCGGTCCTGAATCGCGTGCATCCCCAGCACGCCGCTTTGCGGCGGGTTGACGATCGGCGTCGAGAGCAGCGAGCCGTACACGCCGCCGTTGCTGATGGTGAACGTGCCGCCCGACAGCTCCTCCGGCGCCAGTTTGTTGGCCTGAGCCCGCGCGGCGAAGTCGCTGATCGCCAGCTCGATTTCCGCGAAGCTGAGCCGCTCGGCGTTGCGTAGCACGGGCACGACCAGCCCGCGCTCGCTGCCGATCGCCACGCCGATGTGGAAGTAATTGCGGTAGACGATGTTCGTGCCGCGCACCTCGGAGTTGAGCTGGGGATACTCTTTGAGCGCATCGATGGCGCCCTTCACGAAAAACGACATGAAGCCCAGCTTCACGCCGTACCGCTCGCGGAACCGTTCGCCCTGCTCTTTGCGCAGGGCCATGACGGTCGACATGTCGATTTCGTTGAACGTGGTGAGCAGTGCGGCGGTGCGCTGGGCCTCGACCAGCCGCTCGGCGATGCGGCGGCGGATGAGCGTCATCGGTACGACCTGTTCGAGCTCGCCGTCGGCGCCCGCGGCGCGCGCGGTCGCCGCCGCGTGGCCGTTGTCGGCCGACCTGGCCGGCGTCGGCGAGCGCTCCGCCTCGGGCCTGGCGGGTTCCGATTTGCCGGATTCTTGGGCTGGCTCAGCCTTGGGCGATTCCTTTTGAACCTTGATCTCGTCGACCGCCCGTAGCACATCTTCGCGGCGAATGCGATCGCCCTCGGCATGCACGTCGGCCGCAGTGAGGCCGAACTCCAACAGCGCCCGCCGGCCCGAGGGCGTTACCGGCAACGACGGCTCGGCGACGGACGATTCGCCGTCATCCGACTCATCGCGTTTCTTTTTCTTGCCGGGGGCTTTCTCTTCTTTCTTCTCCGCGCTCTTGCCGGCGCTCTTGCTCTTTTGCGGGGCGCCTTCGTCGAGATACGCGACCGTCTCGCCCACCGACACCGACTCGCCCGGCTGCTTCAGAATCTCGCGGATCACGCCCGCCGCGGGCGCCGGCAGCTCGAGCGACGCCTTGTCGGTTTCCAGCTCGAGGACGTTCTCGTCGGCCTCGACGGAGTCGCCCTCGCGTTTGAGCCAGCGGCCAATTTGGACTTCCTGGATCGATTCGCCGACGTTGGGGATCTTCACTGCGATGGACATGGGGGGGAAGGCTGGAGGCTGGAGCATTTTTTAAGTCAGTGTTCGCAACTTGTCATTCTGAGGTCCGCCGAAGAATCTGGCCTGCAGTCACTGCCGGGTGAGACCCTTCGGCAGACCTCAGGGTGACATTTCGCACGTCAAACTGAAAAAATGCTCTAGAGGAAGGGAAAGGTGAAATATGAAGCTGGCGGGGAAGCTGGTGAGTGGTGTGGAGGGCGATTCAGCCGAGGGCGCGTTCGACCAGGTCTTGCTGCTCGCGTTTGTGGCGGGCCGAGGAACCGGTGGCGGTGCTGGCAGACACGGGCCGCGTGACGCCCGCCAGCGGGAATCGATCGACTAACACGGCGCCGTACAGCCGCCTCACCTGCGCCCAGGCGCCCATGTTGGCGGGCTCTTCCTGGACCCAGAACGCCGGCGTGCCGTCGGCGTACTGCGCTAGCGCCTCGCGCAGCGCCTGCTCGCGCAGCGGATACAACTGCTCGATGCGCACGATGGCCACGTCGGTCCGCGACTGCTTCTCGCGGGCCTCGACCAGGTCGTAATACACCTTGCCGCTGCACACCAGGATGCGGCTCGTCGGGGTCGCGGCGGCCGCGTCGCGCTCGTCCGGCAGCACGTGCTGGAACGTGCCGTGGGCGAGCTCGGCCAGCGGCGACGCGGCCCGCGGATGGCGCAGCAGGCTCTTGGGCGTCAGCACCACCAGCGGCTTGCGCCATGAGCGCACCACCTGCCGCCGCAGCAGGTGGAAGTACTGCGCCGGGGTGGTCGGCGCCGTGATCTGCATGTTGTGTTTGCCGGCAAGCGTGAGGAACCGCTCCAGCCGCGCACTGGAATGTTCGGGCCCCTGCCCTTCGAAGCCGTGCGGCAACAGCAGCACCAGCCCGCTCAGCCGGCGCCACTTGTCCTCGGCGCTGGCCAGGAACTGGTCGATGATCACCTGCCCCGCGTTGACGAAGTCGCCGAACTGCGCTTCCCACGCCACGAGCGCCTCGGGCGAGTCGAGGCTGTAGCCGTACTCGAAGCCCAGCGCCCCCGACTCGCACAGCGGGCTGTTCACGAGATCGACCGGCCCCTGGTCTTCGGACAGGTTGCGGAACACGTCGTAGCGCCGCCCGTCGACCACGTCGTGCAGCACGGCGTGCCGCTGGCTGAACGTGCCGCGCTGGCTGTCCTGCCCGCCGATCCGCACCCGCCGGCCCTCGACCGCCAGCGACGCGATCGCCAGCGCCTCGGCCGTCGCCCAGTCGAGCGGCTCCTCGCCGTCAGCCATCCGCTCGCGCCGCTCCAGCATCTTCTTGAGCGTGCGATGCAGGTGGAAATCATCCGGAATGTCGATCAGCCGCTGGAGCAAGCTCACGAGCTGATCCTGCGGCACGCCGGTGACGACGGCTTCCTCCGGCTCGTCGCCGCCGGCGTATCCCTGCCAGATGCCTTTGAGCGACTGCGGTTCGGGCTCATAGCCCGGCTCGCGCGCCGCATCGAATGCCTGCTGTAGCTCCGCGTGCTGCTCCTCGGCAATCCGGTCGGCCTCGGCCCGCGTCACGCCGCCCAGCTTCAAGAGGTGCGCCAGGTACCCGTCGCGGACGCTCTCGCGGTGCTCGATCGCCTTGTACAACAGCGGCTGGGTGAAGCTGGGCTCGTCGCCCTCGTTGTGCCCCCAGCGGCGGTAGCAATACATGTCGATGATCACGTCCCGCTGGAACCGCTCGCGGAAGTCGAGCGCGAGCGTCACCACCTGGGCCACCGCCTCGGGGTCTTCGCCGTTGACGTGGAAGATAGGGACCTGCAGCATCTTCGCCACGTCGGTGGCGTAGGTTGTTGAACGGCCTTCGTTCGGCCCCGTGGTGAACCCCAGTTGGTTGTTGACGATCACGTGCAGCGTGCCGCCCACGGTGTAGTCGAGCAGGCCGCTCATGTTGAGCGTTTCCTGCACGACGCCCTCGCCGGCGAACGCCGCGTCGCCGTGGATGACCAGCGCCATGCCGCGGCGCCGCTGATGATCGCCCGCGCGGTCCTGCTTGGCCCGCATGCGGCCCATCACCACGGGGTCGACGTATTCAAGATGGCTGGGGTTGAAGCACAGCGACAGGTGCACGTTCTTGCCGCAGGCCGCGCGCCAGTCGCCGCTGAAGCCCAGGTGGTAGCGCACGTCGCCGCTGCCCAGGTCCTCGTCGCGGGTAAAGTCCTGAAACTCCCAGAAGACGTCGCGCGGGCTCTTGCCGATGATGTTGGCCAGCACGTTGAGCCGGCCGCGGTGCGCCATGCCCAGCACGATTTCCTCGACGCCCTGGCAAGCCGCCTTCTCGATCGCCAGGTCGAGCAGCGGGATGAGGCTTTCGCCGCCCTCGAGCGAAAACGTCTTGGCGCCCACGTACTTTTTGCGGACGAACTCCTCGAAAATCACCGCGTCGGTCAGCCGCGTGAGGATCCGCAGTTGGTCCTCGCGGGAGATTTCCAGCCGGTTCTGCGTCCGCTCCATCCGCTCGACCAGCCAGTCGCGGACCGACAGCTCGTCGATGTGCATGAACTGCACGCCGATGTACCGGCAGTAGGCGTTGCGCAGCCGGTCGATCACGTCGCGGAGCGACTGCTCCTCGGGCCCGCCGATGGTCGAGGTGGAAATCGTGCGGTCGAGATCCGCCTCGGTGAGCCCGTGGTACGCGAGATTCATCTCCTCGGGCATCTCGCGGCGGGCCACGCCCAGCGGATCGAGATGTGCCGCCAGGTGCCCGCGCACGCGGTACGCCCGGATGAGCTGGCTGACGCGGTCTTGATGCCGGCCCACGTCCAGATGGCGCCCATTGCCGGCGCCGCCGGGCGGATTGAACAGGCTGAACCGCTGCAGAGCCGGCCGCACGGGAGCGCCGTTCACGGCGCCGTTGGAGTGCTCGCGGAAATACTCCCGCCACGGAGGCGCGACGCTCTGCGGATCGCGCAGATAGTCGTCGAGCAACTGCTCGACGTAGCCGGCGCTCAGGCTGCCAAGTTGATCGAGCGGGTCGGACATCGAAGGGTGACGGGGTCGAACGCGGCTGAACCCAGGCCCCGCGGAGGGCGCGGCGTCCTGCCGTTCCCGGGCGCCGACGGCCAGCGATTCCCCTAATGTACTCGAAAGGCCTCGGCAAACGAATGGGCGCCGGCATCGATTCAGGAGAAGGGAAAAGTCGCCTGCCGTGGCGCCCGAAGCGAGCCGCTTCGGCGACGTGGTCGAAGCGGCTCGCTTTGACGTGCGTCGCGGAGCGGCATCCACGCTTCGGACTGGTCGCTTAAGCGACCAGTCCGCCCCGGCGTAGGGTCGGCCCGTGCCAGCGTCGCGACGGACATTGAGGCGCCGCAACGATAGCGAATCACTCGCCGGCTTCCTCTGGGGCGATCGGCACGCTCCCGGGGCCCTCCAGAATCTCGCGGGCAACAGCGCCCAGTTGCACCCGCAGCCGCGTCGCCTCGTCACCGTAGGGGCGCACCGTGGTATTTGCGGCATACTGCTCCAGAACCGCCGAACATGCAGGCGGCACGATGTTCACCTCCTTCAAAGCGTAAGCGGCCTGCAGCTTGGCCGACGCTGCGCGGTCGTCATCGCACAGGATTTCCGTCGCGATCGCGAGCACGTGGTCGCTGGTGGACGTCAGCTTCCAGATCGAGCGGGCCGCCTTGATGCGCACCTCGTCATCCGGATCGTCGAGCAGTCGACCCAGGTCGCCCGCCGACTCCCGATCTCCGAGCGACCCGAGCGATCCAGCCGTCCAGCGTCGAATGTGCGCCTGCGAGTCGTCGAGCCCGTGAATGAAATGCGGCAGAATCTGCCTGCGTACGTCGGGATGGCTCAGGGCGAGTAACCCCATCACATAGTACGCCTCGAACCGGACCCCTATCTCGTCGGCATCGGTGAACTCAGCGATCCGCGCGGCGATCCGGGCAGCGTCGACGTTGGTCTTTTCAAAGGTCCCGATCACATCCGCATGTAATGGTTCGAGTTTCGGCGAGTCGAGCATGCGCAACAGGCGGTCGACGACGCCGGGGACGTCTGTCATGGCGCCCAGCGAGTCCAACGCCAGATGTCGTTCATGATTCGAACGCGTCTCATCCAGCACGATGCGCTCGAGGTGCGCCGCCATTCGCGGGCGATCGTGATACCGCGAAAGTTCGGCAACTTGAACGTCCTGCCAAGAATACCTAACGTTCAATGATCCCCGAGACGCGAACACGCCGTCGGCGAAGCGAGCGACGCGCTGCCGCAAGACGTGCTCTCGATAGGCGGCGGCTGCGAGGCAGGCGGCGGTCATCAGCAGCAGGGCCTGACGCAGCGAAAAGCGGAGGCGAAATGGGACGCCCACCATCGGCAAAGCTCCTGGACAAACCGCTGACATTCCCAAGCCGTAGACGCCTCCAGTCCCATAGTCCTATGGTCCCATAGTCCTACGGTCCTCGAACCTGTTCGCATTCCGCTCCGCCGACCGCTGTTGGGAACACCCGCCTGAAGCCCAAATTGGATTGTTTGCTTGCCACGGCGTCCAGCCCGTTAACGGCAACTTCGCCATGCGGGGCCTCGCGCCGCCGGGCAGCTTCCTAAGCCTCCGCATCGCGTCCCACGGGGCGACTCGTCGACATTGTTTGTTGCCAAGGCGCTTGCCCCCTACATTGGAGACGCCGCCGCGCCTTCTGGCGGCACGTCGAACTCAGGTACTTTTCCCCAGAGGCCTCGCATGACTCGGCCCCTCTTCTCCCCGCTGCCGGCTCTTGCTTTCGCTTGCGCGTTGGCGTGCCACGTCGCGTCGGCCGCCGCAGCGGAACGCATCACGATTTCCGGCCGCGTGGTCGACGAGCATGGCGCCGCAGTCCCCAACATCGACGTGCGGGGCCTCGCTTACACCGACGCTGCACAAGCGAAAACCGACGGCGACGGCCGGTTTACGATCGACATGCCCGCCGAGCGAATTCGTCAACTGGCCATCGTCGCCGACGACCCTGCGGGCAACCGCATGGGAACCTTCCGCGCCGACTGGGACGCCCCGCCGGACGCCGACTCCGACATCCAAATTACGCTCCGCCCCTGCCGGTCGCTGCCCGTTCAGGTCAAGGACGCACAAGGCAAGCCGGCGCCTAACGCGACGGTCGGTGCGCTCATTCACTACGCGCCGCTCGCGACCGCCACGACGGACGACGCCGGCCGGGCGACGCTGCGAGTGCCCGCCGACGCGGAGCTGCAAGCCCTGTACGCCGGTCAAGAAGGCGTCGGGTTCGACTATCGCGTCGTCTCCACGCCGCGCGACCCTGCCCACCGGGCCGACTGGCTGGCCAACGGGCCGATCGACTTCCAACTCGCCGCCGCGCAGACTGTGCGGATTCGCCTCGTGAGCGCCACGGATCAGCCGCTTCCCGGGCTGGAGATCTATCTCTGGCTGCTCAACAAGCCGGCCGAGCCGGACAGCTTCAATCTGAGCTTCACCCCCGGGCTATTCCGGGCGACGACGGACCAGGATGGCGTCGCCGAGTTTCAGGGCGTTCCGGCGTGGGACGTTCACCCGCTCACGTTCTGGCCCAGCGCCGACGACTACGTGCACCAGCGCATCACGTTTGATCCTGAGGAACATCCCGACGGTCAACTGACGGTGGCGCTTGATCGGCTGGTCTCGGTCTCCGGCCGAGTCGAGTTCGACGACGGCCGCCCTGCTCCCGGCGTGACCGTGGCGGCGCAAGGCGTCGGCTATGTGCTGGACGGGTTCCGCAAGGAAACCACGACCAACGACGACGGAGAGTTTGATCTGCCCGTCGCGCCGAACCAGTTGTATATGTTTGTGATCAAGGACTCGCAGTGGGCTGCGCCGGCGCTGGACGGCATCGTCATTCGCCCCGAGCAGCCGGTCGAGGGCCTGGCGTTCCGCCTCCGGCGTTCAACGCGCGTGCACGGCCAGGTCACCGTCGGGCCCGAGCAGAAGCCCGTGGCCGGACAACGGATGACGCTCACCCAATCGGGCCGCCCGCTGAATGAACTGGAGGGCGTGACCTTGCCGAATCCTGACGGCAGCAGAACCTGGATCCAACCGACGATCGCCTCGCTCTCGACGACCGACGACGAGGGGCGATTCGAGTTCTTCGTCGGCCCCGGCGTCTACGCGCTGGGCGGACCGTCGCAATCGCCGTCGGAACGGTTCGAGATCGCCGCCGAAACGGAGCGGGAGATCAACTTCGCCGCGCCGCGGCCGGAGACGGGGCCCTTCAGCGGACTCGTCGTCGCCGGCGATTCGCCGCAACCGGTCGCCGGCGCGCTCGTCGACGGCCAGTACCGCTCCTTCCACGGCGGCGCGCTGCGCTTCCGCACCGACGAGCACGGCGCCTTCGCCGGCGAGCGCTCGCTGCACCGCACCGTGTTGATGGCCAAGTCGCCGGCCGGAGACATGGCAGGAATCGTCGAGATCGGCCCCGACGACGAAACCGTGACCATCCCCATCGCGCCGCTGGCCTCGGCGACGGCCCGCCTCGTTGACGACCAGGCCGGCGACCCGCTGCCCGACACGCAAGTGCAATGGGGGCGGCGCGTTCCCGCGGGCGACGACGACGCCCCGTGGATGACCGTGTGGGGCGGCAGCGAGTTGACGGACAATGAAGGCCGCTTCGCGTTGAAAGATCTGGTCGTTGGTCAGAAGTACGACATCAGCATTCCCCGCGGCGACGGATCGTACGGCACGCTGCCGGCCTTCACGCCGCAGAGCGCCGAGCATGCTGAACTGGGCGACCTGCGACTTCCAGGCCCCTATGTTCCGCCGACGTTCGAGGAGCTCGTCGAGCGCGAGTTCGCCGCCGGCAGTCCCCCGCTCGCGCGCTACGAGAACGCCTTGGCCGAAGCTGAGCGGCTGCGCCAAAACGTGCTGACGGTGTTCTTGAAGCGGGGCGACGCACTGACGGAAAGCTGGTTCCGCCAGCGGCTTGAAGATGCGCGGGTTCGAGCCGAGCTGCCCAACTACCAACTCCTCCAGATTGATGGGAACGCCGCCGGGGCCGCCGCCCTGGCGGAGCTGCTGGGCGTGGAAATCGACGCCGCCGCGCTGCCGCTGTGGCGGTTCGGCGACGCGGCGGGAAACGAACTGGGCAAGGGCGCCGTTCCACGGTTGCCCGACGACGGCGGCCTCGACCAGCCGGCCCTGCTCGAGCTGCTCGCGCGCCACGCGCCGGCGCTGCTCGACGCCCGCGACCTGCTCGAGGAGGCGCTGGCGGACGCGGCGCGATCGAATCGCCGCGTGATTGTTCAGGAGACCGCCACCTGGTGCGGCCCATGCCACCTGCTGTCGAGGTATCTCGAACGGTTCCGTTCGACCTGGGAGCGGGACTTCCTCTGGGTCCGCATCGATCAGCGTTGGACCGGCAGCGACGAGGTGATGGACGGCATCCAGGCTGGCAAGCGCGGCGGTATCCCCTGGTTCGCCATCCTCGACGCGGACGCCAACGTCCTGGCCACTTCGGACGGCCCCGAGGGAAACATCGGCTACCCGAGCGATGCGGACGGCATTGCCCACTTCATGTCGATGCTCGAAGCGACGCGGCAGCGCCTGAGCGACGACGATCTGGCCGCGATGCGGGCCGATCTTGAGGGGAAGTAGAGGGGGAGTTTGCGGGAGTCAGGACGGCGGATGCCGGCAACGGGACGCTCGCAAACTTGCGTCTCACGCCTCGTAACCTCCAAAACCCGGAATTCCCATTCCGCCCCAATTCCTATACCCTGCGCCTCCGCCCTTCAGGCGTTGAGCCAAGGCGGTCGGACCGATAAAATGCTCATCGCAACCATGACGGCGCCGCGCGTTCGGCGCTCGTCCGGAGGGTAAGCGAATTGGCCAGCGGCCTGACTCGAAATCAGGTGCCCCGAAAGGGGTTGGGGGTTCGAGTCCCCTGCCCTCCGCTTGATGTAAATCGTAGTCGCGTCAATATTTGCATCAATCTCATCCGCTGCCATTATCAGGGCGCGCTTGTGTAGACGGTCAGTAATCGAACTTCAGATTTCGGCTGTTTTCTAGAGTCAGTGATTCGCGGTCAGGAAAAAGTCAGGCGCCCCGAAAGCGCCAAGCCGAGACTCGTGAACGGCTTCCGGTTAGCGAGTTACTCAATCGCCGCATTGGATTTGCGCAATCGTCGCGCAACAAGGACCAACCGATTCTGGATCGAGGCGTCTACGTCCGCGAGATCTCGGGCTGAGCTGCTCCGTTGCTCATCTCACGGATGCAACCGCGAATGCAACTGTCGCCTTCGCAGACGTCCAGTGGCGCGCACGATGGGCGAACGGCCGTACCTCGACGGCGACGGCTCGCCGAGCCACCCCGACGATCCCTACACGATTGTCGCCGTCCGTGCGACCTTGTCCGGCCTGGTCGAACAGCTCACGGCGGCCAACGAATAGCCGCCATGGGCTGGCGCCCCCGTCTCAAGAGGGGCCGGCGATCTACGAGAAATAGCCCAGGCCGTATGCTTGCGCACCAGGAAAAGGTATGCTTTCCGGTAGCGATTCTTCCAAGACAGCGACGCCCCTCTCATCGAGTCGCGGGCCGGGATGCCGGCAGATTCGATGCGAGCGATGCCGCGAAGACCGACCTCAAGTCCGCGGAAATGCTTTGACGTAAGCGTCAATGTAACGGGAACCGCGCCATTTACACCGTTCGCATTCAAGTGGACGTCGACGGGAAACTTCCGCTTCGTGTGCCCGCTCCACTTTAGCTGAGACCGCATTCCATGACCGAGGCTCCACCATGAACCTTACAACCCGTGTATTGGTCGCCACGATTGCATCTTGGTGTTCTGTCGCATCGGCCGCGGAGTCGGAAATGCTGACCGACGCCATTCGTGAGCGCGTCGAAGCCTACGTGGCGGCGTATAATCAGCACGACGCCCAGTCGCTTGCCGACCTATGGGCCGAAGACGCCGTGTACGTGAATCGCGACACGGGGGAGACGATCGAAGGGCGCGAAGCGATCGCCGCAATGTTTGCAGGGATGTTTGATAGCGGCGACGCCGCACAATTGAGCGTCACCGTCCACGCGGTTCGCTCGATCACAGAAAACGTCGCCATCGAAGACGGAACGGCCGATCTGATTTCCGCCGACGGCACGGTGGCAAGCAGCACGTACACGGGCATTCACGTGCAGCATGACGGCGCGTGGTATTTGCACAGCGTCCGCGAGACGGACGCGCCGGCGCCGCCGGAACGAGATCATGGCGAACTCGAGCAGCTCGCGTGGATGATCGGCGCGTGGGTCGACGACACCGAGGACGCAGCGGTGCGCACGGTTTGCAACTGGGCTAAGAACGAGCGCTTCCTCACCAGCGCCTTTACCGTCCGCGTCGGCGACCAGATCGAACTCGAGGGAACCCAAGTCATCGGCTGGGACGCCGCCGCTGGGGTCGTTCGCTCGTGGGTGTTCGACACCGAGGGCGGCGTCGGCGAGGGCGCGTGGCGCCGCGTGGGCGAGCAGTGGATCGTCGACTCCACATTTACGCTCGCCGACGGCTCGCAGGGGTCGGCAACGAACATTTATTCGCCGATCGACGACAACACGTACGCGTGGAAATCGGTCGATCGGCAGATCGACGGCGAGCCTCAGCCAGACGTTGACGAGGTGATCGTGCGACGCCAGGAACCAGTGGCTGCCCCGGATGCGACGGCTCCGGTCGAGAACCCCGAGGAGGGAAACTAAGATGTCCCGCAAGACGATTGTGTCCGTGATGCTTCTGACGGCGTGTGCACTGGTGGCCGGGGATGCGCTCGCTCGCGGCGGCGGGGGCGGCCGCGGGGGAGGCGGGGGCGGCGCCCGCATGGGCGGCGGCGGAGGTGGTGGCGCCCGGATGGGCGGCGGCGGGGCTCGTCCAGCGCCGGTCAATCGCAGCCCCTCGATGAGCCACATGCCGTCCGCGCCGCGACCGGCATCGAGGCCCGCATCAGCGCCGCGGCCGGCCGCACGGCCAGCGGCCGGCGCTCGCCCTTCGGCAGGAGCTCGTCCCGCCGGCGGCGCACGCCCCGCGACGGGAGCGAGCACGGCAAGTCGAGGCGCCGCGGCGGGCGTCGCGGCCGGCGCAGGCGCGGCGGCTGGCCGTGCTGCTTCGTCATCGGCACGGCCGAATCAGGGGTCGTTGAATGATTTTCTGGGCATCTCCGGCGGCGCCGGCGCGGGAACCGGCGCTGCGGCGCGATCTGGCGGCCCTTCAGCCGGGCAATTGCCTTCAGGAGGCGGCTCGCACACCTACACGACCGATCGCGGCACGACAATCACGGTGGGCGGAGGCGGGGGGAGCACGAACGTCGGCGGCGGCACGGTGGGCGCCGGCGTGGGCGGCGTCCACGTCGAAACTCCCGGCGGCGCGACTGCGGGACGCGTCGGCGGCGCCGTCGGCGTAGCCGGCGCGGGCGGCGCCGCCGTCGCCGGCGGCAGCGTTTCGGGAGCACAGGGCGCCCGCGGCGGGTCCATCGCCAATGTCAGTCGCGGCTACGCCGACACGGCCGGCAACCGCGCCGGCGGAAGCGTCACGGCCGCTCAAGGTCGCGGCGGGTACGCCGCCGTGAATGTGCGCGGCGGCGCCGGCGCCGGCGGGACCGGTCGCGTCGGGTCGGTCTCCGCGGTGCGCGGGCCCGGCGGAAACGTCGTGGCCGCCGGCCGCGGCGCGTCGTTCGTCAACGGTCAGTTCGTCGGCGGACGAAGTTGGGCCGCAGTCAATGGCGCCTACACGCGCTGGAACGCCTTCACCCCTGGCTGGATCGGGCAGTATCCCGGCGCCTGGTGGCCCGGCAAGTGGGCCGTGTGGGGCACGGCCTGGGCGGTGGCCACCTGGCCCTACGCCTCGGCCTACTGCGGCTGCAGCGGCGAGCCGGTGTACTACGACTACGGCAGCAATGTGGCGTACGAAGACGGGACCGTCTACGTCGACGATCAACCCGTGGCGTCGGCCGAAGAGTATTACGAGCAAGCCGGCCAAATCGCCGACGCCGGCGTCGAACCGGCCAATGAGGAGTGGATGCCGCTGGGCGTGTTCGCGGTGATCGCCGAAGAGGGGCAAACCCAGACCGACAAGATCGTGCAGCTCGCTATCAATCGCGACGGCGTGATTCGAGGCAACTTCCAGGACGTGATGACCGACCAGGTGACGCCGGTCGTCGGCTCGGTCGACAAGACCACGCAGCGGGTCTCGATGAAGCTCGAGGGGAACGATTCGGTGGTCGTGGAAACCGGGCTGTATAATCTCACCAACGACGAAGTGCCAGTGCTGGTCCATTTCGGCGCCGATCGCCAGGAAGGCCGCGTGCTCATTCGGCTTCAGCAGCCTGAAGAGGAGGCAGGGCAAGCAGCCGCGCCGGCTCAATAGAGGGCGTGGCGTCGAATGGACGAATCGAGATGCGACCATGCCTGAAGCCGGCGACGATATCGCCGAGGAGGATCAATTTCAGACGGTTCCGCATGCGCCCTCCCCGACTCCGACAGGCGATTCCCAGGCACGAAGCGAGGATTCGACCGTCGGCGGCTGGGACCATCCCGATGCGCGGTACGTCGAAGCCTCGCACGTCCACGTGGGCGAACGAATTGGGCGCTACGAGATCACCGGCGTGCTCGGCGCCGGCGGCATGGGCGTCGTCTTCAAGGCGCACGACACCGCGATCGATCGAGTCGTCGCGATCAAGGTGCTCTCGGGGAACATCGCGACCAATTCGAAGGCGCTGGACCGCTTTCTTGTCGAAGCCCGAGCGGCCGGGAGCTTGAGCCACCAGAACGCCGTGCCGGTCTACGAGATTGGCGAATCGGCTGGGATCCATTACTTGGTCATGGAATACGCTCCCGGCGGCAGCGTGGCATCGAGGATCGAGCGAGACGGCGCCTTCTCAGCGGTCGAGGCGACGCGGATTGCGGTCGATGCAGCGCGAGGATTGGCCGCCGCCCACAAGGCGCGCATCATTCACCGCGATCTGAAGCCCGCCAACCTTTTGATCTCGCAGGACGGCGCGATCAAGATTGCGGATTTCGGACTCGCGAAGCCAACTGCGGGGGTTGATCGGCAGCTCACGGCGCAGGGGCAGATCCTGGGGACGCCGTATTTCATGAGTCCCGAGCAGTGCGAGGCGCGCGAGCTCGATCATCGCAGCGACATCTACTCTCTGGGGGCGACCTATTACGCCTTGTTGACGGGCGCCAATCCCTATCAGAGCGAAGGCAGCTTCGTGCGAATCATGCACGCGCACTGCGCCGGCGAAGTGCTCGATCCCCGCAAGTCGAATCGAATCGTTCCCGAGGCGTGTGCGCGAATTGTCGCCCGGGCCACGGCGAAGCAGCCCGAGGACCGCTACCAATCGGCCGACGAAATGCTGGCGGATCTGGAAACGGTCTTGGCGACGCTCTCGGGGGCGTCTGGGATTCATCTTCCCAGTGATGCAAGACGCGATCAGAGCATTGCGCGTCCGTTGCGGTTGTCGCGCCGGCGCGTGCTTCTCGCTAGCCTCGTCGTACTTATGGGAATCGCTGGGGTTGCGGCGGTCTGGAGGGGGCGAACGCCCACCGCCGATGACGCTCAGGCGCACGGCAGCATACCGCCCGTGGCCATGCCAGCCGGCGAACCGGTCAAGGTCGGCGTCTTACACTCGCTGACCGGAACGATGGCTGTAAGCGGCGCCTCAGCGACTGAAGCGACGCTCCTGGCCATCGATGAAGTCAACGCAACCGGCGGCGTGCTGGGGCGTCCGGTCGAAGCCGTGGTGCGAGATAGCCGGTCTGATGCCGCCAACTTCGCGCCCGAGGCGCAGCGGCTGATTGCCGACGATGGAGTCAGCGTCATCTTCGGCTGTTGGACCTCCTCGGGCCGCAAGATGGTGGTTCCTATCGTCGAAAACCACAATGCACTCTTGATCTATCCGCGGCTCTACGAGGGCATCGAGGAATCGCCCAACGTCTTTTATCTCGGGGCGACGCCCAGTCAGCAGATGCTGCCCGCGGTGAAGTGGGCCTACGACACGCTCCAGAAGCGCCGCTTCTTTCTTGTGGGTTCCGACTATGTCTTCCCGCGTGTTGCCAACGAGATCATCAAGGATCAGCTTCGCGAACTTGGCGCCGACGTGGTTGGAGAGGACTATCGGCCGATGGGGAGCACGGACTTCCAGCCGATTGTCGCCAACATCGTCGCGGCGAAGCCCGACTGCATCCTGAACGCCGTCAGCGGCGACAGCAATGTCGCTTTCTTTCGTGAACTGCGGGCAGCAGGCATCGATTCGGCAAAGGTTCCAACCATCTCGTTCACCATCGGCGAGGAAGAGCTTCAGCAACTCGATGTCGACGACATGACGGGCGACTACTCGGCCTGCAGCTACTTTCAGTCCATCGATGCCGCGGAGAATCAGCGCTTTGTTTCCGCGTTCCAAAAGAAGTTCGGCCCTCAACGCGTGGTGACCGATCCGATGGAGGACGCGTACATGAGCGTCAAGCTCTGGGCGGCGGCGGTCCGGGAAGCAGGCAGCCTTGAAACGCCCGCCGTTCGCCAGGCGATGCGCGGCGCGCGGATGCCCTCGCCGGCGGGAGAGCTTCGCATCGACCCCTCGACGCAACACTCCTACGAACTGCCGCGAATCGGCAAAATCACCAAATCAGGGCAGTTCGAAATCGTTTGGACCGCGCCGGCGCCCGTGGCGCCAGAGCCCTACGCCGCCAGTCGGTCGGCCGAAGAGTGGCGGGCCGTGCTGCACGATTTGCAAAGGTCATGGAACGGCCAGTGGGCGGCGCCAACCAAATAGCCTTGTCCTTTCCACGTGTTCAGAGAGGCGAGATTAGTGGAAACCGGTGTCGCAGTCTGGTTGCGCGTCTTCATGGCGAGGAGTTTAATCCGTGGGTAATCGAATCGGCGTCGTAACTGGGGGCGGCGACTGCCCCGGATTGAATGCAGTCATTCGGTCCGTCGCCAAGGCCGCGTCCCGCCGCGGCTGGGAAACCATCGGCATTATCGGCGGTTATGCGGGCTTGCTCGCCCCGGCCAATTATCGCGTCCTCGACCAGGCGGCCCTGGACGGTTTGCTGGTCCGCGGCGGCACCATCCTGGGCACGGCGAACCGCGGCTTGTTTACCGCCAAAGTCGGGCATGGAGAATCCCGAAGTCTTCCGACCGAGTTGCTCGAAGGGGTCAAGAGCGGAATGGCCGAGCTTCGCATCTCAGCCCTCGTCTCGATCGGCGGCGATGGCTCGCTGAGCATTGCTCAGCAGTTTCATGAATACGGCATCCCCATCATCGGCGTCCCCAAGACCATTGACAACGATCTCGAAGGCACGCTGTGGACCTTCGGCTTTGATTCCGCAGTGGCTTGCGCCACCGACGCGCTCGATCGGCTGCACACGACGGCCGAAAGCCATGCACGCGTGATGGTGCTCGAGGTAATGGGCCGCTACGCGGGCTGGATTGCCATCCTCGCTGGCGTCGCTGGGGGCGCGGACGTTATTCTGATTCCGGAAGTTCCCTTCAGTTACGACAGCATCTGTCGCAAAATCCAGGAGCGCGAAGCGGCAGGCAAGCACTTCACAATTATCGTCGTCGCCGAAGGGGCCCGCGAAGCGGGCGGCGAGTTCGTCACGGCCGCCGATGCGCCGTCGAACCGCGAGGCGCGACTCGGCGGCGTTGGCGGCATCGTCGCTCAAGAGGTCGAGCGGCGCTCAGGCAAGGAGGCCCGGGCATGCGTCCTGGGCCACCTGCAGCGCGGCGGCGGGCCGACCCCGTTCGATCGGGCTCTGTGCTCCGTGTTCGGCGCCCATGCCGTCGAACTCGTGGCCGCGGAGGACTATGGCAAGATGGTGGCCTATCTTGGCTCACATGTTACGGGGATTCCAATCCAGGACGCCGTCGGCAAACTCAAGACAGTTCCGCCCGGCGGAAGTCTCGCTCAAACGGCGCGCGCGCTGGGAATCTGCCTGGGGGACTGAGTCACGACTGCCGTCACGCCGCCCATGGCGGGCTCCTATTCTCGCGTCACAATTCCGCGGGCAACAATCTCGCATTCCTCCAATCGGGATTAAGATA
>CAYSFP010000065.1:0-28771 GCA_964430075.1 uncultured Planctomycetaceae bacterium | reverse complement strand
GGCAGAGCCTCGGCAATTCTCACCGGCAGAGCCGGTGGATTAACTAGGATTTAGACCAGTCTACCAAGGCTCGAAAGGCTCGGGAAGTCGGGCGAGCGAAAGCCGGAATAACCCGCCGGAGGCCCGCAATGACTGCCTGTCGCTTACTTTCTCGCCCTCGCGCGAAGCCGGGGTCGTCGTCGATGAGTCGATGATACGGAAGACGACGTGCTGCCGTTCCTGTTCCGCGACGATGCCGAAGCCACACGGTTCCTAGTTGCCGCAGAGCGCGTCGGCTTGAACCCCACTGGCGACATGCCAATGGGGTCCGCCGATTTGCTCAAAATCAGCGCTGGATTTCCGCGCACGCGTTGCAACAGGTTGCGCGTGTTCGCTATTCGAACAAGGTAAACAACGGCCTCGTCGCGAAGCCGCCGGGGCGAGCACGCCCCGGCGCGCCACTGCAAAGCACAGCTCGAATTCTGTACCGAGCCCTGCCCCCGGGGCTGGCCGTTTGCCGCGCACGGGCCTGTCCTTAGAGAGGCGCCGCGTTTTGCACGACCTTGTGTTTGCCTAAATGGCTTCTCGCGGGGACGTGTTCGTCATCGAATCGCAGGCTCTCGACGGCTCGTTTTACGCGGCCATCGACGTCATCGGTCAAGGGGAGCATGGGTTGACGAACGTCGCCCACGCGCTTGCCTCGCAGTTGCAGGCCTCGCTTAATCACGGCAATCCAGTCGGCGCGCTCGTTGTTGACGCCAACGGTCACGGTTTCGATGAACGGCAGCATTTCGTACCACAACTGGCGGGCGGCAACGTAGTCGTTGTCATCGATACAGAGATGGACAAACCGACTCCAACGCGCGGGATCGAAATTCGCGGACCCGCTGACCCACCCCGTCGCTCCGAACGCGAAGGCGCCGATGGCGTTGTTATCGTGCCCGTAGAACAAGTGGGCGCTCTCGCCGAGGCGCATCCGCAGCCGCGCGATGGCGTACGGATCGGAATCCGCTTCCTTGAGATACTGGACGATGTCCTCGCGATAGAGGCGCTCCAGGAGATCGAGCGACAACTGGACGCCCGTGACGGGCGGGTTGTTGTAGACCATGATGGGGATGTTGACGGCATTGCGAACGGCCTTGAAATGGGCGTAGAGCTCGCGTTGCGTGTGGACTTGATACCACGGGCTGATGACGAGCAGCCCGTCGAAGCCCGCTTGCTCGGCATAGCGGCAACGCTCGATGGTGCCGGCCGTGCTCATCCAGGCGCCGCCGGCGAGCAGCGGAACGCGGCCCGCGTTTTGCTCCTTGACGATGTGCAGGACGCGCTCCCATTCGTCGCGCGTCAGGTTCATGAACTCGCCCGTGCTCGAGCCGACGCAAAAGCCGTCGGATCCGCCGTCGATCATGAAGTCGACATGGTCGCGCAACCCCTGCTCGTCGAGTTCGCCACGGTCGTCGAAAGGCGTAATCAGCGGCGGGTAAAGGCCACGGAAAACCGTCATTGAGAAACTCCTGTAAATGTCCTTCGCAACGAGGGCGATGCCCGCGCTCGCGCCTTTATTTCCGCGCCGAAGGCATGCGCGGAACCTCGAAATTCATCGTCGAGTTGCCGGACGGCAAGTCGACCTCCTGCGTGTAATCGGAAAACAACGTGTTGTCGTGCTGCTCGGTCGCCACGGTGCCGTCGGTGCCATAAATGGTGACGGTGTGCGACCCGCCAATCACGCCCTTCTCGCTGCGCGTCTCATATCTGCCCTCCACGATCTCGGCAACGCTGGCCGGCCCCGTGTTTCCGCGGTCAGGCGTGAACAGCACCCGCCCACCCGGAACGGGTTGACCGTCGTAGGTCACCGATCCGGTCACCGTATAGCGCGGCGGGCCCTCGTTGCCGCTGCACCCTGCGACGCTCGCGGCGAGCACGATCGCGGCCGTCGCCCGCCGCAAGACGCAGCGGAGCGGCCCCGCGAGGTTCCCCCAGGACGCGGCTTGTCTGCCTGTCATTGCCGTACTCCGTCCAATCCCAGTTCGTCGCCGCGCGCAGCGGTACGCTGGTAGGCCGTTAGGTCGACATTATCCGAAATGAACGAACCGGAGCCGTCGGCAAAGGCGAAATGCGCTCCGCCCACGTGACGACTTCCGAAGCTGCGGGTATGCGTGCCGAGATAGAGCGTATTCTGGGACTCCCAACTGACCGCCGAGTCGTAGTCCACCAGCGGATTGTTGATCGGGTCAACCGCGGCTGCCATGACAATCACATGGCTGCTGCTTCCTGCCATCCGGTTGGCAGACGCCCAACTGAACCAGTTCGGAAAGCCCGAGTTGGTCGATTGGTACGACCACCAGCGCGATTCGCCGACGATGAAGGTGTTCGACAGGCCGTCGGTGATCTTCTTGGCGCCAACGTCCGAATTCGTGTACAGGATGCCGTTGTTGAATCGCACGCGACGGTTCACCGGCGTGTTGCCCGTGAGGCATTCCGCTTCAAGCTGTTGTCCGCCGCCTTGCACGCCCATATAGTTCAAGCCGGGATCCGTATTGGTATGGGAGGTGTCCGATGGACACTTGAAGATCTCCAGGGGAGTGCGCTGAAGGGTTTCATTGTCCGAGTTTTCGCCGTCATTGATGAGCGCGCTGAACCGTCCCTTCATGTTGAACTGAGCAGCGAGCGTGGTCCCTTCGATGAAGGGCAGTATCTGAACGGTCCACGGCGGGCCTTGAAACCCGGAGGCGAGGCACGCCGCGTCGCTCACGACGGCTCCAGGCGGAAAGGCGTTCTTGGACGAATGGTAGTTCTGCAGCGCCAGGCCGATCTGCCGCAGATTATTCATACAGTGGGATCTGCGCGCCGCTTCGCGGGCGGATTGAACGGCCGGCAGCAACAGGCCGACCAGCACGCCAATGATCGCGATCACGACGAGCAATTCGACGAGCGTAAACGCCCTTCGCCGCACGCGGCGCGCGCTCCTTTGGGAATCCATGCGTGTCTCTCCGTTCCTTTTTCCATTTCTAGAGAAGTCCGACGCCGGCCGCGGCGCGGTTCGTCCAGGGCGCGGAACGACGGTTCGTTCGACGACGCTTCAACGCGGTGACGCCCACGAGCGTCAGCGCGAACGCGCCCGGTTCGGGCACGGCCGAGGCGCTCACGGCGGCTCGTGCTCCGGCTTGCTGCTTCCAGATGGCGAGGTCGAGACCGTCGACGGCGCCGTCGCCGTTGGCGTCGCCCAGACCTCCCGCCGAGCCAAGCCGGCGCTGCCAGATGAGGAAATCGTTGCCGTCGACGTCCGAGTCGCCGTCGAAGTCCGCGCTGGCGCCGGTCGACAACGCGCCGTACTGCACGATCCCCGCCATCGTCTCTCCCGTCGACAGTCGATACTGAAACGCCAAGTCCGGCATCGCGCCGACCGTAAACGGCGAACCAATCGGCAGGGGAGCGCCCGAGGGCCCCAGCGCTCGCGAACCCTCGAGGTTCAGTTCGCCCAGGTGCTTCGCCGTTGGGTTCGACTCGGTCCAGCCCGCTTGACCGCCGTCCTGGAAGCTCGTCCAGCCCGCCGGGTTCAGCGAGTTGGACGTCGAAGTAATGAGGTACCCGTCCAAGTCGAGGTGGAAGATCGACTGGTTTTGAATCGCCGCCTGGCCCGTCGCTGGATCAACCAGCAGCACCACGTTGTTCTCGGGACCAGTGAATTGGACCTTGCCTGAGAAGGTTTGGCCTCCAACCGCGTGGTACTCGAACGTAACGTCCTCCTGTGTCTGGCCGAGCTCCGTCGGGGTGAACACGTATGCTGTGCCCAGGCTAATGGCGCTTCCGGCCGCCAGCGTCCGCGATCCATTGATGCTGAGCTCGCCCAGGTGCTTCGCTGTCGGGTTTGATTCCGTCCAGCCCGACTGACCGCCGTCCTGGAAGCTCGCCCAGCCCGCCGGGTTCAACGTGCCGCCCGCGCTGGTGATGAGGTAGCCGTCGATGTCGAGGCCTTGAGAAGCTTGATTGCGTATCGTGACGGCGCCGGTGCGACGGTTGATTTCCAACGTGGGCTGCACCATGACCGACACCCGGGCGATGTTGCCGTTGACGCCGCCGCTTTCGGTCGTCACGCCGAGGCCCAGTCCCGCCGGCAGCGACCCCGCGACGCCAACGCTGCGGAACTGGCCGCTGAGCGTCGAAGCGTCGACAAGGGTCCACGAATTGCCAATGGCCGGCGTGTAACCGTTGAACTCGACGTTGATTGCCCCGTCGAGCGTCGCCGCGCCGGAGACGTTGATCGCCGAATGCGTCGGCCCAGTAATCTCCGCGGTCAAGATATGTGCGGCGCCGAGTGCAAGAGTCGTCGTGCTGAAGTCGACGTTCGGACCCACGATGCGCGTATTGCGCTGCAGATTCGATGTTCCATTGATTTCGAGCGTGGCGGCGCCGGAACCCGTGAGTTGACCTAAGACCACGGAACTCGCCGCGCCGCCGCCCGAGGATAAGGAGTTTGCCGTGAGCGTTCCTCCCTGGAGCACGTTGAGCGTGCCGACGCCGCTCTGCCCCACGGCAACGGCGCCGGAGGCCCCTCCGCCCGCTCCGTTGACCACGCTGAGATTGCCGCCGCTGCGAATCTCCAGCGTGCCGGAATTACCGGCGGCCTGCCCCAGGATGATCCCGCCGGGCGAGACCGGAGCGTCGGCCACCTGGGCCGTGCCGCCGTTGTTGATGACGCCAACGTCGTCGAAGTTCGCAACCGGCGGCGATCCGCCGAGCCAATTGGCGCCGGTGCTGTAGGCGCCCGTCGTCGTATTCCAGGCGACGTTGAATTGCGCCAAGGCCGGTCCCGCGCTGGCCATTAACCACAGGACGGCGAACGCCCTGATGAGTTTCGTCTGAAGCATATGATACCTTCCCTTGTTACGCCGATCTGATGTTCCAAGCAAAGAGAAGTCGTCGTCCACGTGCAAGCAACGCGTCAACGAACGCCTGCCTGGCGCTGCCGTCGGAAGGAAAGGAGCACCACGCTCCCCAATGCGCACACGCCCCACGACGCGGGCTCGGGGACGCCGAGGGCCGTGGCGACCACGACGGGGTAGATCTCCTTAAACTGCCCGAAGTCGTCGAGATCCACGTCGCCGTCGAAGTCGAAGTCGCCGTCGGAAAATCCGATGGTGCGATCCAAGTGAGCGGCAAGGTTGTTGTTGAGAATCATGAAGTCGGCCGGCGTGACGCTGCCGCTGCCATTGAAGTCGCCCGGAAGCAACGAGGACGTGGCGAGGTTGTTGTAGTGATCCGCGATCTCGGCGTCGCTCAGCAGCTTCGTGTAGACGGCGAACTCGTCCAGATCGGCCGCCGGGGCGTCGTTGCCGAAGGGCGTCTCGCGACCTGCCTGCGCTAGCCGAAAGGGGAATTCGAAGTCGACAAACGTCGCCGTTTCCGCAAACGCGTCGCCGTATACAAGAGGGATGGGTTGGTTATCGATCGTCACCCGAAACACGTTGGGGTCGGCGGGATTTCCCAACGTCCCCACGCCTTTGTTGCTCGCATCGTCGATGCGCCAGACAATGTGATGCCAGCCGCCGTCATAGATTAGATATTGACGACCGACATGTCGAAGCTGGCTTCCAGATCGGCGCTGCCCGCGGTGGCCTGGCGGCGGAGAAACAATTGCGTCTTGCCTGGCGTGGCGCCGAATTGCTCATTGGAATTCGACGCGATGGTCACGCTCGTATTCGTGCCGGCGTTGAAGGCGCCGAAGATTCGGTCCTGCGCCGTGTCGGTCGAGCGGAACAGAAACTCGAACGTCGCGGCTGAGCCGAGCGAGCTGCCAACGGATCCCAGCGTGGTCGTAGTCACGTGCTGAGTGTTGCCGTCGAAGCGCGCCGCCTGGCCCCCCAGGGGCGGAACGACCAGCGTGGCGCCATCGGTATAGGTCCCGTGATGGCGCCCGGTGGCGTCAGCCGCCATCGCGTCCGGGTCGGCCGAAGCGTCTTCAAATCGCCAGTACGCCTCCGGCCCCGAGGCCAGCACGGCCTCGTCGTACGCCCCCGCAATGACGTTCTGCATGGGCAGGACGCCAGCCAAGGCTGCCGCCCCTGCCGCCAGGTGGACAAAAAGTTGTTGCCGTAACATGAAAAGACTCCTATGTGCCAAGGCCTTGTTTGAAAAGCGATTCTCGTTCGTCGACTCGAACGCCACCTTGCTGTCGCGACCAGTGCACTGACGAGGCGGCCGGGCGATGCCGTGCCGCAACGGCCTTTCGTCGCGCCATCGCCCGGCGGCGATCCGCACCGCCTCGGGCCGACGCAGCCGGCAGTCGATTCCGGCGACGATCAGACGAAGCCATTGGCCTCGAAGCCACTAATACTTGGCGACCCCTGCGGACTTCAAGCTTTTCGTCGCCATTTATTCGTAGCGATGCCGAGCGGCGCGCGATTACGCGCTGTGTCGTTCGCTATCGCCCCGTTGGGTTGCGTCGCGTTCGCCGCCGCTGGTGATTGCGGAACGCACGACAACATGCCAAACGCCGCCTGCAACAGAGCGCGCAGCAAGGAAATTCTGGGGAAAACGCGGTCCTTCTCACTGAGGACGCCCTCGGTCCGAGTGTTCCGCTCTCGGATTCGGCAGTCCGCATTGCGTCGATGAACGATGTCCGCCTCGGTGGGCGTCGCACGTCAGCAAGCGAATCGGCCCCGATCCTGTCGCGTTCGCAAGTCTTCCCGCACCATGGTTTGCGGGCAACCGCGGAGTCCTGCGGGGAAACGGGCGCCAGCGGCGATCTGAAAGCTTTCCAAAGCCGCGCGCGAATGGACGCATTTACCGCTTCCGACGCGGTATAATCAGGAACTCTTCGAGATCGACTCACGTGGGAATCGCGAGCGGGCGGCTGAGCGCGTCTTCCGGATTCCCGCTCGGCTCGCGATGATTCACACTACCTCCCGCATATTCAATCCCCATGCAAGCGCAAGCGCTGTCGGCGGGCATTGATCTTTCTCGAATTCGAGAGATCACTCAACTGCGCTCGGTTCTCGATGGCTTCGCGGCGCGCTACGCCGCTTTGCGGGCCGTGCGCGGAGCGGACATGCGATCCGTATGGCGCGCGTTCGAACGCATGACCGAGGCGGCCAAACGAGACGACTACGAGGAGTTCATCGCCGCCGACCGCGAACTTCACATGGCCATTTGCGAGGTGGCGAATGTCCCCGGGTTGACGGAGGTGTGGGAAACCTGCCGGCGCTACTGGGACAGTTTTCGCGTTGCCACGATCCGCACATGCTATCCAGATCTTGAAATGCTGTTAGAGGCGCATCGCCCCATCGTGCAATGCGTTTGCGAAGGGAATTCGCACGCTGCCGAGGACGCGGCCCGATCGCATCTCGATCCCGTCTGGTATCGCCTGGCGGAAGTGCGGCAGAGCACAGGTCCGCGCGGCGACCCGCTGGCCCGCGCCTGCGCGTATCTCGCCTTCCACTTGCAGGAAGCCATCACCCTGGAGTCGCTCGCCCAAAAAGTGGCGGGCATCAGCGCGGGGCATCTCGCACGGCTGTTCAGGGAGACTTACCAGGTCAGCTACACCGACTACCTGCGTAGTTTGCGAATGAAGAAGGCCGCCCAACTGCTGAAAGACACGGACCTGCCGATCAACCACGTGGGACGCGCCGTCGGTTACCGGGATGCGTCGCGGTTCGCGCGACATTTTCGGACGATCTACGGGAAGTCGCCGCGCGCGTATCGGCAGGCGGCTGCCACGTGATCGCGACGTTCTCCCCCAAGCGTCGGCTATCCCAGCGGCTCGAGCACGGCTCCTGGAACCTGCTGTTGCTCGTCCCGCGCTGCCGCCTGCCCCTCAATGTCGTCGCCTGCCGAGGCGTCCAGCGTCGCTGCGGTTTTCTTCCAATACGACGCCAAGGCGGACCCCGCGACCGCACTCCAAGGTCCATAAACGGCTGACGCCAGCGCAGCCACCGGGCTCTTCAGCACTTCAAAGGCAAGCCCGGTGGCCATGCCGCCGTTCTGCAAACCGACTTCGATCGACACGGTGCGGCTATCCCGTTCGTTCAGTCCCAACAGGCGGGACCCGCCGTATCCCAAGATGAATCCTGCGGCGTTCTGGCACATCGCGGCCAACAGCAGCGCGACGCCGACCTGCAACAAGTCGTCGCGCGACGCGGCGATGGTGATGGCGATGATCATCCACACGCCGAACATGGAGATCAGCGGCAACGGTCGGGACAACCGAACCACGAAGGCCGGCGCTGCCTGGTTGAGGAGGAGGCCAACGGCCGTTGGCGCCACGATCATGCTTAGAATCGACGTGGCCATGGGGACAAATTCCACCGGGACGTATTGACCGGCAAGCAGCTTCATTGCCAAGGGCGTCAAGACGGGCGCTGCAATTGTGGAGCACGCGGTCATCGAAACCGAAAGCGGGACGTTTCCTCCCGCCAGATAGGTAATCACGTTGCTTGCCACGCCGCCGGCGCACGCGCCGATCAAGATCAGCCCGGCGGTGACCTCGGCGTCCAGGCCCATCGCCTGCGCAAAGACCCACCCCAAAACCGGCATGATCGTGAACTGCAAGAGCGTCCCGACAATGACTCCGCGGGGCATGCGAACCACGCCGACAAAGTCCTGGAACGTCATCGTCATGCCCATCCCGAGCATGATCACTTGGACGAGCGGCGCGATCGACCGCGTCAACTTGAATCCCCCCCACGTTTGGAAGAGCCACGGAAAGTACATGGCCGTCGCCACGGCCACGAACACCCACAGCGTGAAGGCCAGATTCTTGTACCTGCGAGACGCCGCCGCGGCCAACGCCAACGCCGCCAAGGCGCACGCCAGTCCGACGCCCGCCGCCGGCCCCGCGCCGCCGGACGCGCCCGCGACGGCGACGCCTGCCAACGACAACCCAATCAGAACCGAGGGCAACTTCGACATGACTTGCTTGCTCTGAGGACTCGCGAATGGTGTGCGGCTCGGCGACGAGCCTTACTGAAGCGACGCGATGGGAATGATCGACAGCCCCGCGTCTTCTTTGCCGATGGAGTACGCGAGATACAGCTTGCCATCGTGCTCGCAGGCGTAGGGATAGGACCATTGGCTGCCTTTGGCCCGCCCCGGGAACCGCGGCGGAACCGACTTGCCGCGGCGCACGATCCATGCTTTGTGGAGGGGCCGCTCATGCGGCCGCGAGACGGCCAAGACCAGGTTGTTTCGATCTTTGACATTCGACGCCAGGTACCACTGCCCCGTGCTCAGACGACCGGCAAAGGCCTTCGACGGCGCCATCGGATAGTTGCTCGCCGCGAGAGCCGACCAGCTACGGCCGCCGTCAAAGCTCTCGGCAACCGCGGCCGTCGGCGCGTTGCGCACGATCGCGACGAGCCGGTCCGCGTGTTGCACGATCGTGGTGTCGCCGAAGACGTCGCTTTTACCGACCAGGGGCGTCGTCGTCCAACGCGACGCATCGTCGTCTTCGCTCCACGCCACGCCCGGCCTGAGGTCACGATCGAAGATCCCCATGATCCATCCGCCGTCGGCGAGGCGTTGCGGAGCGTCGACAGGACGCGCGTTCTCGATGGCCACGCCTCGCGGTTCCCAACGGCCGGACGCCGAATTCAATTCCCAGCTTTCCGTCACGAGGCCCGGGAACTTGCCCGCGCCAATTCCATATCGAGCGGCATAAGCTCGCAGGCGGCCCGAGGGTGCGATCAGAAAAACGCCATGGCTGTGCAGCTCTGGCCCGTCGATTCCGGGCGCGATCAACTCCGGCGCCGACCAGGTTTCGCCCTTGTCCGTGGATCGCGCACCCTGCATGACTTCGTCGGCCGAGTTCTCGTCGACGGGCGAGTTCGCCCAGCTCGCAAACAGCGTTCCTTCATAGCTGATGATCGCCAGGCCGTGAAGGAACTGATACTGCCCTTCGACGGCTCGATAGATTTCACGATGCACCATGCCCTCGGGCTCGGGCAAGGCGTCGACGTCGATCGTCGCATCGCCGTCCCAGAGGGGGTAAACCTCCGGTTGCGCTCCCTTAGCGGTCGCGCAGAGCCCGCAAAACATCATCAGGTCGACGACAATCCGAGGCGTAAATGGCATGGAACACATCGAGGGACGAGTGAGACGAAAATCACGCGCGGCGACCAAAGGCCGCGCGAGGCGCCATTCCTTATAACGCGCCAGGACGGCGGCGGGTGAGCCATATCGCGCGCCTGTGTGACACGAGCCAAACATCCTACGGTTTTCCCAGAGCGGTAGTGCTGGCTCGCCCCACCATGCGCGCCGGGCGGCAGCTCACACGTCCGAAAAGCGTTGCGTGAAACCACACCCGAGACGAGCGCCGCACACGATCCGCCCCGCAACCCGATCGAGTTGCAAGCGGGCACGACCGTTCGCGATCTCGCGGATGTCTTAGCGGCGTCTCGTGCGAGATCTGCCCTCCCCAATGCTCCAGTCGTGCGCGCGATTCGGACCAACCGTTACGCTGGACGGCGCCTATACTGGGGAAGTTCCAGGCCGCGCCAGCCCAGCGCGACGCTGACTTTTCATCCCGGTCTATCCATTTTTTAGGGAGTCATCCGTGAGTTCTGCACGCGCTCGCATCGTCTGGGGATTCGTACTGGCGTTGCTGCCCGGCCTGGCCTCGGCCGCATCCCCCGCGCCGCTCTGGTCGGCAACCGCGACTCTTCCCACGGCCGCGGACGCTCCCGTGCTGCCGGACGTCGCCTTCCACGTGATTCGACCGTTTGATCTTGAAACGGACGGCTATCGTTGGCTTCACGGCGTGGCCCTCGCGTGGCACAAGGACAAGCTTTACGCC
Organism: uncultured Planctomycetaceae bacterium; assembly: GCA_964430075.1. Lineage (GTDB taxonomy): Bacteria > Planctomycetota > Planctomycetia > Pirellulales > Lacipirellulaceae > Lacipirellula. The sequence continues at coordinate 18,003 of CAYSFP010000065.1, read as the reverse complement.
TCGTTCGGGCGCAACAAGGGCAGTGAAAACACCGGCACCGAAGAAGCTCACGGCGCCGTCAGCAGCGACGGCGGCCAAACCTGGAGCCTTCCATTTACGATCGACGTCGGCGACGAACCCAACCTCGCCGTGAGCCACGGAGTCTTCCTGTCGGAAGGGGGAACACTGTGGTCGTTCAACGGCGCGTTTCACGACAAGATGAAGAATGTCCACACGCGGGCCTACACGCTGGACGAAGCCACGGGAACGTGGACGCCCGCCGGCGCGGTCGTCGGCGATGGATTCTGGCCCATGCAAGAGCCGCTCCGCATGGACGACGGCAACTGGATCATGTCGGGCTTCATCGCGCGAAGCGAAACGGGCGCCCAGGGCCACCCCGCCGCCGTGGCCATCAGCCACGGCGACAACTTCACCGCATGGGATCTCGTGGTGATTCCCAAGCCCCCAGAGCTGTCGATGTGGGGCGAGTCATCCGTGATCGTCAACGGCAAGCAGGTCCTCAATATCGCTCGGTACGGAAAGGAGGCTCTCGCACTCGTCGCGGCAAGCAACGACTACGGCCGCACGTGGAGCGAATCGACGCCCTCGAATCTGCCGATGACCGCGTCCAAGCCGTACTCGGGAACGCTGAGCACCGGGCAGCCGTACCTCATCTGCACCACGGTCGCCGGCGTGCGCGGCCGCTCGCCGCTGACCATCGCCATCGGGGAGAAGGGCGACGAGACGTTCAGTCGCGTGTACGTCATTCGTGGGTCGTTGCATGAGGCGGACGGCGAGTCGCACCCCAGCGCGGGGCTCTCGTACCCCTATGCCGTCGAACACGAGGGCTCGCTGTATGTCGGCTATTCGAACACCGGCGGGCGCGGCGGGAACTTCAACAGCGCCGAACTGGCCGTGATTCCGCTCGACGCCCTGGCTGCGCCCTGAGGCGAGGACGCCGCAGCCCTCGCGTTCGGAATGCCGCGCGGGAGTACTGACGCCGCCTAGCCATCGCATGGAACCTTGCCCGATGCGAATTTCGAGCCCGTCTCGCGACCTGACGACGACAACGCGGATCGTTTGTCGCGCGGCGCTGGCTCTCGCGCTGTTGGGCATCGCGGGACCATCGACGGCGCGTGGGGAAGAGCCGGCAACGGACCAGCGGACACTCCCGGCGAACGTCACGTTCAATCGGGACATCCGACCGATCTTCAAGTCGCGGTGCGTGGGTTGCCACGGCGGGGTCCAGCAGGCGAGCGGCCTCTCGTTCATCACCCGCGGCGAGGCGATGAACGAGTCCGATTCCGGGGCCGCGGCGATCGTTCCCGGCGACGCCGACGGCTCGGCCCTGATGGAACGCGTATCGACAACGGATCTCGACCTGCGGATGCCGCCGGCCGATCATGGCCCCGCGCTGACGGCCCGCGAGATCGCCTTGCTCCGACGTTGGATCGAGCAAGGGGCCGTTTGGGAGGACCCCTGGGCATACTGCCCGCCCCAAGACACGGAGTTGCCGGCCGTACAGCGGCCCGAGTGGGTGCGCCGCCCGCTTGATCACTATATCTTGGCCCGCCTCGAGGAGGCATCGATCGAGCCTGCCGCCGAGGCGCCCCGTGCCGAGTGGCTGCGCCGCGTGACGTTCGATCTCACGGGGCTTCCGCCTTCGGCAGAGGACTATCGAGAGTTTGAAACGGATCGAAGCGAGGAGGCCTACGAGCACGTCGTCGACCGGCTCCTCGCGTCGCCGCGATACGGAGAGCGTTGGGCGTCGATGTGGTTGGACCTCGCGCGCTATGCCGATACGACCGGCTACGAGCGAGATCCCCCGCGGAGCATTTGGCCGTACCGGGATTGGCTGATTCGAGCCCTGAATCGCGACATTCCCTACGACCAGTTCACGATTCTTCAACTCGCCGGCGATCGGTTGCCGGACGCTCAACTCTCCGACGTGCTGGCAACCGCATTTCACCGCAACACGCAGACCAACCGTGAAGACGGCACAGACGACGAGGAGTTTCGCATCGCCGCCGTGCTCGATCGCGTGAATACGACCTGGCAAGTCTGGCAAGGGATCACGTTTGGCTGCACGCAATGCCATTCGCATCCGTATGATCCCGTGAGCCACGAGGAGTACTACCGGTTCGCGGCGATCTTCAATACGACGCGCGACGAAGACGTCGTCGAGGATCTCCCGAAGCTCGCTGTTCCGAATGACGCGGCGGAATGGGACGCCGCGCGGCAGCTCGACCGCCGGATTGCCGAACTGCAAGCGGCCTTGCACTTCCTGCAGCGTCGCGCGGAACGGGATGCGGGCTGGGCGTTGCTGTCGGTCGATCGCGCCGAGGCGAGCAGCGACCGCATCGAGGTGGACGTCCGTGCCCACGACGGCACACCTGCGTCGGAAATCTGGACGAGCGGGACGATTCCGAACCGATCCACGTTGACCGTGGAGTGCGCCCTGTCGCCATCAATGGAGAAGATCTCCGCCGTTCGTTTGGAAGGGTTGCCCAGGGACGAGGCAGCCGCATTAAAACTTCCCGAGCCCGGCTTCGTTCTGAGTCGATTGCGGCTCTGCCTCGTGCTGCCCGATGGCAGGGAATCGCCCGTCGAGCTGACCGACGCCTTCTGCGATGAGCCGCATCCAGAGCTTGCTCCCATCGACAGCCTGAATGATTCCCCCAACGGTTGGGCAAGCTATCCTCATCTCGCCACGCGGCGCTGGGGCATTTTTTTGCCGCAGGAGCCGATTCGCGCCCCCGCAGGCTCCCGGCTTCGCTTGACGATGACATTCGAGAAAACGGCCAAAGCGCCGCTTTGCTTTCGGAGGCTTCGGCTCTCCGCGTCGAGCAGCTCGCGTTGGCCGTCGCTGATTCAAAGCCCAGCCTATCGGCAGAATCAGGTTGAGCTTGCCGCGACGACGACGAAGCGCCGCGCGATCGCCAGTACGGCCGTGCCCATCATGCGCGAGCTCGCCGCGCCGTTTCAACGCGCCACTTACATGTTTGTCCGCGGCAACTGGATGGACAAAGGCGAACGGGTTCGCGCGGGCGTTCCGGCAGTTTTTCCGCAACCGCCCGAGGAAGATCACGTCGACCGTCTCGCGATGGCGCGGTGGCTCGTCTCCGGCGAGAATCCCCTGACGGCGCGCGTCATGGTCAACCGCGTCTGGGCCGAGCTGTTTGGCGTCGGCATCGTTGAAACGCTGGACGACTTCGGTTCGTCTGGCTCGTTGCCCTCGCACCCCGAACTGCTCGATCACCTGGCGCTTCGGTTCCAAGGCGGGCACGCCTGGAGCGTCAAGGCCTTGCTGCGCGAAGTCGCGCTCTCGGCCACATACCGGCAATCGTCGGCTTCCACGCCGCATAAGAACCGGCACGATCCGCACAACCGATTGCTTTCCCACGGTCCACGCACGCGGCTCACGGCAGAGATGGTGCGCGATCAAGCGCTGGCGCTGTCCGGCTTGCTGTCCGCCAAGATGTACGGAATGCCCGTGATGCCCCCGCAACCAGAAGGAATCTGGCAGACCGTCTATTCGCGCGAAGCCTGGGTGGCGGCGCGAGGCGAGGATCGATTCCGCCGCGCCATTTACACCTACTGGCGGCGCACCTCGGGCTATCCCAGCTTGCTCGCGTTCGACATGCCCAGTCGCGAAACCTGCGTGGGCCGGCGCATCCCCACCAATACGCCGTTGCAGGCGCTCGTCACTCTCAACGACGAAGCGTACGTCGAGATGGCCGCGGCCTTTGCCGAGCGGATGCTCCACGGCAGCTCGACGCCCGCGACGCAAATCGCCTTCGGTTACTCCATCGCCACCGGTCGGCAGCCAACGCCCGAGGCGCTTGCGGCGTTGTTACGGCTGTATGAGGAAATCTCTGACAACAGCGAGTCGGCTCCGCGGAACCGGGAACAGGCCGACAAGGGGATCGCCGCCGAACTCCCTGCGCTCTCCGCCGTGGCCAGCGTCATCTTGAATCTCGACGAGGTCCTGACGAAGTGAATCTCTTATCGATCCCTGCGCAGCCAATGCGCCTTTCCCCTCTGGCCGACAGCCGACAGCCGACCGCCGACCGCCCGTTGGCAGGTTCATTTGCTGCCCAGTTCTCAATAGAACGCGTGCATCGGGACCGCCTCGCCCTGAACACCCGGCGGCAGTTTCTCAGCAAGAGTTTGGGGGCCCTCGGCAGTTTCTGGATGGCGACGCAAGCTCCGGCAGCGCAAGCCGGGGCAGGCGATCCGACGGGCAATTCGGCGCCCTTCGCACCGCGAGCCGCCCACCTGCCGGCTAAAGCGAAGAGCGTCATCTTTCTGCACATGGCCGGCGCGCCCAGCCAGTTTGAACTCTTCGAATACAAGCCCGAGCTGGCGCGCCTGCATGGGTCCGAATGCCCGCGCGAATTTCTCGAAGGCAAGCGGTTCGCGTTCATCCGGGGAACGCCGACGCTGCTCGGACCGCAATATCCCTTTGCGCAGCACGGCCAGAGCGGCGCGTGGCTTTCCGATCGTTTGCCCCACTTTAGCCGCGTGGTCGACGACGTCTGCTTCCTCCGCACGATGCAGACCGACCAGTTCAACCATGCACCGGCCCAATTGCTCGTTCACACCGGCGACCAGCGATTTGGCTACAGCTCGATGGGGTCCTGGGTCACCTACGGGTTGGGCTCCGCCAATCAGAACCTGCCGGGGTTTGTCGTCCTGCTCTCCGGCGGCAAACGCCCCGACGCCGGCACGAGCATTTGGTCAGCCGGCTTCCTGCCCTCGGTGTACCAAGGAGTCCAGTGCCGCTCGTCGGGCGAACCTGTGCTGTTCCTCGACAATCCGCGCGGAACCACGCAGACAACGCGCCGCGCGGTGATCGACGCGATCTCGGAGCTGAACCGGGCGACCTTTGAAACCTATCAAGATCCAGAAACGCTCACGCGCATCTCACAGTACGAGATGGCCTATCGCATGCAGATGGCGGCGACCGACGCGATGGACATCCAACGAGAACCCGCCCACGTCCACGAACTTTATGGCGCCGTGCCGGGACGAGAAAGCCTGGCGAACAACTGCCTGCTGGCGCGCCGACTCGTCGAGCGCGGCGTCCGGTTCGTCCAGCTTTTCGATTGGGGCTGGGACTCGCATGGCTCGAAGGAAAGCGAATCGCTGAATCTCGGCTTCAAGCAGAAGTGCCTCGACATGGACCGCCCCGTCGCCGCCCTGCTCGCCGACCTCAAACAGCGCGGCCTGCTGGACGAAACGCTCGTCGTCTGGGCGGGCGAGTTCGGCCGCACGCCCATGAGAGAGAACCGCGGCGGCGTGGAGATGGCTTTTGTCGGGCGCGACCATCACCCCCACGCGTTCACGCTCTGGATGGCGGGCGGCGGAGTCCGGGCAGGCTACTCCCATGGGCAAACGGACGATTTCGGCTACTTCCCCACGCAAGACGCCGTGAACGTACGCGACTTTCATGCGACCTTGCTCCGCCTGTGCGGCCTTGAGCACACGCAGTTGACGTTCCCCTTTCAAGGCCTCGATCAAAAACTCACCGGCGTCAAGCCGGCGCGGGTGATCGCTGAAGTGATTGCGTAAGCCAGCGTCGATAGGGGATAGTTGAAACAGAGTGTGCTTCGAGGATTTTTCTTCCTTCGCCGCCCGATTGACCTCGGCGGCCGGCCGCCGGCGTTGCCTGGTTGCTCGTGAATCGCCGGCGGCGCCGCACGACCACGAAAAGGAATTGACCATGATTCGATTTGCCCGCGCGTTGCGCGTCGTCCTCGCCTCGTTGGCGATCGCCCCGCTCGCTTGCATGCGGACTGCGCTGGCCGAAGAAACCAACGTCATAGGCGATCGCCCCAACATCATCCTGATCGTTACCGACGATCAGGGTTGGGGCGACCTTGCCTGCCACGGCAATCCCGTGCTCCAGACGCCGCACATCGACCGGCTGGCCGCGCGCGGCGCCGAATTGACGCGATTCTACGTGTCGCCTGTCTGCTCGCCCACGCGCGCCTGCCTCATGACCGGCCGCTACAACTACCGCACCCGCGTGATCGACACCTATCGCGGCCGGTCGATGATGGACCCGGCCGAAGTGACCGTTGCCGAGCTTCTTCACGATGCCGAGTACGCGACCGGCATTTTCGGCAAATGGCATCTCGGCGACTGCTACCCCCTGCGGCCGCAGGATCAGGGATTCGACGAGACGGTCGTCATCCGCGGCGGCGGGCTCGCCCAACCGTCGGATCCGCCCGAAAACGAGGCGCGTTACACCAATCCCATCCTGTGGCGCAACGGCGAGCAGTTCACCGCCGAGGGCTACTGCACCGACGTCTTTTTCGACGAAGCAGAACGATTTATCGAGGCCAGCGTCGGCGCCGGTCGCCCGTTCTTCGCGTACATCACGCCCAACGCCCCGCATGGCCCGCTGAACGACGTGCCCCAGGATCTCTACCGCAAGTACAAGGCCCAGAATCTCACGCCCGTGCTGCTGGGCAATGACGAGTCGGCCGACGCCGTGGCGCGCGTCTACGCCATGGTGGAAAATATCGATCAGAACATCGGAAATTTGATGGCGACGCTCGACCGGCTCGAGATTACCGACAACTCGCTCGTGGCGTTCCTGTGCGACAACGGCCCCAACACCCGCCGCTACGTGGGCCGGCGCCGTGGAATGAAGACCGACGTGCTCGAAGGCGGAATCGCCGGTCCGCTCATCGTGCACTGGCCGCGACGCATCAAACCTGGGACCATCAGCGATGGCGTCGCCGCGCACGTCGACGTGCTTCCCACGCTGCTCGCGGCGGCGCAGGTCGAACTCTCGGGAGATCTCAAACTCGACGGTCGCAGCGTCCTGCCGTTGCTTACCGAGCCGGCCTCGCCGTGGCCCGATCGCACGCTGTTCCTCCAGGCGCACCGCGGCGACGCCCCCGTGGCCGGTCACCATGCGGCCGTCGTGACCCAACGATGGAAACTGGTCCGCTCGTCCGGCTTCGATCGGGAGGCGCCGCCGCCGGACGTTCCGTTCGCGTTGTACGATCTGCAAGAGGATCCGCTGGAGGATCGCGACCTGGCCGCGGATCATCCCGACGTCGTCGCCGAGTTGCGACGCCGCTACGACGCCTGGTTCGCCGACGTCTCGAGCGAGCGTCCCGACAACTTCGCTCCGCCGCGCATCATTCTGGGCGCCGACGCAGCGCCGGACGCCGCGCTCACGCGCCAGGAATGGCAGCCCGTCGGCGCTGGCTGGGGCGAACAGGGCGAGTGGCTCGTCACCGTTGCGCAACCGGCCGCGTTCGCCGCGACGGTGATCCTCCAGCGACCCGCTGCCGGCGAGGCCAGGCTTCGCATCGGCGCTGCCACGGCATGCCAAACCATCCGGGAACCGCAGCAACGAATCGAATTCGACCGCGTCGACGCACCGGCAGGAGATGGCGTCGTTCACTTTGAAGTCGTCGGCGACGACGGCTCGGCGCCGCCCTATCAAATCATCCTCAAGCATCTTAAGCCTAAGTCCTGAGGAGCGTGACCGGGGAGTTCTGCGTGAGCTCTCCCCAGTTGGTTCGACTCGATGGGGCTCGACCCGTCAGCCCCCCGCCGCCGCGCCGCCCAGGCGATACTCCTGAACCACGCGCCCGCCGACGAGGTGTTCCTGGATGATCCGCTCCAGCACCGGCGCGTCGCACGAGTGGTACCACACGCCCTCGGGATAGACGACCGCGATCGGGCCGTTCTGGCACACCTGCAGGCAATTGGCCTTGGTGCGAAACACGCCGCCGGCGCCCACCAGGTTGAGCTCCTTCAACCGCCGTTTGAGGTATTCCCACGCGACCAGGCTCTGGTCCTTATCGACGCACTTGGGCTTCGTCTGGTCGCAGCACAGAAAGATGTGCCGCTTGATCCGGTCGGCGCCAATGGCCGAGAACTGCTTTGGAAGGTCTTCAAGCATTACGCGCCCTGGGGACGTTCCGAAAGGAGGCGTGTGTCAGCCGTCAACGATTCTCAACAGGAATGCATGGCTTGGCGTGTTTCTCGCGCCCAGCGTGATACGGGAAAGCTATTGCGAAGACGCCGAGTCTATCATGTTTGCTTCAGATAGCGGGTGGGAACCGTCTGACCGCTCGCGCGAATGACGGCTGGGCGAGCGGGCCTCTCCTCTTTCCGCCGTCAAAAAAAGACGCCAATGGAAAGTCGCCTCCTCGAGCAAATATCGCATCGGTCGACGCGCCAGGTCGGCATTGATGGCCGAAACTGAACCTCCGCTCAAGTTCCCGGCGCCGCATCGCCGATGCGGTCGTTAGACGGTACAGCGGCGACGGCACGGCGGCCGCCGCCCCACGCGTGCTCATGGACGGTCGAGAATTCTCGCTGCTTGTCCATGCGCGTTCCCATCGGCGCCTATTGCGCTCTCCTCATCGCGATTCTCGGTACAGGTTGCCGAAGCGTTTGGCGCGAGCCTCCGTACGCCCCATTACTCTTGCTCAGTCAGGCCCGCCCGCAACCGCGGCCCGCCGTCAATCAGCATGGCTACGCGTTGAGACCCGTCCTGTCCACACCGGCCGCCTTGCAGTCGGCGCAGGAGTTTTCCCAAAGTGCGGCGCGTGCCGAACTCTCCGGATCGACGCAATCCACGGACAACCACTTCCACGCAGCCCTTGCCGCCTGGACAGCACTGCACGAACTTCCCGCGGGAACCGACGACTACCAACTCGCGTGGGAAACCTATCACACCAGCCTGGCCAGACTGCTGGCCACGGCTTCCAGCGCTGGTCGCTTTCTGCCTGGGCAGGGCTTGGTGGTCCAATCGTCTCAAGGCCTCACGTTCGTTCCCATCGCCGTCCGCGGCGGAGTGTGGCGGAACGAGGACGCTCAGGTAATCCACCCTACCGGCAGCTATCGACAGAAGGCGCTCTCGCGCCAGTACCGAGCGGAGGGTTGGGGTGTGCCGGTCGTCGTCGAGCGGCGCCTCGCGACGGCGACGCGCGTCGAGGAGCAATTCCTAACGCCCGGGGCGATGTTTGCCGCGACCGCGATTTTGCGGCCGTGCGCTGCAGGCGGAGCCGTGTTGGAACTGATTGACTCGTTGCATCCCGATCCAGCAGCCCTGCAAGACCTGCAGCCCCTCGCAAACGACCTCTCGGCGCCATTCGCGCTGCGCCTCCACACGTCGCCCGAATTGCAAAGCGACTGGCTGTCGTTCTTCGGCGTCGACCTACCGACGAGCGAGGGCCTGTTCTTTCTGGAGCCGTATCAACAGGGAAAGATTCCCGTCGTCATGGTTCACGGCATCCTTTCGAACCCGACGTCATGGGTCGACATGGCGAACGACCTGCGTGCGACGCCAGGCTTCGCCAACCGTTTTCAACTGTGGGCCTTTCGTTACCCGACAGGCGCTCCGTTTCTCGAATCCGCAAGCCGGCTCAGGCACGACCTGTCTCGTGCAGCCAGCATTGCCGATCCGGCGGGACAGGACCCTGCGCTCCGGCAGATGATTCTGATCGGGCATAGCATGGGCGGCCTCGTGTGCGAATTGCAGGCCGCCAACAGCCAAGACCGATTGTGGAACGCGGTTGCCAACCGTCCCTTCTCGGCGATTGTCGCGACGCCCGCTGCTCGGCGGGCGCTACAAGACATGTTCTTCTTCGAGCCGCAGCCAAACGTCCGCTGCGTGATCTCGTTGGCGGCGCCGCACCGGGGATCGAATTGGGCCGACCGGCCGATCGGACGATTGGGCGCTGCGCTGGCCTCGCCGGACCCGGAGCGCGTGGCGCGCCACGAACAACTGATGAGTCTTAATCCCGGCGTGTTCTCTGAAGAAGTTACGGCGCGTGTGCCCACGAGCATCGACATGCTCGATCCCGACAGTGCGATTCTCGCCGCGATCGCCGCGCTGCCGAAGAGCCCGTGCGTCGACGTTCACACCATCTTTGGATACGGCCGAACGCGATTGACCTCGGGGCAGGGCGACGGGATCGTGTCAGTCGACAGTGCACTGTCGCCCCATGCGACGAGCCAAATCGGAATCGACGCCTCTCACACGAACATCCATCGCAAAGTCGAGGCGGTCGACGAGATCGTGCGGATCCTCGACGAACGGCTGACGCGGTTCATGGTTGGCCAGACCGCATCTCAAGTGCCAATCGCGGCGACGCACGACGCTGCTTGCCAGGCGAAGTGAAACTCGCCAGCGGATTGACGGCATTTTGCGATCCTGGCGGCGCTGCCGATCTTGCGAGCGTCGGGCGAGCGCTTTAGCCTATTCTTAACCCCACCGCGGGTCTCCCGTCGCCGAGAGCGTCACGACGCGGCCGGCCTGCGGCGATTGAAGGCGAGCCGACACACGATATAGCCCCGGCCAGGCCAATGGTTCGTTGTCCATATCTAGTGCTGGTCCTGGGCATTTTCGGCACCGCAACCGCACAGGCCGACGACGCGGCGCGGCTCTGGGCCGAAAAGGTTCAGGCCCTGTTCGACGTCCAGTGCGTCAAGTGCCACGGGCCGATCGAGCAGAACGCCGAGTTGGAGCTCGACACGCCCGAGGCCGCCCTCCGCGGCAGCTACGACGGCGCCGTGATCGTGCCGGGGCATCCCCACGAAAGCCGGCTGTACCAGTACCTGGCGCCGGACTCCGATCCGCACATGCCGCCGGAGAAGCAGCTCACGGACGAGGAGCGCGAACTCGTCCGCCGGTGGATCGTCGCCCTGGGCCGACCGTCGGTCACGCCGAACGCGGCGGACGACGGCGCACAGGCGGCTGCTCCCCGCGCGTTCGCTTCACCCACCGACGCCATCGACGCGCTCGTCGCGGACGGCTGGCAGCGCCGCGGCGTCGCCCCGGCGCCCGCCGCCGACGACCGCACGTGGTGCCGACGGATTTATCTGGATCTGGCGGGCCGGATTCCCACGGCCGATGAACTGGCCGACTTCCTCTATTCCGCCGATGCGTCGAAACGAGCCACCCTCGTCGACCAGCTCCTCGCGTCCGACGCCTACGCCGTGCGCATGCGCGAGCTGTGGGACGCCTTCCTCATGGGCCGCGGCCGGCGCGGAAACGCCGAGGATCGCCGCCGCGAAAGCGGCTGGTGGACCTTCCTCGAGCACGACTTCCGCACGAATCGGCCCTGGAACGAGACGGTGCGCGATATGCTCGTCGCTCGCCCCCAGTCGCCGGACGCCAAGGGCGCCACGTGGTTCCTTTACGAGCGTCGCGACAGCCATCAGGAAATCGCCGAAGCCGTGGCGCCGCTCGTCTACGGCACGCGGCTCGACTGCGCCCAGTGCCACGACCACCCGTTGGCCCGGGAGATCAAGCAAGCCCACTACTGGGGCCTCGTCGCGGCGTTCAACCGCAGCAAGAACGTCGACGACGGAGCGCAGATCGAGGAGTCCGCCGTCGGCGGGTTCGTCAACTTCACGAACCTGCACAAGGAGTCGCAACCGGCCAAGGTGGCGCTGCTCACCGGCAAGATCGTCGAGGAAGACTGGCCCGACGGCGACGAGGAGCCCAAGGACAGCGACGACAACTATCTCGATCCCGCCGCCAAGGTGAAGGTGCCGAAGAAATCCCGCCGCGCCGCGTTCGCCGACCTCGCGACGCAGGACAATCCGCTGCTCGCCCGGGCGTTGGTCAATCGCCTGTGGGCCACGCTGGTCGGCCGCGGCATCGTCCATCCGGTGGACGAGATGAACGAGCGGAACGCCCCGAGTCACCCCGAGTTGCTCGACTGGCTGGCCGCCGACTTCGCCGCTAGCAACTACGACGTGCGCCGCCTCGTTCGCGGCATCGTGCTCAGCCAGGTGTACGCCCTGTCGGCGCACGCCGACGCCCTCGCCGCGCCGCCCGAAGCGTTCGCCCGCGCCGCCGAGCGCCCCCTCACAGCCGAGCAAGTCGCCCGCTCGTGGCGCATCGCCGCCGGCCTCCCGCCCGACGACGACGCTCTGCGCCGCGCCGTCATCGCCGCCATGCCGGACGTCTTGCCTCGCGATTACAACGCCACGTTCCAGCAAGCACAGTTCCTCTCCGGCTCGCCGGAACTCGCGGCCCTGTTGAAACCCGCCGCCGGCAACACGGCCGAACGCCTGGTCGGCATCGATGATCCCGCCGCCCGCGTTCGCGCCGCCTTCGTCGCCGTCGTCGGCCGCCATCCCGATGCGGACGAACAGGCGCAAGCTGTTGCCTATTTCGCCGCCAACGTCGATCGCCCCGCCGAGGCTGCCGGCGATTTGCTCTGGGCCCTCATGACCAGCGCCGAATTCCTCTCAGCGCCGTAACGCCGCATGAACACCGTCCGCCACGAAAACGCCAGCCACGACAGCGCCGCGAACGCGGGATGCAAACCAGGACAATGCCGCGCGGATGAGCACCAGCTCCACCGCCGCCTGTTCCTCCAAGGACTCGCCGGCGGCGCCCTCGCCACGACCTCCAGCTTCGCGGGCCTGTTCCACAATCCGCTCTTCGCCGCCAGCGCCAAGCGGGCCGAAAAACACGTGATCCTCCTCTGGCTCTGCGGCGCCCCCAGCCAGTTCGAAACCTGGGACCCCAAGCCCGGCCGCCCCACCAGCGGTCCCTTCGGCAGCATCCCCACGACGTTGCCCGGCGTCCACGTCTCCTCACTCATGCCGCGCGCCGCGTCGATCGCCCACAAGCTGAACATCGTCCGCAGCATGAAGACGGCCCAAACCGAGCACCTGCAGGCGATCAACCTGCTCACCCGCGGCAATCCCGAACGCGCCGGCTTCACCCGCCCCGTGCTCGGCAGCGTCATCTCGCACGCCGTGGGGCAGCTCGACTCGCCGCTGCCCAACTTCATCCTGCTCGAGCCGATCCCCGGCGGCAACGAGTTCGAAGCGTTCAAGGCCGGCAACTGGCCCGGCTGGCTCGGCGCCGAGCATGCGCCGGTGCGCTTCGGCGGCGAGTACTCGAAGTTCATCCACGAAGCCGCCGACGCGCTGCCGCAGCACGATGGCGAATCGCGCGAAACGCTCCGCAAGTTCCTCACCACGCGGTTCGAGCGCAGCCGCAACAGCCAGATCGCCCGCAGCCAGAACGCCGCGTTCGAGCGCATGAAGGACATCGCCGCCTGCGCCGACCTGTTCGACGTCGAGAAACTCCCCGCCGCCGACCGCGAGCGCTACGGAAAGGGCAGCTTCGCCCAGCACGCGCTCATGGCCCGCCATCTGGTGGAGCAGGGCGCCCCGTTCGTCATGGTCGCCAATGGCATGAACTGGGACAATCACATCCTGAACCACGAAATCCACCAGATGCTCGTGCCCGAGCTGGACCGCGTTCTGTTCCACCTGGTGAACGACCTGGAAGAGCGCGGCCTGCTCGACTCGACCCTCCTGATCGCCATGGGCGAGTTCGGCCGCACGCCCTGGATCAACGCCGCCCGCGGCCGCGACCACTACCCCCACGCCTGGAGCATGATGATGACCGGCTGCGGCCTGCAGCGCGGCGTGGTGACCGGCGCCACCGACGAAGACGGCGTCGACGTGGTCGACCGCCCCTACAACGAACAAAACCTGTTCGCCACGATCTTCAATGCCCTGGGAATGCCGCCCTACCAGGAATTCGACCTGCCGGGGATGCCCACGTTTCACCTGGTCGAGGACGACGCCCCGCCGATCCACGAGTTGCTCGCGTAACACGCCCAAAACCATGAAGCTCACGCTCGCCCACGAACACACGCTGCCCACGGGAGTGTACGGCCTCGCGACGACGCCCGACGGCACCCGCGCGTTCGCCGCCTGCGCCGACGGCGCGATCTACAGCGTCGACGTGGCCTCCGGCCAGTCGCAGCACGCCCTCCAGGGCCGCCACGCGTCCTACGCCAGCGGCTGCGTGCTGCTGCCCGGCGGCCGCACGCTCGTCTCCGCCGGCTACGACGGCATGCTGCTCTGGCACGACACGGAAAACGGCGCCTGCTGGCGACGCGTCCGGGCCCACCAGTTCTGGAGCTGGCGGCTCGCCCTCTCGCCCGACGGCACGCGCCTGGCCACCGTCACCGGCCAGTACCTGCCCGGCGGCTGGAAATACGAGCCGGCGCCCGAAACGGAGCCGTCGGTCAAGATATTCGACGCCCACACGGGCGACCTCGTCGCCGCCTTCGCCCACACCCCGCCGGTGATGAGCTGCGCGTTCACGCCCGACGGCCGCCACTTCGCCGCCGCCAATCTCTTGGGCGACGTCCGCGTGTGGGATCTGCTTGCCGAGTCAAACGCGTCGGAGCCCGTCTCCGCCTGGAACTCGCCCGCCTTCACCTCCTGGGGCTATACCAAAACGCACCACTATTGCGGCGGCGTCTACGCCTTGGCGTTCTCCCCCGACGGCGACTCGCTCGTCGGCTGCGGCATGGGCGACATGCGCGACCCCATGGCCGGCAACGGCAAAATGACCTGGCAGCGTTGGAACTGGCGCACCGGCGACCTGCAGGATGAAATCAAAGAGGGCCAGCACGGCGCCGGCCCGATGGAAGCGTTGGCGTGGCGCCCGGACGGCGCCCACTTCCTCATAGCCGGCCGCCAGGCCCAGGGCACGTGGAACGCCGCCCTCTTCGACGCCGCCGACGGCAACCTCGTCGACTCGATCGACACGAAAAAGCGCATCACCCACGCCGCGTTCACCGCCGACGGCGCCACGCTCATCATCAGCGGCGCCACCGGCCAGGGCGAACGGGAAGGCGGCCAGTGGAAGCCGTGGGGGCGATTGCAAGCGTATCGGGTGAGCTAGGGCGCCCGCAAATACTCTTGTCTCGGATGGGCATTCCGATGCTTGTGCGACGGCATGGAATTGGCGGCCGAGCTCGCCGTCGGACGATTATTCGGCTCCGTCGACGCCCTCTGCGGGGTCGGTTCTCAGATGTTTGAACCGCTCAAATCTCGATTGCCCCGGAAGCGATTGCCCACTGCGGTAATCAGCCATGTAAGCTGCATTTTTTCGGACAATAAGGGCGATAAGCACGCTCACAATAAGAATGGAGAGTACTGCCAGCGGCAATTGAGAGCGGCCTGGAGGCGGAAGGAAGGCGAGCGCGACGAGCACGGGAAATGCCGGGATCACCACGCAGGTCCAGAAGATGAACTCCCCCGCCACGCCCCACAGGCCCACCGAGAAGCCGCCCGGGTTGTCGGGGCCCTTGTCGCGCTCACTGTAGAGAGGGACGCCCAAGGTCACAGCCGTACAGAGAACTGTCAGGAAAAGGCAACTGATGACAGCATAACGCCAGACGGTAGGGTAAGTCTCTCGCTTTCTAAAGAATAATGCCGCGGCCACCACGAATGGGGTAATGAACAAGCTCGGGATGAAGAAAACTCCGTCGAGCGGCAGCATTCTTAGTCTCGCACCTCAATAGGGACCAGCGACCTCGGGCAGACCAGAATTGCCCCCATCGAATGAGATGGCGAAGGTGGCCTGCCCGACAAGGTGAACGTCGCAAACCTGTCCTCGGTCACGGACAAGGGCATTCAGGATCTGCCCTGAGCGGGCGACTGCGGCGAGTCGTTGGGTGCCTCATTCGCCGCTCCCAACCGTCGCCCCCAGCCCCTCTTTCTTGAGCTGCGCTATCGTGATCCCTCCGAAGTAGAGCGCCAAACACCAAAGCAGAACGATCACGAGGACATGCGGAGCAACAGCCCAGCCCTCCATGAGAAATAGGCCGTGAAGTGCGGACCACGAGAATGAGCTCAATCTCGACGCGTATGCATTCGGCACTCCCATTGCGTTCCACGGGATCGGAAGAAGCGGCCATGCCAGCATAAGAATGGAGAATCCAACACACCAAAACAGTGCCTTACAGCAGCGGCGACGGTCATGCTTCCCCAACAGCAGCACCACGCCAACGATGGCAACGACGATCGCCGGCAGCAGGAACGTGACAAGCATGGGGCCCAACACGTCAATCACCACATTAGGCCCCCTGCCTGTCAGGAGAGACCCGATCATCTTCAGTACCTTACCGCCCATCAGCAGATTGATAACGACCGGCGGCAGCACGACTATTAGCGATAAAGCCAGAAGAAGCATGCCGGACATGCGGCAAGCTTGGCAGTCTGTTGACGTTCGTTCTTTCAGAAACTTGAGGAGTCCACCACGCACGACCGCACCCGTTCTGCATGAGGTTCTGCGGAAGAGAAAAGGGGACGGGAGTGAATGGCAGACATACGCCCGACTTGGTAAACAGATCGAAAAATCTCAATTTCTTGTCCGCCCAAAAGTCCGCGCCGCCGCTATCGGCCGCCCGCGCCTCGGCCAGCGTGCCCCGCCTCCGGTTGACGAGATTCGGCGGCGTGAACACTCCGTCGTTCGACAGGTTCGCGATGCACGTCGCCACATCCGGGTCGCGCGACCGCACAGCGTGAAGCCTGCTTGTTCGGTCATGGCTCCGTCACCTCCCAATGCCCGGCCTTGTCGGAACCGACGCGACGCAGCCGGCCCTGTTCGCGCAGTTCCTTGAGGTAACGCTCCACCGTGCGTGAAGCCTTGTTCAGCAAGGCGGCCAGTTCCTTGGCGGATAAGGCCGGTTGCTGTTTCAGGTAGTCCAGGATTTGCTCTTTTACTCCGACATTTACTCCGACATTTACTCCGACATCGGCCCTCGTTTCCGTCGCAATGTCGATGTATTTGTAAAGCGAGTTGGCAATCGCGTCCAACATGAAATCGACGAACGGGCGGCAATCCAGTCCGTCCGCGTGAGAGTCTTGCAGGGCCTGGTAATACAGCGCCTGGTTGTGATGCACCAGCGTTTCGATGGGCATCCAGGCGAACAGCGGGTTCCACTGGGAGAGGATGAGCGTCTGCCACAGCCGTCCAATGCGGCCATTGCCGTCCCGAAACGGGTGGATATGCTCGATCCCGTAATGAATGGCGGAGCTTTTGATGAGCGGATGCGCCTCGTCGGTCTTGCCCCAGTCGAGAAGCTGTTCCACCAGCGCCGGCGCCTCGTCCGCCGGGGAACCCCGGTGCATGATCACGCCGTCGCCGCGCACCACCGCCACGCCGACGCTGCGAAAGCGGCCCGCTTCGCCAATGAGCGTGTCCGTCAAAAGAGCGTGTGCCTTCAGCAGGTCGGCGACGGCCCACGGGTCGTAGGCCGCCATCTCGTTGTAGGCCAGCCAGGCGTTTTGCACTTCCTTGATGTCCTTGGGAGGTCCCAACACCGGCTTGCCGTTGATGACGTCGCTGACCTGTTCCAGCGTGAGGCAGTTGCCCTCGATGGCCGTGGAGGCGTGAATCGAGAGGATGCGGTTGACCTTGCGCAGGTGCAGCACGTCGCCGGATTGCTCTTCGCTGATCTTGACGCGCTCCAGTAGCGCGTGGATGCCGCCGATCTTCTCGTGCCACTTCGGCGATTCGGTGTAGAGTTTGCCGGGAAGGAATGTCATGCCCTCTCTCCAGCGGCCAGTTCGCCCATGGTCAGCGGAAGTATAGAAAAGCTCGTGAATCGAGAACTATTTGCGGCCATCGCCTCGGCGGGTTGATCGATCAACAGCTTCAACATGATCAACGTAAGCCCTACGCGGGGCCTGAGCGGAGGCCGTCGATGTTCCAAATTTGCGACTTGATTTTAGGCCGCGCGCTGCGGTACGGCACATCTGTCTATTACAGCCCAATTGCTCATTCATTCAGCGCATCGCGCAAGTACGCGATCGCCCGTGCTCCGCTGCGGGCTCCCATCCCTGTTATCCGTGAAATCCGTGGTCGTCCCCAATCCCGCTGCCCCACTCTCACCTCCCGCCCCTTGACCGCCATGTGCCATCCAAATGGGCAGAAGTGGACAAAGTGGACGCCCTTTAGAAGGGTCGAGATTTTGCAATCCCTTGCCGCATCGACGTTTCCGCCATCGCCTGTCCGCTGTCCTGTCCACGACGCGAGTGCAGCAAACGGCCGAAGTGTCCAGTTCACCGCCTCCCCCAACCCCTCCCGAGCCCCCTGACTCCTGACTCCTGACTCCCACCCCCTATCCCCGAAACCTCCCGCCTCCCCACGCTAGGGATCCGCGAAAAAATAACTTGATGAATTTTAGCGAGGGCGGATGGTGTAGTTCC
>CAYSFP010000064.1:0-29038 GCA_964430075.1 uncultured Planctomycetaceae bacterium | reverse complement strand
CTACACGACTTGGCCCCTACGGGGCCCGATAGCACTTGCATCATCCTGTAAACGCTGGGCCCGTATCGGTCGGCCCTCCGGGACCATCGACTTGTGTGAAACAACGAGGCCATCGGCCTGGGTTCGTTCGCATCGCCGATCTCCCAAGCCCTGAAAGGGCGGAAGCCACTTTGCGTCGCCTCGTGCGTTTCGCCCATACTATCCAAGCGCACCACTTACTTACGGCGGATCATCCCATGGTCAAACTCCTTGGCGCCGTCTTCGCCGTCTTGCTCGTCTGCGCCCACCTCGCCGACCTGCAAGGCGACGCCTACCAGCGGCCGCTCAGCATGTTCCGGGACTACCAGCCCGCCTGGATCGGCTACGCCCTGTTCGGCGTGCTCGTCGCGATGGGGTTCGAAACGATCCGCACGGCCTGCCGCGCTCACGCCATCGTCGACGCGACGATCTACCTCGTCTCAACGGGATTGCTCATCGCGGTGGCGGCAACGCCGTCGTACGACGACTTGCATACGGCCTGCGCGCTAGCGGCCATGTTTCTCCTGTTTGCATACTACACCGCCCTGCTCTACCGCGGCGACTTCCTGTTCTGGTTCACGATGCACCTGCTCACGCCGAGCTTTCTGATGATGGCCAGCCGCCTCGAAAGCTACGACGTGTGGCAGAAGGGCATGATTCTCTACTTCCTGCTGGCAACCATCGTGCACCAGCACGCTTTGGCGCAGTGGCTGGCTAGATCCAGCCGCAAGAAGTCGAGGCGAATTCGCGTGAGAATCGGTCGCAAGCAAATCGCGTGAGTACGCGCGGTGCAACATCACGATGGAATTGCGGCTTCAGCTTTTCACGGCGCCGTTCCAGCCGCTGCACTCTTCGGCTGAATCCACAGCATGAAGCCGTCGCATGGATCGGCGATTTCGTTTGTCGACCAACTCGTCACCCTGCCATCAGGATTGCGTCCGCGCACCACGAGTTCAGCCGCCCGTATTCTGAGTAGTTCCACCGGGCGATCCGCGTCGTGGACCTCAGCTTTTCGCCCCACACGATCGAATCGGTAGGCAAACTGTTTCGTGTCCTTGTTGAGAATCCAATCGTTCTTCACTTCGGCGACGCCGATTGCGTACCCCGGGCTCTTTGGCCCTTCGATCTCGATATCAATCGTTGCGAAGGGCCGCCGCTCACCTGTCGCAGGATCATACACTGGTATCAGCATACACGTTACGAGGCTAACGCCGCTCCCGATCTCCATCGCGCCGGTTTGCTGCGGAGAGATTGGCAGCCCCTCTTTCGGAATAGTGTGGACTGCGAAACGCGCCTCGAATTGACGCCCGGGCGGAACATAGACGCGGAACCGATGTGTGTCGGGAGCGTTCAGAGTCTCCACGCAGATCGCGTGGATCTTGGTCTCCTCTTCGATTTCCAGAATCCCGAGTTCGTCGCGATACTTCGCGTTGTCCGACGCGAGCCGCCGGTTCTCAGCATCTAAACGCACGTTCTCGCGACGCGCAGACCAAAGGCCGAACGCCAACGCCGCAATCGTCACGGCAAACGTGAACGAGAAGAGCGAGAACCGCGGTTTGATGCGACGCTTTGTTGTCCCCACGGGACTCGGGCTTTCCATGTGCGGTCGCGGCCCTGGGAAACGATGATCGCATCCGCTGGTTCAAGAATTCGACTAGAAATTAGGCCACCGCTTGTGATAGCGTGATAGGGTGCATTTGTTTACTGTCCGCCCATGTCTGATTTGGGCTGTCTCAGAGCCGCGCGGCCGGTGGTGAATTATGTCGCCGACAACTTCCATTGCGACAACAACGCTGCGGAGCCGCAACACGTTGTCATTGAATGACTTTCAATCATCGTCGGCGGAAACCGCGGTGACGGCTCCGCCAGAATGTTGCGTCGCGACCGGTCGCCGCAACTCATTGCCGACGCACGCCTTGCCCGCACGTCACGCGTCGCAACATGACAGAAAGGCGATTTTTGTCGCCAGAAACGTGTCGGTCGTTGGGTCACTTTATCCCAAACAGCCGCCGTTCACCCCGCCAGCCGCCCCGCCGCGCGCCGATGCACGAACAGCGCGTCGGCCCCCATGCACGTGCCGCCGTTCCAGCAGCAGCGCGTGTTCCCTCGATAGCAGAAGCCCAGCGTCGCAAGCTCGGCCAGAATATCCTCGAAGATCGGCGCTTGCTCGCCGTAGCCCGTCGGGAAGAACGTCGTCTCGACGACCACGGCCGCGGTGCGCGACAGCGTTTCCCGGCCGCCGCGAATCACCTCCAGGTCGTAGCCCTCGGTGTCGATCTTGATGAGGATGTCGTCGCGCAGCTCCAACGGGCGCACCAGGTTGTCCAACGTATCCACTTTGACGCGGATCGCGTCGAAGTCCTTCGCCTGGGCCTCGCCCGGCGGCAGCATCGTCGACCAGATCGTCGACTTGCGGCACACGTAAAAGGTCGACTCCGAGGGAGCGCTGGACAAGGCGACGTTGAACACGCGCACCGCATCGCCGTGCCGTTGAGCCCAGGCGGCCAGGCCGCGATACAGGGTCGGCACCGGTTCGACGGCCAGGACCTGCGCCTGGGGGAACCGGCGGCGATAGGCGCGCGTCAGGCGCCCGTGGTTCGCTCCAATGTCAATCACCGTGTGAATCGACAAGTTGGAAACGCCCAACATCGAGGATCGCGATTCGACGAAGTCGGCCAGGTTCTTGAGCCGCAGCCGCCGCCGCACGAGATGGAGCACGTTCTTACGAATCATGGGACCCTCGTCGAAACAGATGGAGGCACGAGGAGATATCGCGTCCCGCCGCGCGGGTCAAGTTCAACCTGGCTCGATGCATCGCCTAAGCGGCGACAGCGGCGGACAACCGGCGACGGAAGCAGATCGAACGGCCCAGGTGGCGTCCTCTTGATCCCTGCGCAACAAATGGGCCTCGGGGGCTGTCGGCTCTCGGCTGTCAGCCAGGCGAAGAACGCGCGTGCTTTCTGGCTGACAGCCGATGGCCGATCGCCGAGAGCCGTTGCCGGCAGGGGATCATTAACTACGCAGACCTCAATAAAAGTGTGTTGTTGGGAGTTACGAGGAGTCAGGAGTCAGGGGGCAGGGGGCAAATAGGCGCCGAAATGTCGGGCGTTTTCTGACCCCTGATCCCTGATCCCTGATCCCTGACCCCTGACCTCTGACGAGCGGGCAACACAATGTTAGGACACGACCACGGCCCAGAGCCGCTCCTCAGTCGTCGTGGCTCGCGATAGGATGGACGCTTATGGCCAAATCCGACATACGTTCCGCCTTCGACGTGCTCATGGACGCCGGTCCGCTCCCCCCGGCGCCCCTCTGTGTCCTCGTCGGCAGCGACGGCTTTCTGAAGCACGAAACCCGTCGCGTGCTCGTGACCCGCATGGCCGGCGGCGAGGGCGTCGATGTGCTCGACGGCTCGGCCGAGCTGCGCGACGTGCTCGACGCTCTGGGCGCCCGGTCGCTGTTCGGCGGCGGCGGGCCGCGAATCGTCGTCGTGGAAGACGCCGACGCCCTGGTGAAGAACTATCGCGCGGAGCTAGAGGATTACGTCGGCCGCCCCTACGCCGACGCCGTATTGGTGCTGGAGGTGACCTCCTGGCCCGGCAACACGCGGCTGGCCAAAGCCACCGCGGCGAGCGGCTTGACGATCGCCTGCCAGACTCCTGATCGCGGCGCCGAGCTGACCGCCTTCAATCGCCAGCTTAAGAAGTGGCTCATCGCCGTCGCCCAGCGCGAGCACCAGTGCGAACTGGCGACGCCCGCGGTCAACCTGCTCATCGATCTGCTGCCGTCCGAGCCCGGCATCCTTTACCAGGAGGTCGCGCGCCTCGCGCTGCTCGGCGGCGCCATCGATGCGGATCTCGTCCGCCAGCACGTCGGCGGCTGGCGCACGCGGCAAACCTGGGACATGATCGATGCCGCGGCCGACGGCCGCGCCGCCGACGCCCTCGCCCAGCTCGATCGCCTCCTCGCCGCCGGCGAAGAGCCCCATGCGCTCTTGCCGCAGATGGCGTCGACGCTGCGGCGGTTCGCGCTGGCCGTTCGGTTGTTCGAGCGCGCCGAACGCCGCAAGCAACCGATCACGCTCCGCGCGGCGCTGCAGGAAGCCGGAGTGCTGCCGTTCAAGCTCGCCGATGCCGAACGTCAGCTCCGGCAAATCGGCCGCCCACGCGCCCGGCAGTTGTCGCGCTGGCTGCTAGCGGCCGACCTGGGCCTGAAGGGCCACAACTCGGGCAAAGCCGCCGCGCGGCGTGTGATCGAAACGCTCGTCCTACGGCTCTCCCGCGAAGCTCAGCCCGACTCTGCCGCCCTCGCGCATCGCACCGCTGCGCCCACTCGCTAGCGTGCTTGAGCGCGTCGGGGAGCGCGTCGCCCGTTGTCGCCTGAACTTGAAGCTGGCGCGGCAGTTCGCTACCCTCCGCCGCCCACGCCGGCGCCCGTCGCAACGAACGTGACCACATGCCTTTCTTAGACCGCAACACGCCGCACCGCCCCATCGCCGCTTGCGCGTTTCTGTTCTTGCCTGCGCTCGCGGCCGGCTGCGTCACGCCGTTGATGACCGACTACCGCTCCGGTTCGCGCCGCCAGGAGGCGAGGTCGGACGCCGAAGCGGAGTCTGCGTCCGACGCGCCTGCCAGCCAGTTCGACGCCAAGGCCGCCTCGCTCCGCAAGGCCGCGGGCGGGCAGCCTATGACGCACGAGCAGGCGCTCTCCGGGATACTCACCGAGCTGCAGGAAATCGGAGCGATCGATCCCGCGGCACGGCTGCAGCTCCTCAGCGATCTCAAATCCACGCAACCGGAACACTACGATCTGGTCGTGAAGCAGTTCCGGGCGGCGCTCGATTATCGTCGGCAGCTCGCGCTGCGGGAAACGCAGCTCGCCATGGATGAGGCCGAGGAGCCCGAGATCGCGACCGGGTACAACTTCGGCGCTGCCCGTGTGGTCTCGCACCGCGCGCAATCGCCATCGGAAGCGGTCCCCGCCGAAGTGAGCGAACGCCGCCGCGACGCCGCCGACTCGCCTACCGCACGCATCGTCGAATCAGCGCCTGCCATCGCGAGCGATGGTGACGCCGCGCCGGCAGCCGCTGCATTGCCATCTCATCGCGACGCGATGACGTTGTTGGCAACCGCCACGACGCCGGCGTCGGCGCCCGGCGATTGGCGGGCCCAGCTCGACGCCGCGATTGCCGAACTCGAGCAAACCGTTCGACCTCAGCCGGAGACCGTGGCCGAGCTGCACGACCATTTCCGCCTCCGGGCTCTGCAACTGCTCGCCGGCCGCGAGCAAGACGCCTATCGGCCGATCCCCGACGCCTCGCCCGTGCAGCACGATTATTGGTCGAAGCAGCTCTTCGCGATGGCCGCGTTTCTCAACAACGCCGGCCCTCAGGACGACAAAGGGCGGGCGGCCGCGGCGCTCGTGCACCTCGACGGCGCGCGCGGAGCGCTGGCCGAGCTGGCCACGCTGCAGATTCGCAATCTCACCTTCGTCGAGAAGGTCGAGGGCTTCGGCGCCTACGCGCCGCTGAAGCGCACGCAGTTCGACCCCGGCGCCGCCGTCTCGCTGTACGCGGAAGTCGAGAACTTCGCCAGCACGTCAACCGCCGAGGGCTACGAAACCGTGCTGGCCACGAGCTACCAGGTCACCGACAGCGCGGGAAAGCGCATCGACGGCGCCCAGTTCCCGGACGTCACCGACATCTGCCGCGGACGCCGGCGGGACTTTCACCTGCAGTACGGCGTGACGCTGCCGATGCGAATCTCGCCCGGCGACTATCGGCTCGAGCTCACCATTACCGATCAGCGCTCCGGCAAGATCGGCCACGCGGAAATCGCGTTCGAAATCAATGCCGAGCGATGATGCCTCCCAGCCGGCCTTCAAGAATGTGGAGGCGCCCAAACAAAAAGGTTCGCCCCGCTTCAGGTGAAACGAGGCGAACCCGGACAACGTTTGATTAACTGACCGGCCGGCGGGGCAAACTCTACTGCAGCGTGTCGCCATCGCCGGCGCCGCTGGTCGTCGCATCGCCCGACTGGACAGGGCTTGGCGGCTCGTTGTTGATCTCGCGCGGAGACTCCGGGCCAGGGCCCGAGGCTTGGCCAAATCCCTCACTTGAACCATCGCCGGATGGGGGCTGAGGCGTTTCCGGAGTGAACATTCCGGCGCCCTGACCTGGATCCGGAGCGTAGCCGGCCTCGGTCGGGATCTGGGGCGTTGGCGACATGCCCTGATGCTGGCTCTGTTGCTGGCCGTAATCCATGCCGCCTTGTCCGCCATTCACGTAGACGCGCCGCCCATTTTCGCAAATGAACTCGCGGCCATGCGGGTCGTAGTGCAACTGATACACCGGCCCTTGCACTCCGCCTTGAACTCCATCGCCCTGGTCAGCGAATTGCCCGGTCGCCTGCGGATCGCCGCGATACCCCATCGCGTACTCGCCGCTGAACTGCGGGTTCGGCGTGAATTGATCCTGCGAGAACGTATTCCACTCTCCGCCGCGGTGATACATCCACGCATTCTGGGGCGAGTAATACCACCACTCGCCGTTATGCTGCTGGAATCGCCAGCGAGCATCGCGGCCCGCATCGCCCGCCTGCAGGTTGGCTCCCGCGCGAGCTTGCCAAGGCATTCCGGGCGTGACCGCTCCCACGTCGGCGCGAATCCCCTGCGCCGTCCCGCGCACGACGCCCCGCGTTACGTCGGCCGCGCCTTGAGCGACGCCTGCAGCGGCTTGTCCCGTCCCGCGAACCACGCCGCGCGTGACATCGGCGGCGCCTTGGGCGACGTTGGCCGCCGCTTCGCCGGTAGCTCGCAAGCCTTGACGAATCGGGCCCTGCGCTTGCAGAGACGCCGGCGCAACGACGAGGGCTGCCACGGCGAGCAGTGCAAATCGAGCTCTGAGTTCCATCGTCCACACTCCTTTCATTAGTTCTGAACAGCGCACAGAGGCGCGCAAGCGATGCCGGCGCCGATCCCGCGATGTCGCGCGTTGTCACGTCGCTGGCAAGCTCCCGAGCACGACGCAAGGGATATGCCAATCGGTGAAATTGGGTAAAGACGCCGCGTTTCGTCGTTGAATGCACACGCTCGGAACAAGGACCGCCGCTTGTCGGCGCATTGCTGATGGGAGCACGGCGGACAATCTGAGCGCTTCTCGACCACGTCTCCTCGGGTCGTCGGGCGCCCGTTTCATCGCGCTGTTGGCGCCGGGCATCTGCGTTAGAATCCACGGTTTGTCCCCGACAATCCCATCCTGGAATTGCCGACAAACGAATGCACAACCACGGCCTTTCCAAAGCGCTGCTCTTTCCCCTGCTGCGGCGCATCGCCATGCGCGCGGCAATTGTCGTCGCAGTTCTGCTGCAGGGTTGCTCGCCGCCCGCGCCGGCGGTAGTCGATGAGCACGCGGCGGTTGCGACAGCGCCGCCGGGCGATGCTGGCCAAGCTGTGTGCATGGTTGCCTCGGTCAGTCCGCTGGCGACGGACGCCGGCGTTGCCGCCTTCCAGCGGGGCGGCAACGCGCTGGATGCCGCGGTGGCTACGGCGCTCACGCTCGGCGTCGTCGACTCCTACAACTCGGGAATCGGCGGCGGCTGCTTCATCCTCATCCGCCGCGCCGATGGCACGCTCGCCGCGATCGACGGGCGCGAAACCGCCCCTGCCGCCGCCTCGCGCGACATGTTCCTCGTCGAGGGCGAGGCCGTCCCCGAGCTGAGCCAGACCGGCCCGCTGGCCGTGGCTACGCCCGGGGCGCTCGCGGCATACGACCTGGCGCTCCAGAAGTACGGCGAGTTCACGCTATCCGACTTGCTTCATCCCGCCGCCGATCTGGCCGAGCAGGGATTCAAGCTGCCGCGCTTGTATGCCGCACGGCTCAGGGCCGCTGAGGAGCAACTCAATAAGTTCGCCGGAACGCGGGCCGTGCTGCTCACCGCCGATCGCAAGGCCTTTCAGCGCAACCACGTGCTGAAGCAGCCCGATCTGGCCAAAACCTATCGTGCCATTGCGGAAAAGGGGATCGATTGGTTCTACCGCGGGCCGTTCGCCGAAAAGGTGGGCAAGTGGATGGCCGACAACGGCGGCGTCCTCACGGCGGAGGACTTTGCCAACTACGAGCCAGTCGAGCGCGAGCCGCTCGAAACTCGTTACCGCGACTGGACGATCATCGGCTTCCCGCCGCCCAGCTCCGGCGGCGTCCACGTCGCCCAGATGCTCAACATCCTGTCGCACTTCGACATGGCCGCCGAGTACAATCGCGACCCCGCGCGGGCCCTGCATATTCTTGCCGAGGCCATGAAGCTGGCGTTCGCCGACCGTGCGTACTGGCTGGGCGATTCCGACTTCGTCGACGTGCCGCGCGGGCTACTCGACGAAGGCTACGCGGCCGAATTGGCAAAGCGCATCAACCGCAACCATGCCAGTGAGGTCGAAGGCCACGGCGAGCCTCCTGGCGCCGCAGAGGAGCTGTTCGGCCAGAAGCACACGACACACATCGCCGCGGTGGACAGCGAAGGCAATTGGGTGGCCATCACCGCGACGATCAACACATCGTTCGGCTCGAAGGTGATCGTCCCGGGCACAGGGGTGGTGCTCAACAACGAGATGGACGACTTCTCCGCGCAGCCGGGCAAGCCCAACGCCTTTGGCCTCGTCGGCGCCGAGAACAACGCCGTCGCGCCGCTGAAGCGGCCGCTCTCCAGCATGTCGCCCACGATCGTGCTCAAAGATGGCGAGCCGGTAATGACCGTCGGCGCCGCGGGCGGGCCGAAAATCATTACGCAGGCGCTCTTGGCCATTGTGCGGCGACTCGATTTCGGGCAGTCGCTCGCCGACGCCGTCGGCTCGCCGCGGATTCACCATCAGTGGCGGCCCACGGAGCTGATGGTCGAAGGTGATATTCCGGATAACTTGGTTGGCAATCTGAAGTCGTTGGGCCACAAGGTCGATGCAGTCCGCTCCAGCGGCTTTGGCGTGACGCAAGCGATTGAAGTGGATTCGCAGGGCGGCTTGATCGGCGTCCACGACCCACGCGTTCAAGGCAAAGCCTCCAGCGGCTCACGCGCCGCCGCCGTCGCAACTGGGCGGTGAAGTCCCCTCCCTTGAAGTGAGGGGGGATTCCCGCTCGATGGCGCAACAGCCTTCGTCCGCAAACCAACGGCTCCGCCAAGCAAGATCGCCGACGGCCACGGTGCGCACGTCGTTGGCCCAATTCGAAGGCGTGCCGGGATCTTCGATGACCGCCAGTGCTGCATTCTTCGTTAACGTTGGATAGAATTGGTGTAGAATTGCATAAGCACTTTGGCCAATCGCAAGGGGCGCAGATCATGGCAACGGTGAACCTGGACGACGCCAAGACGCATCTTCCGGAACTCATCTCCGGACTCAATCCGGGTGACCAACTCATCATCGTCAAATCAGGCGAGCCGCTTGCGACGTTGACCCGTACTCCCGCAAAGCGGTGGCCATGCAAGGCCGGCAGCGCAAAGGACACGCGGCACTGGATGGCGCCTGATTTCGATGCGCCGCTCGATGAGTTTCGGGAGTACATGGAATGACGAGCCTGTTACTCGACGCCCATACGCTTTTGTGGTTCGTCTGGGACGATCCGCAGCTCAGCGGAGGCGCGAAGACTCTCATCGAGGATGCCGACAACCGCAAGCTCGTCAGCATCGCAACGTGCTGGGAAATTGCCATCAAGGTCGGTCTGGGCAAGCTCGACCTGGGCGAGCCGAGCCGTTCGTTTCTGCCTCGTGAATTGACCCGCAACAACTTTGAGTTATTGCCGGTCACTCTCGATCATGCCACTATGGTTGAAGACCTCGCGCTCCATCATCGCGATCCCTTTGACCGCCTGTTGATCGCCCAGTCAATGGTCAAATATCTGTCGGTCATCAGCACCGATGCGATTTTTGACGAATACGGCGTTCCAAGGTTGTGGTGAATGCCTACGGCGTCGTCTTGCATCTTCTCCGTCGAGAGGAAGTTCACGACGTGAGCTCGACGCCGGTTCCGTTCTGCGTGCTGTACTGGCACACGCCGCGCTCCACCATCGCGCCGGTCGCAATGTCGCGGGCCAGCAGCGCGGCGCCGTCCATGTCGACGTAGTCCAACAGCGGCAGCAACTGGGTGATCGCCGAGATGCCGACGGTCGATTCAGTCATGCAGCCGACCATGGTTTTGAGCCCAAGGCGGCGTGCGTCGTCGATCATCCGCCGTGCGGGCGTGAGGCCGCCGCACTTCACGAGCTTGATGTTCACGCCGTGGAAATGCCCTGCACACCGCTCGACGTCGCCCTCCACGATGCAGCTCTCGTCGGCGATCAGCGGCAGGGCCGACTGCTCGAACACGCGCCGCGCGCCCTCCCAATTGTCCGCGGGTAGCGGCTGCTCGATGAACTCGACGCCCAGCTCGGCGAGCACGCGGGACTTGTCGATCGCTTCGTCGACCGTCCACCCGCAATTCGCGTCGACGCGAAACGTCGCGTCCGTATGCTGACGCAAGGCTTTAACAATTTCGAGATCGTTCGGCGTCCCGAGCTTGATCTTGTAGCATGGCCAGCCCGGCGTTTCGCGCAGCTTGGCGACCATGATGTCGACGGAATCGATGCCGATCGTGAAGTTCGACTGCGGGATGCGGTCGATGGACAGCCCCCACAGCTTGTAGACCGGCGCTCGCTGCTGCTTGCCCCATAGATCGTGCGCCGCCTGGTCCAGCGCGCACAGTGCGAAGGAATCGCCGCCGATGCGCGCGGCCGCGGCGCTCCACAATTGTGGAGGATCGACGCGGTCGATTTCGGCGAGCAGATCCCGCACCGATTCCAGAGACGCACGCATGCCGGCCAGCGTGGCGCCGTAGTAACTGTTCGCGGTCGCTTCGCCGTAGCCGCGGTGCACGCCGTCGGATAGCTCCGCGATGAGCGTGGGCTGCACCGTCATTGCCCCGCGCGAGATGGCGAACACGTGTCTTAGCGGCAGATCGAACTCGTGGAGGGTTAACGTCAGCATCTCAAACGCACCACCGACGGTTTGGCGGACACTCTCATGCATTTTCTGCAGAACTTCCCTTGATCTCCAAGATCGCCTGCACGAGCTCACTCGGCCCATCGCGAATTATGTCGCACGTGGGCAAGCCAAGCTCGTTTCGCACCTGCTCGCGTTCCGCGGCGGCCTCCTCGTCGGATAGTCGGCGGCTGTTGATCGCCACGCCCACCACTCGCGACGGCCCCATGAGCCGCGCCATCGATTCATACACTTCGACCAACCGCGAAAGCGGCGTCAGCGGCACGTGCGGCATGCCGCCCACGTGCGGCCGGCCCGCCTCGTAGCACATGATCATGCCATGCGGTGCGCAGCCGTGGAGCAACCCGGCGGTCACGGCCGAGTACCGCGGATGGGCGAGACTGCCCTGCCCTTCGACCAGCAGGATGTCGTGATGCTGCTGGGCGAGGATCTGCTTCTCGATGGCCCCGTTGACGAAGTCGGCGACGACGCAGTCGATCGGCACGCCGTTGCCCTCGACCATGATGCCCGTCTGTCCGGTGGCAATGAACTTCGCGTCGTGCCCGGCTGCCTTCAAGGCGTTTGTGAGTTCGACGGCCACGAGCATCTTGCCGACCGAGCAGTCCTGACCCACTGTGTGAATTCGCAGACAGTCCTCGCGAAGATTCAGGCGATGGGAGACTTCGCGCTCGCTGTTCCGCCGCACGTCGATGAGGTGCGCACCGCTGCGGGCGGCGATTTCTTCGAACTCGGGATCGTCCGTGAGGAACTCATGCAATCCCGACACGACCGTCATGCCGCGTTCGATGGCCGCCAGGATGATCCTCCGCCACGTGGGCGGGATGCGCCCGCCCGGCGGCGCGATGCCGATCATCAGCGTGTTGGCCTCGGGCGCGTCGTCCAGCGTGGCAACGATCGGCGTGGCGTGGCCCACTCCGAGGAGGTCGTGCGCCGTGCGGCCGGCCTGCGTGGAATCGAGCAGTGCAACGACGTCCTGCCCGCGATACCGCACGACGCACGAGGCCGTCTTGGCCGTGGTCGGCTCGGTATGCCCCTCGGTCAGGATGATCAGACGTTGCGAAGCGGCGTCATGCACGGCAAGCCTCGGTTGCGATGGCGAGCAAGGTCACCCACGCGTCGGACCAGTCAAAGGCGTGGGACGTGCCAGTATAAATGGGCCGCTAGCTATACGTAAGTTCTTCGTGCTAGCGCTTCGCGTTGCACGCCGCGACGGGTCGCGACGCTGGAAATCATGGGGAAAAGCCGCAACGGGGTCCAGCGTGGCTGGGGTTGGTCGCCGTCGCGGCGTCGCTATAATCGCCGCCCCCCCAAATGGACCGCTTGATGCGCGCATGCTTGCAAACCACTCTTGGACTTATGACGGCGCTCGCGCTGCTGGCCGCCGTGATCGGTTGCGGCAGCACACGCACGAGCAACACCGCGCGCACCGCCACCGAGCAGATGCTCATCTCCGACGCGATCGATCGCACGGTCGATTCGATCGACTTCGGCCCCCTGGCCGGTCAGGCGGTATTCTTCGACGAATCTCGGTTGGCCGAAGTCGTCGACAAGGGCTACCTCATCAGCAGCCTGCGCCAACACATGCTTGCCAGCGGGTGCATCCTGAAAGAAACCCGCGACCAGGCGACCTTTGTCGTCGAGCCGCGGGCCGGCGCGGTTGGCACCGATAACCACGACCTGCTGTTCGGAGTCCCGGCGATTCAGGTGCCCCAGGTGCCGGTGGCCGCAGCCATCCCCGCCGCGATTCCGGAAATTCCCTTTGCGAAGCGGCGCGACCAACGCGGCGTCGCCAAGGTCGCGGTGTTCGCTTACCGACGCGACACCGGCGAGCCCGTGTGGCAGTCCGGCCTCGTGATCAACAAAAGCTCGGCCAACGACATCTGGGTTTTCGGCGCCGGACCCTTTCAACGCGGCACGATTTACGACGACGAACGATTCGGCGCCAAGAACCTTGTCGGCGGCGAGGACGTCGACGAAGAACGCCTCCGCAACGTGCATGTGGCGAGCGTGAGCGACGAAGCGGTGTTTTCGGGGCTGCATCCCGCGGCGACTCCCACGGTGGACCCCGGCGTACAGCAGGCCTCGGCCGAGACGCCCGTCGAATCACCCGCCGCCGCGCCCGCGGAGGAGCCGCAGTTGCCTCCGGCGGCGCCGATCTCGCAAGCGCCTCCGCCGTGATGCCGCTTCCGTAGCGTCATCGACGCGTGACTAGGCGAGCGCTGCCTACGCATCGTCGAACGCAAGCGGATCTTCGCTCGCGGGGTCCGCGATGCGGATTGATTTCTTACCCGCCAGCAGATCGTCGAGCAGATTCCCCACCAACTCGGCCCGCCAACCCTTGAGCAACGCCGGCGTCTCGTCGCCCGCGCCGTCGAACCCGTAGCGGTGCGCGATCAGGTCGCGCACGTCGGTCGCGGTGCCGGCCATGCTGGCG
Organism: uncultured Planctomycetaceae bacterium; assembly: GCA_964430075.1. Taxonomy (GTDB): domain Bacteria; phylum Planctomycetota; class Planctomycetia; order Pirellulales; family Lacipirellulaceae; genus Lacipirellula. Next base: position 15,565 of record CAYSFP010000064.1, on the reverse strand, counting down.
GCAACTTCGGCTCGGCGGCAAATCGACGTCAGCGCGGGGGTCAGGAACTGGCCGAGCAGGCCGAGCTGCGAAGGGGCCTCGCGCTGGGCAAACCGTTTGGTTGGCTCGTGCGGGGCCTCCATTCCGCGCCGCACACAGGCGACGAGCTCGCCCACCTTGCGCTTGAGGTCGTTGCGCTGCATACCGCGAATCGCGAGAATCTGGTCAGGATGATCGATCTTGCGTTTGGCGATTTCGACCAGCAGGTCATCGCGGAGTAGTCGCTTGGGCGGCTGGTTGAGCCGCCGCGCTTCGTCCTGGCGCCAATGCCACAATTCGCGAACGATGGCGAGGCTCCGCCAATTGAGCGAGCCAATGCCCGAGACGCGGCGCCAGTCCTTACGCTCCTGGGCCGAGGAGACCTCGTCGCGCCACGCGACCATCTCCTCGTCGAACCACGCGCGGCGGCCGCGCATGGCCAGGAGTGCCGTCAGGCGATCGTAAAGAGGAAGCAGATAGCGCACGTCCTCGAGCGCATAGGAAATCTGCGCCTCGGACAGCGGACGTCGCCGCCAGTCGGTGCGCTGTTCGCCCTTCATCGGCTGCTGGCCGAGGAACTTGCCAACCACCGAGGAGTACGCCGCCGGGTACTCGTTGCTGGCGAACCCCGCGGCGATCTGGACATCGAAGATGCGCTTGGGCATCTTACCCGCGGACCGCAGCAGAAAGTTAAGCTCCTCGCGCCCGGCATGCCACACGACCACGCCCGCCGCTTGCGACACCGCGTGCCACAGCGGCCGTACGTCGACGCGCTGGGGGTCAACGACCGCCGCCTCTTCCGGCGTGATGAGCTGGACGAGGCACAGCTCGGGATGAAACGTGTCCTCGGACACGAATTCCGTGTCGAGCCCCACGAGCGGCGCAATCGCCAACCGATCGCAGAGCGATTCCAAATCGCGTTCGTCGGTAATGGTCGGAGCTTGCACAGCAGAAGTCAGTAAAGCAAAGGAATGGCTGAAGGAGACTGCCTAGGCGCTGAATTCTGCTGCCGCCAGAAGCCCGCTGGCTGGCGCCGAGATCAGCCGTTTAATGATCAGAATAAAGACGCCGGTCAACAGCAAATTGAGCGCAAGCGAGAGCATCGCCACGAGCATAATCGGCCCGTTGATTCCGTATCCCAACGAGAGCACGAGCACGCCGCCGCCGACTTCGCCTCGCGGCCACATGCCAATGCCCAGTGCGAGACGCTCGCGGAAGCTGGCCTCTTGTCGATAACACAGTGTGGCAAACATCTTCCCTAGGTTGCTCAAGACAGTAATCGCGATCACGTGGATCGCAATGACGGTCCAACCGGCAGGCTTGGTGAAGTGCTCCAGCGCATGCTCACCAGGAATAACGTCATGGGACGCCGGCAGAGCGGTCTCCGGGCCGATGAAGAAGGGCATGGACAACCCGACCAGGCACATGAAGCACGCCGAGACAATCGTGGACACGCGTTGTTCACTAGGCGATTCCGGACCGTCCTGGTGCCCTTCCACGGCATCGTCGCTGTGAGGGTCGGCCCCCCGAGGCCGTGCCATGACGCAGCCCAGCACAAACGCCGGCAGCAGCACCTCGAGATGAATCGGAAACGAGGAATCGACAGCCTTGCTGCCGAGATAGACGGCCTCGACGACGGCGGCCAACGCAATCGCATAGCCCATCACCCAGGGCCAACTCACGGGAAGTTTCAGCTCATGCAAAAACGTCCACGCCAGCCAGAGCAGTACGACGACGACGAGCAAGGTCACGCCAAGTTGCCAGCGCAGGCCGATCATCGCCATCTGCAGCGGGATCATGAACAATACCGTATCAAGATCGTCGAAGATCGCCAGCACGCGGGCCTTCTGAAACAGCCACGTGGCGCTGAGTCCGGCCGCGGCGAGCATGCTGAACAGGACGCCGGCCGAGGTTGGCGCGGCAAATCGCGACGCCAAGAGGGTTTCGCGCCACACGGGCCAATCCCACCAGTGATCCGGCGGAATCATCACAAAGACGAAGTACAAGCAGCAAAAAATCCACGGAAAGCCAGCGGCCGTCGCCGCGACGACGTAATCCCACGCATACTTGCGGGGATTGCTTTTGTCGATTTCAAACTCGTACCCGACATGGATCATGATGAAGCTCAGTCCGATCATCGTTAGCAGGCGAATGGCTAACGACGCGACTCCATAAGCCGAACCGAGCACGAGGGGGCCAACTTGGGAGCCGATCAAACCGAAGACCAACAGCGACGAAAACAACGCAACTTTTCTCATCGACGTTTCCTCAGGGCCGCCTCATTTCGGTGGCCCTGCCCGCGATTGCACGATGCCGCCTCACAGTCCATCAGCCGAGCGGTAAAGTATGACGGCCGCGCCCGTCATTGGTCTACCGGGCGTCGAAGAAATCTCCGGCGGCCAATGATCGAACGCATCCACTTGAGTGCGCGCCGTTCGACCGACTTTCAGCGACATGGAACGGCCGATAGACTGGCGACTGACTTGGCGATCGGGCCAAACCGCAGGCGGCGAGCGAACATGACCGAGGTCTGGCTGCAAACGAACCGCCGCGCCCTGACCCTGGGACTTGTGCCGACGTTAGTCCTTGCCGGCGTCGGCGTCGCGGTCCTGGGACTGAGCGAAGCGAGAACTCTCGCTGTGCTGGGTTGGGCGCTGATCGCGGTGGGAACATTGCTTACGCTGGGTCTGGTGCGCCAATTCCGCCAACCGCGCATCGCATATCGCGACGGCAGCGTGTTGTTTCACTTGAGGGCAGGGACGCCGATCGCCGTTCCCCGCGAAGTCGTTGAAGCGTTTTTTCTTGGGCAGGGCCCCTCGTATTTGCCCGAGATGCGCGGCCGGCGATTGGAGACCGTCAACCTTGTCGCGCGTTTGTCGCAAAAGGCGCCCGAGTGGATGCATGTGAGCGTCAAGCCCGCCCTGGGCCACTGGTGCGACGGCTACGTGACGATTCGCGGCACGTGGTGCGAACCGCTCACGGGCGACGTCATCCGCCGGTTGAACGCCCGCCTGCGTGAGCTGCGCACGACCGCCGCCGCGGACTCGGCGTCCCACGCCCCCGCGGCCGTCGACGAGAGCAAGCGGTAATGGCGCCACAACTGTTAGTCAGCGTTCGCAATGCATGGGAGGCTCGCGAAGCGCTTCGCGGCGGCGCCGACTGGATCGATCTCAAAGAGCCGCATCGCGGGCCGCTTGGCGCTGTCGACGCAACGACAGCGCGCGAAGTCGTCGAGCGCGTTGCCGGACGAGCGCCGATCTCGGCCGCGGCGGGGGAGCTTGTGGATTGGCGCGGCGACAATGAACTTGTGGACGTTGCCGGAGTCGCCCACCTGAAGCTGGGTCTTGCCGCGTGCGCCGGTACTTCCTGGGAAGAACCGTGGCTTGCCGCCCAAGAGACGATCGCCCGCGCGGGCAAGTCGCTCGTGGCCGTCATCTACGCCGATGCTGATGCGGCGCACGCGCCTCCTGCGGAAATGCTCCTCAGACTTGCCGAAGAAGCGCATTGTTTGTGGGCGCTCTGGGACACGTTCGACAAGCAAGGTCGCGCGTTGACGGAACTTGTGGCCAAGGATGAACTCGCACGTCAGTTGAACGCGGCCCATGCGGCAGGTCAGCGAACGGTGATCGCCGGACGGCTGTCACTCGACCGATTCATCGAGGCGCCGCTGGAGCATGCGGACTTGGTCGCAGTGCGCGGCGCGGCCTGTCGCGCAGGTCGCGGATCGGCGGTCTCCGCGGAGCGCGTCGCGCAGCTTCGTGCTGAGCTTACTCGGCACGCTAGTTGCGTGCGGCGCTCCGCAAGCGCCGGTTACCGACCGTGAGAGTGCGGCCCACTGGCATGAAGGCTGCGAGTGGCGCCCATTTTCTTGACATGCGTCGTCGATCCGCGATATTGACGTGCTGCATGGGATGGCGCCTGAGGCCGAAGGGGGGGCGCGCGTCGGTGAGCATTCGCCGAGGCGCCGTCGTACCGTCGTGAATCTCCACCACCATCATGGGAGAGACCAGACGTGGCCAAATCGGTTTTGGAAGCAATCAAGCTCGGCATTTGGGATTACGAACCGGAACAAGTTGAAGCGCGAGGATTTCCCGCAACTCGGGCAATGCCGGGAACCGATGAAAAACTCGAAGTCTTGGCTCAGCGCATTCGCGCGGGCCTGCCGCTCTGGCACCACGACGACCGTCGCGATTATGATGACGAGGCGTAACGGGACGAGGAAGCCTGAAACGACGCAACGTTGAGTTGACGACAAAGCCCACAGGCGGCTGACCACGGGAGAAACGCGTGCCTAAATTCCACTTCGAGATTCCTCACTCCCTCACCGCAGAGGACGCCAAGTCGCGCCTCGAGCGCTTCGTCGAGTCGCTGCAGGCTAAGTTTCAGGACAAGGTGAGCGACCTGGATCAGGGCTGGAACGGTAACACGCTCAAGTTTGGCTTCAAGACATTCGGCATCAAGATCACCGGCGATATCACGGCGCGTGAGCAGGTGCTCGACGTCAACGGCGAGATTCCCTTTTCCGCGGTGATGTTCAAGGGCAAGATCGAGTCCGAAGTGCGCGAGCAGCTCGGCCGGTTGATGCGTTAGCGCCGGCCGTTTGCATCATGCTCCTGAGGCGACCGAGCCCCTTCATTGCGCCAGGCGGATTCTGACGCGGTCGCCCTCGCGATCAAACGCGAGTCCTGCAGGCTGGAGGACTGCCGCCAGCAGTTCATCGAGGCTGGCGTCACGCACGTCGCACGAAATCAATGCCGACTGAAGCGTAGAATCTCCGCCGTCTGCCTGCAAATCCCAGGTGACAGTAAGATTCAGCGGAGCTGCCAACTGTGCGATGACGCGGCCGACGGGCTGATCCTGAATTCGCAGCGTGAAGCGCTGCTCCGCTCCGCGCTCTGGCCGCCCTGAATTTCCGTGCTCCTGCGGCTGTGAATTGGGGCGTCCGACCTTCTTGAGCAGTTCGTGAACCTCCCAACGGCCCGCGACGACGAGCCGGCTGCCTTTGCGATCGAGTCGAACACCGTCATCCGCGGCGGCCAGCTCGCTGGCGACCGACTCCAGCCGCTTGCTAAGGCGATACTCGTGGGACATTCCCATCGGCCTCTCAATTGGCGCCACAGCCAAACGGCGACCATCGGCGGTGGGATGTGGCGCCAGATCAAATCCAATCAACGTCAACACGGCGCGGTCCACCGGCGCGATCGCTGCGATATCGCGCGCCGGCCACAAATCGTGAGGGATGGCATTAGGATGCTGGAGTTCGACGCCTATTTCGTCGAGCGTGCTCAGAAGCAGCGTGCGGGGCTCGGCGAGCCGGGGAATCGACCAGAGCTTTGGCGCCAACCACGCCCGCCGGACGTCTGCCGGCGCCTTAGCGAGCATCTGCCGAGTGAGTTCCGAAACGGTCGCCAACTCATCGGCCGCCTGCTTGGGCCCAAAGTAAACGACCGTCCGCAGCGTCGACCATCCCCAGGGCCGCTCGTCCCCAGCGGCCAGCCGAGACAATGCTGCGCTAAGCGGTTCGTTTTGTATCGAGAGCCGAACGCCGCGCTGCACATCTACGCGTCGGTCGATCCACAACGGCAGGTCGTGCAGCGACGCGAGTCGCGTCAACGCCTCGCCCAGGGCCTGGTCGCGCCATGTGAGCGTGACGGGGCTTTCCAGCCGGCGCTCCAAGGCGCGCTCGGCAAGCAGCGGCGTTTGTGCGCGGGCGCGCGCGCCGGTCGCGACCAGGCACGCCGCCAACAGGCCGCCCCAGGCGACGATGTAATCGACGCACGGCGGATGCCGTGTTTTCAAAGGATATGTCGCGATAGTCAAAGCCCTCGCGAGCTGCAACGCCGCCATGGGCGTCTTCGTCGAAAGTTGCTCGATGAGATCAGTCAAGACCCCGCAAGTCCGCCGTTTGCGTCCTTTTCATATTTTCGTTGTGTCCGTGCAGTTTGCAATTAAACTCAACCATGTGTCCAGTCGGCCAAGCCGTCCTCCGTGGCGTGGGGCCGCCGGCGGGCGCAAGTAAGAACACCTCGCCGACGGCTTCCAAGATCGCTGTGAGCGAAGAAATTCACCAGGTCCCGTTGCTTGTCGAGTTCTACGAGCAGTATCTCGTGGATCACGATATTGCCGCGTTTCTGCGGAACGCCTCGGGACACTATATGGTCGGCACGCTAGAGCGGCTCGTCGAACACGGCGACCGGGCCGGCCGGCGCGGCGCCATTCTGGCCCTGGGTCGGTTAGGCGATTATCGCTCAAACCATGTTCTGGGTCGGGCGCTGGTCGACATCGATCGGGGCGTCCGGACCCTGGCCGAGAGCGCCATCATCCGCGTCTGGCGGCGCATCGGAGCGCCGGATCACGAGCGGCGCCTCGCGGCCGTCGACGAGCAGATCGAGGAGGGCGATTACGATCGCGCTGCGCGCCTCGCGAGCAAGCTGATTCAGGAAGCGCCCTGGATTGCGCACTCGTGGTATCAGCGCGGCAAGGCGTACTTCCACATGGGGCAGTACGATGCGTCGATTCGCGATTGCCAGCAGGCACTCGAGATCAACGCCTACCATTTCCAGGCAGCGGCGGTCATGGGGCAGGCGTACGAGGTGCTGCACAACCTCGTGGCCGCGCTCGAGTCGTTCCGCCGGGCGCTGCGGCTCAACCCCAACATGGAGGAGATTCGCACGCGCGTGATCCAGCTTCAGCGGACAATCAAAGATCAGTAACGTCGCCCGCACGGGCGGCCCGCAATGAGTCGCCGCTGTCGTCCGCCAGGAGGACGCCGCGGCCGATGCATCCTCCGGCCGATCGCCGATCGCGGACAGCCGGAATCCGCTCCGCAAAGAAAGCCCTCGCGGCTCGAGCCGTCCCTTTGTGTGCCGCACGCTCGAGTCGTACGGCCGAAGCGAAACTGAGTCTTCGGTCCAGTTAGCCGACGGCGATCGCAGCCGCGAAGGGCCCGCCTGTATTTTACTCCCTCAGCCGTGCGACCGTCGACCTGGGCCGCCGCAGATCTTGCCCATTGAGGCAATTTCTCGGAGCTAGCGCAGAATCGTTCCGCTCGCCGCTCCATCGATGCGGGCCATCGCCTGACGTACGCCCGCGGCATAGACTTGCGGGCTCGTCTTGAACCGGGCCATCGTGTCCGGCGTCGAGAACAGGTAGAAGGCCCCGCCGTAGCGGAACCCATAGCGACGCGAACCGGGCACCGACTGCTGCTTGTCCAACAGCAGCACAGGATCGTAGCCGGCGAACACCGGGCTGTACGAATCCGGATCGGCGAGGAATTGCTGTCGCTGTTGCTCGGAGACGAATAAGTAGGTTCGGCCGCGGTGTACGGCGCCGAATTGAGTGTTTCCCGCCTCCCACTTGTTTTGCATTTTCAGCGTGACGGGACAGCAGCCGTCGAATGCGACAGGCGGGCTGTTGGCCGGAAGCGGCGGCTGCTGAGTGCGCACGACGCCTTCAGGCATGGTTGAACCTGCCACGGTCATGGCTGGCGCGGTCGTGGGGGAGGTTTCCGGCGGCGGCGCTGCGCCAGCTACCGTGGCAGGGGCCGAGGGCTGTGCGCTCGTAGCGGCCGCGCTGCGGTAACTCTGTGGCATCGCGTTGGTCGGCATCGTAGGCGTCGCGGTCGCCGCGTTAACGTCGGCCGTTGTGACGCCTTGCGCCGCCGCCGCGGGATTCGACGTTGCGGCCGGCCCCGGCAGCGACGGCGTCGCTGCCACGTAGGGATTGCTCTGCTGTTGCGGCACGACGGGCGCGGACGCCGCTTGGTTCGCCGCGACGGACGCTGCCGGCAAAGTCGCATAAGCCGGATTGACCGTCGAGGGCGGGGCCGCGGAGCCGGAATTCGGCATCTGGGTGCGAAAGTGGGTGGCCAAATTCTGAAGTTGGTCGACGTACGCATCCGGCATCTGGGGCGTCGAGAGCACAGCGACAACTTTTCCCTCGGGCGTAAGCACGACTTCCGTCGGCACGCGATCGATCCGAAACATTCTGGCGATTGCCTCATTCGCCTCGGCGTCGATCTTGACCGGCACGTAGCTGTGTTCTACGGCAGCGCCAACTTGCGGCTGGCTCAGCACGCCGGCGTCGAGGGCTTTGCACGGGCCACAAGTTTGCGTGTAAAAGTGCAGCAGAAGCAGCCGCCCGGATTGTGCCGCTTCGATCTTGGCAGCGTCCAGGTTGTTGCGCCAGGCCACGCCCGTCGTTTGGCCGTAAAGTGTAGCCGGCGCGCACAGTGCACAGAACATCGCAATCAACATACCGCGGACGAATCGGCTCACCATGACGGTATCCATTGGCTTAATGTCATTAGCGCGGCTTGCTGCCACGTCAAGGGGAAGGCGAACGCTGGACGGCGCTCATCCGTGGTATCGGTTGGGAAGGATGAGCGGCTTTGGCGGAATTCTCCGCTTGCGCGTAACTTTGCCGATTTCGTCGACCTATCGTGCTATCGCGTGCCCCCCAACGTGGCTCACGTTTCTCAACTAAGCCACGATTGAGAAACAACTTAGGTCCGCAGCGTCGAGATTCGTCCTCCCCGAGTTCCGAAACCGGGTGGCCGGGGCAGTGAGGGTTGTGGGCGCGGCGGAGCGGCAAAGTGACGACCCCGACGCACGCCGGCGGTCTGTCACCCGACCGCCCCCTCCGCGACTTGTGAGCCTCGGGAACGATAAAAGAAGCTTGACACGCGGGCTGTCGGAACTAATATTAGCGCGTAGTTCAAAACCCTGCTGGCATTTCGGCAGGCTCTTGAAGCCGACAATGGCTTCCCCGCATGGCACTGGTTGTTGCGTCTCGGTTGCGATCGGGCGTCCTTCCTGGAAGGGTGCGAACCGGCCGACCGTGAATTAGCGGACGCTGCGACGACGCCTCGGGTTTTTGGGGACGAGTCTCTGCTCGCGCGATCGACTCGGCGTTCGCGTGGATCGGAACTACCTTTGGCGGCTTAGCGACCTGCGCGGTCCGCTTAGCCCGAAGCCGCTGTGCGGAGCGTTCGCAACTGTTCGATTGGCGATGCCGAGTTTGACACGAAATACTCGCGTATCGTCGCGGCGATTGGCCGTTGCCCGATTGGAAAGGGTCGCGTGCTGCATGATGCTTGCGGTGCGCTCGACGACAACATGAGGAACCTCGCGACTCGAGGTGCGGCATCGATCGGCTAGCATTTCGGCGCCCGTTTTGCACTTGGTCGCGTTTTGCACTTGGTCGCTACGAGCGGCAAGCGCCGCGCGCCACGCCGGAGTTCCAGCGTCAGGTGAGCGGCAAGTTGAGTCACGCTGAAGTCAGTCTTCGAGACAGCTGCGCATTCGGTTCGTAGCCCGTGGGCGTCGCGGCAGAATGATTAAGGATGCCGGAGTCTAACCGTGTGTCGTCGCCACAGCATGGACTTGTGGATTGATATGTGACCATGGTAGGCAGGTAATTTGCCGCGGACACGAACTCCTGCATTGATGCTCCGGTTGACCGGACTTGTTCGTTGTGATTGACAAACTGTGCGGCCCTTTGCCGCGCAGAGCGTGGGATCGAGCGCACGGAGTTGCGGCTCGATGGCGTTGTATGGCGCTCCAGCGCGAGCGCACTTGATTGAGGAATCTTGTTCGAATGGCTAAGAAGAAGCAGCGATCTGGCGGTCGTTACCGCGGTCGCAATGTGAATGGGCGCAGCGGAGGCGGCAATCGGATGGGCGGCGGTCGCGGGCCGGGAGGTCAGCACGGCGGCCGACGACCCTATCGTCCCGATCAAGGTCGCCGCGACTACGAACCCCAAGACAATGGCGACTACCTTCCGCTGACGGCCGGTTCGGGCGTGCTGGAGATGCACCCCAACGGCTACGGGTTTCTGCGCGATCCGTCCACAAATTTTAATCGCGAGCGCACCGATCCCTTCGTGCCCGGCACGATGATCGAAAAGTTCGGGCTGCGCGAGGGAGTGCTGATCAGCGGCATGGTCCAGCACCACCGCAAGCAGCAGGGGCCGCGGCTGCGAGAAATCCTGGATGTGGACGGCATTTCGCCCGAGGACTACGTCAACGTCAAGCCGTTCGACCAACTGACGCCCATCAATCCCGAAGAATGGCTGCGGCTGGAAACGGGAGCCGCGCCGCTGACCACCCGCGTCATGGATCTGCTCACGCCGCTGGGACGCGGCCAACGCGCGCTGATCGTCGCGCCCCCGCGCACCGGCAAGACCGTGATGATGCAGCACGTCACCCAGGCGATCACGGCGAACTATCCCGAAGTGACCAACATCGTGCTGCTCATCGACGAGCGGCCGGAAGAGGTCACCGACATGCGCCGCAACGTCAACGGCGAAGTGTTCGCCAGCAGCCTCGATAAGGACGTCGAAAGTCACGTGCGCCTGGCCCAGCTCGTCGTGGCCCGCTGTCAGCGCCTCGCGGAAATGGGCAAGGATGTGTTCATGGTGCTCGATTCGATTACGCGGCTCGCACGGGCCTTCAACAAGTGGGTGGGCAACACCGGCCGCACCATGAGCGGCGGCGTCGACATCAAGGCGATGGACGTGCCCAAAAAGCTGTTTGCCACGGCCCGAGCGTTCGAAGAAGGCGGTTCGCTCACGATTCTGGGCACCGCGCTCATCGACACTGGCAGCCGCATGGACGAGCTGATCTTTCAGGAGTTCAAAGGCACGGGCAACATGGAGCTAGTGCTCGACCGCAAGTTGGCCGATCGACGCGTGTGGCCGGCCATCGACATCGAGCAGTCCGGCACGCGCCGCGAGGAAAAGCTGCTGCCGCCGGAATTTCTCCACGCCTCGACGATGCTGCGGCGCACGCTGTCCAGCATGCATCACGTCGACGCGATGGAGCAGCTCACGAGCAAGCTGGGCAAGTTCAAGTCGAACGCAGAGTTCGTGATGCTGATCCAGGGCGCGCACGCGCTGGATTAGGAATCAGGCTGGAGGCTGGAGGTCAGACGAGGCATCGTTTGCGACGCAGGCTCCCAACGCTTTGATCTGCGTCTTGCGTTGTCCCTTGACTAGCTGACAACGCTCGATTCATGCCCTAGTATTAAGTCGAAGGCCAGACTGGTTGAGGGCCGCCTTCGCGGCGAACGTACCCTTCCGAGCGTGAGACCTACGGTCTCTAGCCACCAGTCTCCAGCCTTCCCCCCGGAGGGTAAGCGAATGGCTAGCGGCCTGATTGGAATTCAGGTGCCGGGAAACCGGTTGTGGGTTCGAGTCCCATGCCCTCCGCTTTTTTTATGAACGCGCGGGCGAAGGCCACGAGGAGCGCTCCACGCGGTTGAACAGTTCGCAGAAGCCCTTCCGCTTCGCTCCGTACGCAGCGCTACTTCTCGACCCACGTCGGCGGGGGCTGGAGATCCTCGGCGGGTTTGCTCCCCGCGTCGGCGCGCCCACTGCCTTCTAATCGGCTGATGGCACGGACCGTCATGTCGTGATCGCACATGATCTGACAGCTCAGCCGCACGCCCGACAATCCCCGCGCCGCCAGGAGGTCGCGTTCGGCCACGGTTATGCGGGTCGGCTCGCCCGAGATAAACTCGATCCGGCAGGTCGTACAGCGGGCGTTTCCACCGCACGCGTGAAGCTGATCGATGCCCGCCTCTTCCTCCAGGGCCAGCACAAGTCGCTTGCCCTCGGGCACATCAAAGTTTCCCACTCCTTCGACGGAGAGCGCTGGCATCGTGGTTTCCCAAGGGTTGCTCGATGGTCGTCGCAGGTCGACTGCTGCGGACGGGGAATGAACCCATCGACCATTTGAGCGGTTCGCGAGGTACGCGACAACCCGCGGCTGCCGATCGCCCGAACGAGCCAGCAATACGCCGTTGCGAAACTTACCGTGCGGCATCTCACGAGGCGCTGCCTTGGCGGCCGATGCGGAGCATCCTCAATGGCTGCTGGAGATGAATTTCGCCAACAGCTCCGCGCGGCTGGTGACGCCCAACTTGCGGTAGATCACCTTCAGGTGATCCGCGACCGTATGGACGCTTAAGTTGAGTTTGGTTGCAACCTGCTTACGTGAGTCCCCCTTCAGGAGCCGTACTAAAACGTCCCGCTCGCGCGGCGACAACGCGAGCAGATTCACCGACGCCGACCCTGCGGTCGAATGCTTGTGGAGCCACGCTGTGTGCTTAAAAAGGGAGTGGAGCACCTGGCAATCGCGCGGCGAAAATGGCTGGCCGTGCATTTTCCGGCATAACCAGATGCCACTGTAGCTCAGCGATTCCAGAGGAAAAAGAGAGATGACAAAGGCGTCGAAACCGGCTGTGCGCCACGCCTGTCCAAGGTCGCTTCGAGTCCACGTTTCGTCGTCCATGAGATCGCTCCGGCAGAACGTCAAATCGCAGCGAGCGCGAATCGCTTCACGCGTCGCCCGCTCGACGGCCGGGTGAACCGATCCCAGACGTATGATGTCGAGCAGCTCCCTTCTCTGGCGCTGATCGCTCCAGCCCCCATCGAGGCCGTCGAGCGTGATTGGTTCTCCGGCGGACGATCCGATTTGAGTAACGGACCACCACCAGCAGTCTGCCGGCACCAGTTTGGAGAGTTGGTGGAAGAATCGCTCCTTGCGTTCGCTCACCGACAAGGCGGAAAGAGGATCCCCTGCCGACGCGACAAGCGAAATCATCGACCCAACGTCGGCATGGCCAAGGTGCAGGAGTTGTCGCTTTGCCTTGGGAATGTGAGGGGTCATCACTCGCGACAACGTCCATTCCGTACCCGAGTTAACCATTCAAGCGGCAAGGTCCCGAACGGCTTCGCTGGAAAGCACGTTCTTTCCCAAGCGATTGCGCGTTGGCGCACGCCGGTCGAAGCGCGACGACTAAAGATGCGTCGCCTCGAACTGCGCAGCATCAGCGAGCGGAAGAGGAGTTAGGGGGGGATATAGTTCCGAAGACAAGTTGGTCAGATTCTCAGAAGGCCTTCGCGTTATAGGTCGCTCGCTTACCGCGTCAAGGCGGACTCGCGCCGCACGATCAAGAATCTTGCATTGCGGACCATTTACCCGCTAAGAGCTAGGGTATTCACCCCACCTGCGATGGAAAAATCGCTGGCGGCGCCGTTATTCCGCGCATTCATATCATAAATGATAACAATGGCGTGTTTATCCCCCGCATTTGCGGGGGTTGAGCGGCGCGCGGATTCTGTCACACTCTGCGGTGAGCAGAACTGCTTGCGCAGTTGTCGCAAGTCTGTCCCGTCGCTTGCGAAGCTCGCAGCTGCATTTCGCGAGCCACAGATGAGAAGTCACTTGTCGCTGACAGTTAATGCGAGCTTTGCGGCGGATAGTCGCGTTCGCTCGGCGCTCTCGTACTGACTTTGGGCCCGAACCTCAAGTGTTTCAAGTTTGAGAGCTGTAATGCGCGCATCGTCCGCCAGAACTCGGAGCGCTTGCCAGAGCGAGCGCTTGCCGAGGATGCCCAGGCAAAGCATCTCAATTGCCTCGAATGTGCCAAGGGGATCGCCCGGCGAGAGTTTCACGCGGCTTGCCTTCTGCGCCAACCATGCCGTGGATTCCTTCACGACGCTGCCGCCGTCGCCGACGACCTCGGCGAGTCGCTGCAACGTTCCGCGGTCCGCTTCGATCTCCGGAAGCAAGGCGCCTGCCCACGACCGGACGGATTCATCGCCATTGTCACGCAGGTCCTCCAGCAGGCTGACGGCGAATGCAGCGCCAGCAAGGTGGTCCTGAAGATAGGTGCACAAAGGATCGGGCCTTTCTGGGCGTCCTCGCCGTGGAATCGCACAGTGGTTCCGCTTATGTCTGTGAGGCTTTCAGGGCAACATTCGCCGGTCCGTTGATCACCTCTCCGCTGGCCCGAAATCGGGAGCCGTGGCAGGGGCAATCCCACGTCTTCTCGGACGTGTTCCAGTGGACCACGCAGCCCAGGTGCGGGCATGTCGCCGAAAGCTCGGTGACCTGACCGTCATCGCCGCGATGGACCGCAACCCGCGAGAACCCGCGCCGAAGCACCGCGCCGCTCCCACGAGCGATTTTGCCCATGTCGGAGACCTCCGATGGCGCAATCCAATCGGCGTATTGGGCGGCAACGTTCAGGTTTTCCTTGGCGAACCGGCCCATCGCGCGCAGCGACTTGCGCGTCGGATCATACAGAGCCGCCCAGGGATTCTCGCGTCCCAGGACCAAATCGCTAAGAAGCATGCCCGCGATAACGCCATGCGTTATTCCCATTCCCGAGTCGCCGGTGGCAACATAGATGTTCGGGCTATCCCGTGGGTTCCCGCCGATGAAGGCCAATCCGTCAACGGTTTCCATGCATTGCCCGCCCCACACGAGCTCGACGGGGCCAAGGCTGGGAACGCACTCGCGCGCCCACTCCTCCAGCCGTGTATGCCGCTGGTCCGCATCATCGGCTTGTCCCGACTTATGATCCTCGCCGCCAACGATGAGCCAGGGACGCGCCGGGTCGTCGGAAGGTTGCAGACGCACATAATGGTACGGATTGGCTGTATCCCAGAAGAGGGCGTCGGCGACGTCTTTGGCAGGAACCTGCCCCGCGATGACGTAGGTCATGTAGGGCGCTTGCTTGGTATGCAGAACGAACATGTCGTTGATCGGAGCGTTCGTCGCGACCACGACGTGCTCGGCGTGAATAGAGTGCTCGCCGATGTGGACGATCGCCCGCTTTCCGCTGTCGATGCGGTCGACATGCGAGTGAGTGAAGATGCGTCCGCCTCGCTGATCGATGGCGGCAGCCAGGGCCGCGAAATACTTGGCCGCGTGAACTCGCGCTTGGCGGGGAAACGCCAAGCAACGACCCGTGCTTAAAGAACCAAGCGGCGTTCGCTGCACGAACGAGCAGTCGACGCCGGCGCGTTGGGCGGCGTCCAATTCTTCTCGCAGCAAATCCTCGCCGTCATCGGGTGCACAGAACAGGTAGCCATCGACGCGGCGGAAGTCGCAGTCGGCGTGGGTCTCTCGCACGGTGTCTTCGATGCATTGAATAGCCGCCGCGTGGCTCTCAGCGGCCAGGCGAGCGCCATCGGCGCCGTGCCAGCGCTCGATGTTGACGAAGCGGTCGTCGATGACACTGGACAAATGCGCGGTCGTAACCAAGGACATTCCGCTCGCGATCGGCCCGTCGTCGATCAAGATCACAGACGTCCCCGCCTTTGATAAGGCGTAGCCCACGGACAGCCCGGCGATCCCGGCGCCCACGATGCACACGTCCGCCTCCATGCTGGCGGTCACGCGCGGGAACGAAGGCAAACAGTCGTCGGCCTGCCACAGTGAACGATGATCGACCGAGACGGAAGAATGTGACGACATGGCTTTGGCCTCGGGAATCTGGCGCGCGATCAACAACAACCTCGTACCGCAACTCCCGTACCCGTTCATGGGGCTGAATCATTGCGCGAAAGTCCGTGCCCCGATTTGGGGCGAAGTTGGGGGCGAGCCCATTGCCGCTGGCGATGCGGGCCCGCAATCCACGAAATCAATAACTACCGGCAGAGTCGGTAGAGTATGGGGAAGGCCCCAAAAAGGGGCCGCTTGGTGAATGGCACTTGAACTTTGTCTAACTCGTTCGCTGTTGAAATGATATGGACA
>CAYSFP010000063.1:610-29632 GCA_964430075.1 uncultured Planctomycetaceae bacterium | reverse complement strand
CCGAACCCCAGCTTACCAGCACCCAGCAAGACTACGAATGCCTTCTTACGCCCTTGAACCCCGGCGGACGCCTGCCGCCGTTGTGGCCGCTGGGACGCGTCGCTATAATCACGCGTTTCGCTATCTTGCCGCCTTGGGTCAGCATCCCCATCTTTCGCCGTCCGCCGCGAGCCGTTCCCCATGCGATTCTGTTTGCTGGATCGGATTTGTTCGCTGGAGCCGGACGTCGAGATTACTGCCGTCAAGGCCGTGTCGCTGGCCGAGGAGTACCTGGCGGACCACTTTCCCGAGTTTCCGGTCTTGCCGGGCGTGTTTATGCTGGAGGCCGCCACGCAGGCGGCCATCTGGCTGGTGCGGATCAGCGAAGACTACGCTCACAGCATGATTGTGCTCAGCGAAGCGCGGTCGGTGAAGTTCACCGACTTTGTGACGCCGGGGCATGAGCTACGGCTGACCGTGGGCCTGGTGAAGCGCGAAGACGCGCTGGTGCACTGCAAGTTCGAAGGTCAGGTCGACGGGCGGGTTTGCGTTAGCGGGCGGTTGTCATTGGAGTGCTACAACCTGGCCGAGGCCCAACCGGAGCTGGCCGGCCTCGACGCGCGGATGCTCGCCCACCAGCGCGCGATGGAGTCGCTGTTGACGCGCGGAATCGCGCAGGGCGTGAAATAACACAAACGCTGCCAACGCGGCTCGCCTGCCGTGCGAGCCTCGCCATACAAGGTTCCCATATTTCGCTGAAGGTGGAGTTGAACGATGGCCTCTCAAGAAGAGATTTTTGACAAGGTGCGCGAAGCGCTGGTCGACGCCCTGGGCGTGGACGACGACGAGGTGACGCCCGAGGCGACGCTTCGCGGCGACCTCGACGCCGAGAGCATCGATTTTCTGGACATCGTCTTTCGCCTGGAAAAGGCGTTCGACATCAAGATCGAGCGCGGCGAGCTGATTCCGATGGACGTGCTTGAGAATGCCGACTACGTGCAGGACGGCAAGGTGACCGCCGAGGGCATCGCCCAGCTCAAGCAGCGGATGCCGTTCGCGGATCTCAGCAAGTTTGAAGCGAATCCCAACGTGCAAAACCTGGGCGAAACGCTCACGGTGCAGGACATGTGCAACTTCGTTGACTACAAGCTGAAGAAGAGCGCGTAGACGGGCTGTCGGCTGTCGGCTGTCGGCTATCGGCCAGAAAGGGTGGGAATTCACTCTGGCCGACAGCCGAAAGCCGATAGCCGAAGGCCCTCGCCAAAGGCGAGCCCCATGCGTTGGTTCTGGATCGACCGATTTACCGAGTTCGTCAGCGGCTCGCACGCCACGGCGGTCAAGGGCGTCTCGCTGGCGGAGGATCACCTGCACGAGCATCATACGGGCTACCCGGTGATGCCCAACACGCTGGTGATCGAGGGCGTCGCCCAGGCGGGCGGGCTGCTCGTGAGCGAGCACTACGGCTTCAGCGAGCTCGTGGTACTGGCCAAGCTGTCCAAGGCCAGGTTCACCGGCCGGGCGCGCCCCGGGCATCTGCTCGAGTATCGGGTGAAGATCGACTGGGTTCGCGCCGACAGCGCCCAGGTCTCCGGCAGCGTCTACGACGGCGACCGACTGCATGGTGACGTGCAATTGATGTACGCGCGGATGGGCGAGGAGATGGCCCAGAAGATGGGGGCCCGACTCTTCCGCCCGCGGGATCTACAGCACTGGCTGCAGCTTGTCGGCGTGTTCGAAGTGGGCGTCAAGCAGGACGGCCGCCGGCTGGACCCCAAGGACTATCCGCTCGACGAGGAGGCCATCGCCGCCGCGGGCAGCTAGCGCGGCGCCAGATTGTCGCCGTCTCGCTGGAGCGAGACGAATTCCTCTCGCGGAGCGAGAGGGCTACACTGGAATCGGGCACCGCTCTTGATTTCCTAGCTGCGAGCCTACGGCTCGCCGGGGCGAACCGCTAAAGGCCGCTCCGCATTTCCCTGTCTTCCCGGATCGGTCGGTGCGTTCTTGAGCACCGTAAACCTATGCGTCGCCGCGTCGTCGTCACTGGAATGGGCTGCGTGACCCCATTGGGGACCACGCCGCAAGAGCTGTGGGAAAATCTGCTTGCTGGCAAAAGCGGCGTCGGTAAGACGACGCTCTTCGACGCCAGCAACTTCCCCACCAACATCTCGGCCGAGGTGCGCGACTGGTCGATCGCCGAGGACGGCGAGGATCCCGCCGTGTGGGCAGGCCGCAGCCGCCACACGACGTTCGCCGGCGGCGCCGCCAAGCAGGCGATGCGCGACTCGGGCGTGCTGGAGGGCTCCTCCGGCGACAGCCTCGATCCCGAACGATTCGGCGTGTACCTGGGCGCCGGCGAGGGGCAGCAGGATTTTTACCGCTTCGCGCGGATGATGACGGCCGCGAGCACGGGCGGCGAGTTCTCGTTGAAGACCTTCATCGAAATGGGGCTCAAAGAGCTCGACCCCGTCGCCGAACTCGAGCAGGAGCCCAACATGCCGGCCGGGTATCTCGCCGGCATGTTCAACGCCCAGGGCCCGCACGCCAACTGCCTGACCGCCTGCGCCGCCAGCAGCCAGGCGATCGGCGAGGCGACCGAGATCATCCGCCGCGGCGAGGCCGACGTGATGCTCTCCGGCGGCGCCCACAGCATGATCCATCCGTTCGGCGTCACGGGGTTCAACCTGCTCACCGCGCTGAGCGAGCGAAACGACGAACCCGAGCGGGCCTCCCGGCCGTTCGACCTGCATCGCGATGGGTTCGTGCTGGGCGAAGGCGCCGCGATGGTCGTGCTGGAAGAGTACGAGCGGGCTAAGCAGCGCGGGGCGCCGATCTACGGCGAGATCGCCGGCTACGGCACCACGGCCGACGCGTTCCGCATTACCGACACGCATCCCGAGGGCCGCGGCGCCGCCAAGTGCATCGCGATGGCCCTAGCCGACGCGGGGCTCAACCGCCAGGACGTGCACTACATCAACGCCCACGGCACGAGCACCGCGGTGAACGACAAGGTGGAGACGCTGGCCATCCGCACGGCGCTGGGCGAGCACGCCGACAAGATTCCGGTCTCCAGCACCAAAAGCATGACGGGGCACCTGATCGCCGCCGCGGGCGCGACCGAGCTGATCATCTGCCTGATGGCGATGCGCGGGGGGATCGTGCCGCCCACGATCAACTACGAAACGCCCGACCCCGCGTGCGACCTCGATTACGTGCCCAACAAGGCCCGCGAGCACAAGGTGCGGGCCGCGTTGTCGAACAGCTTCGGCTTCGGCGGGCAGAATATCGCGCTGATCGCGACGCCGGTGTGAGGAGGGCTGTCGGCTGTCAGCCATCGGCCAGAAGGAACGGCGCTTCGTCTGGCCGACCGCCGATAGCCGAGAGCCGATGGCCAACAAAAAAAACCAGCCGGCGTGCGCGCATCCGTGCACGCTCTCCGGCTGGCTTGTCGAGCATCCTTGCTCGCTTGGCCGCAATCATCGATCGCGGCATCCTCTTCTTGCCGCGACCATCGGCTGCGGCATCCCCCCCAAGCAAATCAGTACGGCCCGATCGTCGGCGGGTTGTTCCGCAGGAAGTCGCGCGGGCCGCGGACGGTGTAGTACGGGTAGGCGGTCTGGCCGACCGGCGGGCCCTGGTTGAACATGTTGGCCTGCGGATAGCTGCCGCAGGGGCACAGCCCGCCGGGGCCACCGCCATTGGAGCCGCAACCGCCGCTGGCGATGCCGTCGATCAGTTGTTGGCAGAGGCCGCCGCAGGAACCGTCGCAGCCATCGCCGCAGCCGACGGCGCCGCCGCACGTCACGCCGCAGGAGTCGCGGAACGCGGCCAGTTGGACGGCCGAGTCAGGCCCCGGCCTTTTGTAGTCCCGCATGATCGTGGGACGCGGCGCCCTTTGCGAAAGAGTCACGTGTCCGGCGGTTCCGCCGGTGGTGGCGCAGCCCGTGGCCAACAGGCACACGAGGCCCGCCAATGCGAGGCATTGTTTCATGAGATTCCCCCCCTTGAGAACCGCCGGGCGCGCCTGCGAAGTCAGCGAGATCGCGGCGCGCCCCGTCGCTTCCGGCGTGCGAGGCGCCAGCGGCGAAGCGTCGTGGGGCCGCAGAGGCCGCCCGTTCGCGATGATGCGACGAGGCAAGCCGGGTACTACAGCCCGTACCACTGATATCGGCGGCACAATTGGGAGAGTTCAACAATCTTGGAGGAAGAGGCCGGAGGGCGGGAGGTCGGACTCATTCCAGCCGCGATGCTCCGCATCGCCGGGGAACCGTGTGAAACGTGGTCAACCGCGGCCGACGCGAGCTCGGATTTGTCTTTCCCGCTGCTTATGGACATACTGAATCGTGGCCGATCCTGGCCGCCAGCTACGAATCTTCCCTGCTGCTTATCGGGCGGACCGCGCGCCGGAATGGCGTCGGTGCGCGGTCGAGGAACACGCGAGAGAGACGAGAGAGGACCACGCCATGTCGCGCGTGCTGCGCGCCGGGACCGCCGCCGGTCCTGCTCCAAAGATCGAACCGCGCGTTACCCGGCGTGCGCGGACCGCACAACCGCCTGGGCCCGCGGCGTCGGAACCCCCTGCGCGCGGCAGGGCCTTCCAGGATCTGCCCAGCGGATTGGCGTCGCTGGTGTTCCACTTCGCGGTGCTGATTGTTCTCGGTCTCGTGGTCACCGAATCGTCCAAGCCGCACCTCACCGAGGTGATCGTCGACTGGGCCGAGGGGACCGACGAGCTGGCCGGCGGCGGAGGCGGAACCGACGGCACGGACGACGTGCTCGACCCGGCGCCGCTCGATGCGGCCGTCGACGATCTCGCTTCCGCGCTACCGGAGCTCGACAACCCGCTGTTCACCGAGACGCAGGTCGTGTCCGAGTGGGGAGCGGTGAGTGATGAGATCGCCTCGCCCATTGGCCCCAGCGACGTTTTGGCCGACGTGGCCACGATTGGCGAGTGGGGCCTCCGCGGCCTTGGCACGGGCGGCGGCAGCGGCGGCGGCCGAGGCAAGGGCCATGGCCCCGGCGTGGGCGATGGCACCGGACCGGGCTCCGCCACGGGCATGTTCGGACTCCGCGACGAGGGCCGCCGCATCGTCTATGTGTTCGACCGCTCCGAGAGCATGAACTCGGCATTCACGTACACCTACTCAGACGGCAAGAGCAAAACGATCACCTCGCTCCAGGCCGCCAAGGACGAGCTGATCAAGAGCATCAATGAGCTGAGCGACGGCGGCGAGTTCGCCATGATCTTCTACAACGACTTCGCTATGGCGTTCGAAGACCACTACGCCCCCGACGGCATCTCGCACGCCGACGCGAAGACCAAGGAGGCGGCCCAGCAGTTTATCTACCAGCTCGTCGCCGAGCAGAACACCAATCATCTGGCCGGCCTGGAAATGGCATTGAAGCTGGAGCCCGACGTGATCTTTCTGCTGACTGACGGCGAGGCTAAGGACGACCCCACCAACAGCGCTCTGCGGCGCATTATGCAGATGAGAAAGCGAGCGAAGACGCGGATCAACGTGATCCATTTCTGCTACGAGGAACGGCCGAACAGTTCGTTGGCCGACCTTGCATCGCGCACCGCCGGGCAGTTCAAGTCGATTCCCATCAAGTCGCTGCTCGACCCGACGAAGTGGTGAGTTGGGAGGCTATCGGCTTTCGGCTTTCGGCCGTCGGCCAGACGGGACGCCGCGGATGGCTCGCCGGGCGTCGGCATCGGCGCTATGATTGATGCTCGCCAAGGCCAAGAAGTTTGGGCGACGCATTGCTTCTGGCCGATCGCCGACAGCCGATAGCCTCCCCTGCCATGTCCACTCACCAGCTCCATCTGCTGCACGAGCGTTCGTTCGAGGCGAACCGGTTCGTGTATCCCGTGCTCAGCCGGCGGTCGGGCGGGTTGTCGATCGGGGTGAACCTCAATCCCGACAAGGTCTGCAACTTCGATTGCATCTACTGCCAGGTCGATCGCACGCGGCAGAGCGAAACGCGATTCGTCGAGATCGACGCGCTGCTGGCTGAACTGAGCGACATGCTCGACTTCGTGATTTCAGGCGCCATTTTCGAGACGGCGAAGTTTCGCGACACGCCCCCCTCGCTGCGGCGGCTCAACGACATCGCGTTCTCCGGCGACGGCGAGCCGACGACGTACAAGAACTTCGACGAGATTATCTCCAAGTGCGCAGAGCTGAAGAAAAGCAAGGAAATGGGGACTGTGGAATGGGGAATGGGGAATGCCCGACCCCATTCCTCATTCCCCATTCCACAGTCCCCCATCAAGCTGGTGCTTATCACCAACGCCAGCATGTTTCATCGCCCGCACGTGCAGCGGGGGTTGGAGATTCTGGACGCCAACAACGGCGAGATCTGGGCGAAGCTCGAGGCGGGGACGCCCGAGTATTTCAAGCTGGTCGACCGCACGCCGATTCCGTTCCAGCAGATTCTGGACAACATTACCGCCGCGGCGCGGGTACGGCCTTTGGTGATTCAATCGCTGTTCATGCGCGTGGCCGGCGAAGCGCCGCCGGAGGCCGAGCTGGCGGCCTTTTGCGATCGCCTCAGCGAGATCGTCGCCGCGGGCGGGCAATTGAAGCTCGTGCAGGTCTACACGGTAGCGCGGCGGCCGGCGGAGAGCTACGTCACGCCGCTGGCCGATGCGGAGGTCAACGCGATTGTCGAGCTTGTCAAACTCCGCACGGGCCTCGCGGCCGCGGCATTTTACGGTTGCGCCGATTAGTTCGCTTGGCGCGTCGCGTGTACGGCGAGGCCTGTGATTCAGGCGGTGCGATCGATCCGCGACTGCTTCGGCGCGGCAACAATCGACGACGCGGCCGTTCGCGAGTTTGTTGGCCAGGCTCCTGGCAACAGGTATGCTGAAGACAGATAAAAACTCCCGCCGCGGGCCGCTGCGACGGCCTGCCTTCCGACCCACCGCTTGGGACACATACGCATGAAAATCGCCGTCGTGGGCACCGGCTATGTCGGCCTGGTGACCGGAACCTGCTTTGCTGACAGCGGCAACGACGTCACCTGCATTGACATTGATCAGACAAAGATCGAAGCCCTCAACCGCGGCGAGATCCCCATCTACGAGCCAGGCCTGGCCGAGATGGTCGAGCACAATGCGAGCGCCCAGCGGCTCACGTTCACGACCGATCTCGCGGCGGCGGTCAAGCAGGCGGAGATCGTGTACCTGGCCGTGGGGACGCCGCAAGGCGCCGACGGCGCGGCAAATCTGTCGGCGCTGTGGAGCGTGGTGGAGAGCATTGCACCGCACCTTCGCGCCGACGCCGTGGTGGTGACCAAGAGCACGGTGCCGGTCGGCACCTGCGCGCGGATCACCGCGATGCTGCTGGAATTGACGGGGCGCGATTGCGACGTCGCCTCCAACCCCGAGTTTCTCAAGGAAGGCGCCGCGATCGAGGATTTCATGAAGCCCGATCGCGTCGTGGTGGGCGTTCGTCGACCCGAGGTGGCCGACATCCTTTCGCAGCTCTACCAACCGTTCCTGCGCACCGAGAACCCGTTTCTGGTCATGTCGCCCGAAAGCGCGGAGATGACCAAGTACGTGGCCAACGCGCTGCTCTCGACGAAGATCAGCTTCATCAACGAGATGGCCAACCTCTGCGAACAAATGGGCGGCGATATCAACGACGTGCGCCGCGGCATCGGGCACGACAGCCGCATCGGGTTCGCGTTTCTGTTCCCCGGCGTTGGCTACGGCGGCAGTTGCTTCCCGAAGGACGTGCGGGCGCTGGAGGCGATGGCCATGCAGCACGGCATCGAGACTGAGATCCTGCGCGCGGTCGACGCGGTGAACGAACGGCAAAAACATGTGCTCGCCGAGAAGATCAACGCGCACTTCGAAGGCAAGCTCGGCGGCAAAACGATCGCCGTGTGGGGCCTGGCGTTCAAGCCGCGGACCGACGACATTCGCGAAGCGCCGGCGCTGGTGCTGATCGACTGGCTGCTGGCCCACGGGGCGACGGTGCGGGTGCACGATCCCGAGGCGATGGCCAACGTCCGCGCCCAGTACGACGACAAGCTCGTCTACTGCGACACGCTCATGGATGCCCTCGACGGCGTCGACGCCCTGGCGATCATGACCGAGTGGAAGGACTACCATTCGCCCGATTTCGCCGAGATGTACCAGGTAATGAAGTCGCCGGTGATCTTCGACGGGCGGAATCTTTACTCGCCGGAGCGGATGAAGCGGCGCGGCTATAGGTACTACAGCATCGGCCGGCCGGCGGTGTGAGCCGGGGCGACGGCCCATTTAGCCGCGGGCCGAGGCCCGCGGCTAAATCTTCATGTGAGCGCCAAGCGCTTTGTTTGGCGCGAGCTGGCTGGCATTTCGCCCCGCCCCATTTCTTGACGCCCCTGGGCCCGCGGTTTAGCCTGACCTCAGGGGTACTTCGGCGCTTGAGGGGGCATTCATGGTGCGGGGCTGTGCGGGCGGACTGATTTGGTTGGTCGCCCTGGCCGCGCTGCCGTCGGGGCATGCACTGGCATCGGGCGTGCCCATCGATGGATTTTTGCCGCTGGTGGCCATCACGTTGACCGACGAGTTCGTCAACGACCTGGACTTCTTCCCCTACCCATCGACGGCTTTGGGGGGCTCCCCCGTTAGTTCGACCAGCTCGCAGCGGTATGAGCTGGCGCTGCTCGACTCGGGGGCGGCGGTCTCGTTGATCACGGCGGCCGC
This sequence comes from uncultured Planctomycetaceae bacterium, assembly GCA_964430075.1. GTDB lineage: Bacteria > Planctomycetota > Planctomycetia > Pirellulales > Lacipirellulaceae > Lacipirellula. Next base: position 20,955 of record CAYSFP010000063.1, on the reverse strand, counting down.
CGACGCCCGGTTCAACATCGGCGGGTCGCGTCCTGGGAACGTCGACGGCTTCCGCGGGACCGAGACGATCACCATCGGCGGCGCCACGGGATTTCTGGAGGCGTCGATCGGCGATCCGCTGGGACTTTATGCCGCGGGGGTGCAGGGCCGGACCACATCGAGCGGCGAGCTGGCGATGAATCCAACCGCGTTCCTCGGACAGAACAACACGTCGCTGGTGACGCTGCCGGCGGAATCGTCGTTGCCGAACGTCCTCGGGCTGTCGTTCATGAGTCAGTATGCGACCCGCATCCGCAACAGCCAGCCGCAGGTGTTCGAGGCGGACGGCAAGACGGTGCGCACGCCGGCGATGGACTTCCTGCCGCTGGGCACAGGCGACGCGCACGGCATCTCGCGCAAGGCGCCGATGAGCCTGCTGGGCGCGGGCCCCTCGACGCCGCTGTATTTTCCGAACATCGCGAACCTCGATCTCAACCGCCCGTGGGAGAATCCCTCGCAGCCGACGGTGGTGCAGGGAGGGCACTTCCTGAACGTGAACACCACGAACGCCGGCACGACGCTCAGTCAGCAGTTCTTCTTCGATACGGGGGCGAGCGTCACCGTGCTGTCGCAGCTTTCGGCGCTGCAGTTGGGGATCGACGTGCAGCTTGACGCGCCTGACTTCACGATCCAGATCATCGGTTCGGGCGGGCTATCCGACGCGATCCCGGGGTATTTCATCGACCAGTTCACCGTGCTGGCCACGGGAGGGAACGTGACGCTGTCGAACGTTCCCGTGCTGGTGTTGGACGTGACCAATCCCGCCAGCCCTGGGAACATCGTGCCCGGGATCGTCGGAACGAATGTCTTCGCCGGGCGCGATATCATCATCGATCCCAATCCTTCGCTGGGCGGAGGCGGCGCGAGTCCCAGCGTGTATATCAGCGATCCGGTGACGACGGAGGCCAATTTTTTAACCGATGCGTGGAATCAAGGTTTTGCATGGAGCACGGGGGCGCCACCTAACTTGACCACAATCGCGAATGTCCGGCGCACTGCGGGCGTCTCGCCCCAGGCGACAGTTCTGTCGGATGCAAACGCATGGGAAGTGAATGTTGCCGGCGCATCAGCCGACGAACCGATGCTGCTCCGCGTGGTGACGGGCGCCACGTTGACGACATTCGCGGGCTTCACCATTGAGTCGCACGGTCATGTGCGACTTGTGAATGGCCACTTAGATTCGCAATACGTGGACATCCGCGGAGGCGGTCGCCTTTCGGGATCAGGCTCGATCGTTACCGGGAGCGGGCCCATCCCCGGCCAAGTCGAAAACACTGGCGGCGCCGTGGCGCCTGGCGCGGGTGCTTCCGGCGATGGCATCGGCACGCTCAAGATCGAGGGCCGATTCGCCAATGGCGCTGCCGGCACATTGGAATTTGAGATCGGGTCATCGTCGATCCATCCCTATGACCAAATTGTCGTCGACGGCCCTGTCACGCTGGCGGGCACGCTGCGCCTCGTTTCCAATGGGCAATCCAGTCCAGGGCTACTCTCTCGCTACTCGATCGTGACCGCGACTGGCGGAATCTCTGGAGAGTTTGACTCACTGGAGCTGCCGGCTCTGACTGGCAACAACGTGTGGCATGTGGCCTACACGGAATCGTCCGTAGACCTCAATGTCACGCTTCGAGGGGATTTCGACGGCGACTTCGACTTTGACGCCGACGATCTCGCGGTTTGGCGCGACGGATTCGGCACGAAGTACGACGGCGCCGATTTTCTTCACTGGCAGCGAAGAGCCGGAACTCGCATTCTTCTCGCGTCGCCGGTACCCGAGCCGGCGACCGCGACGCTCGCCTTCGGCTTGGTGGTTGCCATTTCGAGCGCGCTCCGACGAGGTCGGCGGAACTCGCAGCGCTTCGGACTGGTCGCTTAAGCGACCAGTCCATCGATGCCGCATTACCGCAAGGCGAGCGCTGGCTCGCGCTCTTCAGACTCCGTTTGGTCTGTTTGTTCGGCGCCCGGCGCCGCCGGCTTCGCCGCCGTCAGCCGTTCCACCATCTGGTTGAAGTCCTCGGCCATGTTCTGCCAGAAGTCGAACTCGCGGAACTTCATCGGCGTATAGGCGCCGCCGCGGGCGAGCGAGCGAATCACCTGCTGCATCCGGTAGATGGGCCCCGCGAACCGGTGGCTCAGCTTGATCGTGTCGATGATGAACACCGGCAGCATGAACACCAGCACCAGTAGGAACGGGCCGTGCGTCCACCACACGTTCTGGGCGTGTTCGCGGACGGAGGTGAAGGGGTTGCTGAGCACCTGCAGGCAGAACGCCACGAGCCCGGCCACCGCGATGAACATGCACCAGTGAAGCACCAGGCGGCGCACCAGTGCGCCTTGGACCTTGGGGTCGACGAACGTCTTCTTGCGTCCTTGGTGGGCCATGGAACCTTACCCTGGGGTTCGAATACAGATGCCAAGCGCCGGGGCCGGCAAGTTCGGGGCTCGAATCTACGCTGATTCGCCCTGCCCCGAATGCTCATCGCAATCCTAGGTCATTCGACCCCAGGGCAAGCCCGAGCGCCCTTGCGGCAAAGCGCGAACTCGCCGGCTGGAACGGCCAATCCGCGCGGCCGGCATAATCCGACCAAGAAGATGTACGGAAGGGTCGAATCAGTACCCGGCCTGCTCGGCATAGTATTTCGACACCGCATCGCGGAGCGTGAACACGGCGGCCCGCACGTCGAGGAAATCGGCCCGCTGCTCGACGAGTTGGACCAGCGGCTGCCACAGTTCCATCGGCAACTGGGCCTCCCATCCGGCGGCGCTGATTGCGGACGCTGCGTCCGCCAAATTGGGATTTGACGGTAAGTAGGTCAGCAGTAACAGATGTGCTTGCACGGCCAGCCGCGCGGCGGCGCCAGCCTGGGAATCGAGCCGCTCGGCGATGTTCGTCGCCAATTGGTTGCCGCCTTCGCCGGCTAACAGTTCGACGATCGACGCATTGAGGTTTTCGCTTTCGCCATCGGTGGCCGCGGGGAGCGCTGGCAGCGTCACGTCGATCGTCGTCGCCGCCCGTTCGGCATCCACTAGGTACGTCGTGTAGTGATCAGAGGCATATCCCTTGGCCGCCACGGCCACGGCCAGCGCCCAGTCGCTGGCCGCCCGCCAGGCGGTGCGCCGCTCGGCCGGACTTGGCGGCGGATCGGCGGCCTGTGGTGTGGGGGCGACAAAGGGATCACCGGCGGCCGCGGCATCGGCGGGGGGCGCCGGATCCGCGATCCTCGGCGACCCGTCTGCCCCAGCAGGAACTTCGCCGAGGAGGGCCTCATCGCCGAAGAGATCGCCGGCCGTGGGACCGGCGGTCGGGTTCGCCGCGTCGTCGGTTGGCGGCAGGACGGCCGGCCCGCCTTCCTCAGGTCCCGGCGGAATCGAAGCAGCGGGAGCCACGAGTTGCTGCTGAGGCGCATCGGTGGCGTCGCCCGCGTCCGGCTCGACGGCGCTGGGCTCCGTGTCTTGCGTGGCCGCATGTCCCTGGTAGCGGATTTCCTCCCAGCAACCCGTGCATGCCGCCAGCGCCGCGAAGGTCCAGCAAACGCGGGCGCTCCGTTTTAGCGCCCTGCTAGCGACGACGGAATGGCTCAAGTCGCGGTCCATACTTCGAATATAGATGATTTGCTGAATTGCGCCGCGGTCGACCCGGTGATGCGCAGACGGAATCGATTTCACCGAATGTCCACATGCATCAGTCGCCAGCGGACGAAGAACCCGGCTTCTGTCGCCTGCATGGTACAATGGGGACTCGACGATCTACGAAACACGCTTGGCTCGACAGTACCAAATCGGTAGGACATGGCCGCAGCATCCAGCGACGACGCCGAGCTCGAAATTCCCACGACCCGGCTGACGCGGCGAAAGTTCCTCCGTCGCGCCGCGGGAGGGATGGCCGCCGCCTCCGCAGCCACGTTCGGCTACACCTGGCGGATCGAGCCGCATTGGGTCGAGGTCGTCGAGCGACCGCTCGCCCTTGCCGGCTTGCCCGAGCCGCTCGTCGGCAAGCGCCTGGTACAGTTGAGCGACATTCACGTCGGGCCGGTGGTCGACCAGTCGTTCTTGCTTCGCTCCGCGGAGATGGTCGCGTCGCTCGAGCCCGATGTGATGGTCATTACGGGCGACTTCATGTCGTGCGAAGGCGACGAGGAGGTGCCGCGCGTGGCCGAGTTCGTCGACGCCCTACCGCGGCCGCCGCTGGGAACGCTGGCGATCACTGGCAACCACGATTACGGACATCACTTCAAACAAGCGCCCGTTGCGAACGCGCTGGCCGACGCCCTCGAGCGGCGCGACGTCCGCGTGCTGCGGAACGAGGTGGCGGACGTGTTGGGACTGCAATTCGCGGGCGTGGACGATCTGTGGTCCGGGGATTTCGACGCCGGGCGGGCGCTCGGTCAATTGGATTCCAGCCGACCAACCGTGGCCTTATGTCACAATCCCGACGGAGTTGATCAGCCCGAGTGGCAGGACTTCCGCGGTTGGATCCTGGCGGGGCACACGCACGGCGGGCAGTGCAAGGCGCCGTTTGTGCGCCCGCCGCTGTTGCCGGTGCGGAACAAACGGTACGTCGCCGGCGAGTACGAGCTGGCCGAGGGCCGGCGGATGTACATCAATCGCGGCCTGGGCTATTTACGTCGCGTGCGGTTCAACTGCCGGCCGGAGATCACGGTGTTCACGTTCGAGCAGGAATCGGCTGCAGCGGGTGCGTGACCGCGACGAGCGCGCTGGCCTTTCCAATTCACGCAACGCGTGGCGCCTAGGCGCGATGCGACGCATCGCCGGGGAATCGCTGCCGACGGCGCGCCCTGCACTCCTGCGATGCGTAGCATCGCGGCTAAAAGGAGACGGATGGCGATGGCGCCGCGGCTCGTTCCAACGCAAAGCGCCCTGGGCAAGCGGGTCGGCGGCGCGTAGTTTGGGCGTGATGGCGGCCTCGAAGTCCGACAACGCTGAACCCGCGCCCCGCCGCGAGCCGCCGCCAAAAAGCGGGCGCACGCTCGTGCTTGGTCTTGTGGGCAGCCTGCTGTGCTACCTGGCTCATCCGCCCGTGGGCTGGAGCCTGCTCGCGTGGGTCGGCCCTGTTCCGTGGCTGCTGTTGGCTCGAACGGAACGCTTGCCCGGCCGGCGGCCTTACCTCGCCCTGTGGTTAGCCGGCGCCGCTTACTGGCTGGCCGCCATCCAGTGGATTCGGCTGCCGCACTGGGCGAACATCTTCGGCCTGTTTTTCCTGGCAGCGTATTTGGGTACATACCTGCCCGTGTTTGTCGGATTGACCCGGGTCGCCGTCCATCGAATGCGGGCGCCGTTGTGGATCGCCGGGCCGGTGGTTTGGACCGGGCTGGAGCTCGCTCGTGCCCACCTGCTCTCGGGATTCCTCATGGCGTCGCTGGCTCACACGCAGGTCGAGTCGCTGCGGATCATCCAAATGGCGGACCTGGTCGGGGAATACGGCGTGTCGTTCCTGATCATCCTGGTCGCCGCGTGCCTGGCAAACGCGGCGAGTCACTTCGCCGCGGCGGCCGAGCGCGCCCGGGACAGGCGTTCCGACTGGCCAAGCGTCGCAGGCAGTTTAACGGCAGCCGCGCTGCCCGCCCTCATCGCTCTGGGCGCCGCCATTGGCTACGGCCGATGGTTCGCCCTGGAAAACTCCGTGGAATTCCGCATCCCGCGCACACGTGCCTGGACGCGGATCGTGCTCGTACAAAGCGACATGCTCTCGGACTGGAAAGGCACGCCCGAGCGCGATCGCAAGGTGATGCAGGAGCAAATCGAGCTGTCGCTCGACGCGGTGCGGACATCGGACCAACCCGTCGACCTGATCGTCTGGCCGGAAACGATGTTCCGCTCGCCGCTGTTTGTCGACGACCCCAAGAACCCGCCCCCGGCAGGCGCGATTCATCCGACGCGGTACACGGCCGCCCTGTCCGATCTGAAATCACTGGCCGCTGAAACGGGCGTCGCGCTGCTCGTGGGCATCGACCGCGTGTTGGCCTCGCGCGTCGAACGGCCCGGCGAAGAGCCTGACGCGGAGCTGCTGGTGTACAACGCGGCGGCGTTCGTCAATCGCGAGGGCGAGTTGGTGCAGACATATGAGAAGATGCACCTGCTGCCGTTCGGGGAGTACATTCCCTTCGCCGCCTGGGTTCCGTCGCTGGCGGCCTTGGCGCCGATCACCGGTAACTCGCTGTGGGGCAGCGGGCCCGCGGCCTTGGAACTGGACGGCGTCGTTTACTCGCCTAATATTTGCTACGAAACCGTGCTGCCGCACCTGATCCGCCGCCAAGTGGTCGAGCTCGCGGACCAGGGCAAAACGCCGGACGTGCTGGTGAATCTGACGAACGACTCCTGGTTCTGGGGCTCCAGCGAGCTCGACATGCACCTGGCCAGCGGCGTGTTTCGCGCCATCGAGATGCGCACGCCGCTGGTCGTCGCGGCCAATCGCGGGCTCACGGCCCATGTGTCCCACACCGGGCGCCTGGGGGCCGTGACCGAGCGCGACCGCGCCGACGTCCTGACCGTCGACGTGCGGCTGCCGCTGCGAACGGGCGCTTACCCCAGCGTGTATGCCCGTTATGGCGACTGGTTCGCGGGGTCGTGCGCGATATGCTGCATCGTTCTTGCCATCGTGGGACTGGTCGGGCGGCGCAGCTTGCATCGCTAAACCGCAAGCGAAAGTTTCCGCCCCATCCGGTCCGCTGACTCTTGACTCCTGATTCCTGACCCCTGCCTTTTCCCTTCCCCACGCAATGCCCATCGTCCTTCAACTCCAAAACGCCCACAAACGCTACGGTACGCAAGAGCTGCTCGACGGCGCCAATTGTGCGCTGGCCGACGACCAGAAGGTGGGCCTCATCGGCCGCAACGGGGCCGGCAAGAGCACGCTGTGCCGCGTGCTGCTGGGCGACGAAGAGCTCGACGCCGGCGACGTGGCCCGCAGCAAGAAACTGCGGCTGGGCTACCTGCGGCAGCACGATCCGTTTCAGGAAGGCGAGACGGTGATCGACTTCCTGATGCGCGACAGCGGGCAGCCCGACTGGCGGTGCGGCGAGATCGTGTGGCAGTTCCAGTTACCCGACGCGATGCTGCACCAGGCGGTGCGTTCGCTGTCCGGCGGCTGGCAGACGCGCGTCAAGCTGGCCGCCCTGCTGCTGCACGATCCCAACCTGCTGGTCCTCGACGAGCCGACGAACTTCCTCGACCTCCGCACGCAGATGCTGCTCGAGGAGTTTCTGCGCAAGTTCGACGGCGGCATCCTGGTCGTGTCGCACGATCGTTCGTTCCTGAAGCGCACATGCACGCACACGCTGGAGCTGTCGCGCGGGCAGCTTGAGATGTTCCCCGGTGATGTGGACGCGTATCTGGCCAACGTCGCCGAGCGCCGCGAGCACGACCGCCGCGTGAACGCCACGACGCTATCCAAGCGCAAGCAGCTCGAAACGTTCATCGCCAAGAACCGCGCCAACGCCAGCACCGCCAGCCAGGCGCGCAGCAAGGCCAAGCAGCTCGAGAAGCTGACGCTCGTCGAAGTGGTGGGCGAGGAAGCCACCGTGCGGTTTAGCTTTCCCGAGGTGCAGCCCCGGCAAGGTACGGCCCTGCGGACCGAACAAATGTCGATCGGCTACCCCGACCGCGAGGTGGCCCGCGAGGTGCAGCTCGAAATCGAGCACGGCCAGCGCGTGGGCGTCGTGGGCGACAACGGCCAGGGCAAAACCACGTTTCTGCGAACGATCTGCGGCTCGCTCGAGCCGCGGGCCGGCCATTTGAAATGGGGCTACGGCTGCCAGATGGGCGTCTACGCCCAGCACGTGTACACCACGCTGCCGGAGGACCGCACGGTGTCCGACTACCTCTACCGCCAGGCGGCGCCGGGGACGAAGGATCAGCAGATCAAGGATGTGGCGGGCAGCTTTTTGTTCAGCGGCGAGATGGTCGAGAAGAAGATTCGCGTGCTCAGCGGCGGCGAACGGGCCCGGCTGGTGCTCGCGGGGCTGCTGCTGGAACAGCACAACGTGCTGGTGCTCGACGAGCCGGGCAACCACCTCGACGTGGAAACGGTCGAAGCCCTGGCCGACGCCCTGGATCGCTACCCCGGCACGGTGATCTTCACCAGCCACGATCGCCACTTCATGCAGCGCGTCTCGACGGCAGTGATCGAAGTGCGCGAAGGCCGCGTCGCCAGCTATCCCGGCAGCTACGAAGATTATGTGTACCGCGTGCACAAGGAGCTGGAGGCCGGCCTGCGCGCCGAACACGCTACGTACTGCGCCACGGCGTCTGCGGACGCCCATGGCGCGGCGGCGCCAGCGAAGCGTAAGCTCTCCGGCCGCGAAGAGCGCGAGTTGGAGAAGCGCATCAAGGCGCTTGAGCGCAAGATCGCGAAGCTCGACGACGAGAAGAAGGAGTTGAGCGCCAAGCTGCTCGAAGTGACCGACGCCGCAGAGTCGAAACGCGTCCAGCAGCGGCTGGCGGCGCTGGCCGAAGAAGTGGCGACGCTCGAACACGAGTGGCTGGAGGCGTCGGGGGATTTGTAGCGGGCTGTCGGCGACAGAATTGGCGTCAGCGAAACTCGCCGGCTACAATTGGTCTACGAGGAGACGATGCCATGCTTGACGCCTATCCGCCCGACATCCGCGATTTCGTGCTGCAGAAGGTCGCCTCCGGCGAGTTTAAATCGGCCGACGAGTTTGCGATTGAGGCCGCGCGCGTTTACCGGGAGAGCGACCTGCGCCGCCAGGAACTAAAGCGCCTTGTCGACGAAGGCGTCGCCGATATCGAGTCCGGCAATTACATCGAGCTCAAGAACAAGGAAGAATTGCACGAGTTCTTTGAGAAAATCAAGCGTGAAGGACGCGAGCGCCTTGGAATTTCCGTGAATGAGTCATGAGCGCGCACTTCGTATCGCAACGCGCTCGGGCTGATATCGCCCAAGCTTGGCTCTACATCGCGAATGATCGACCCGGCGCTGCGGATCGACTCCTGGAGCGGTTCGAACGGCACTTTGACTTGCTCGCCGACAATCCTGAGTTGGGCGAGGCCTGCCCTCAACTGTTGTCCGACCTTCGTCGATCTTCTGTTGGGAACTACGTTGTGCTCCATCGGCCACGGCAGGATCGTGTGGAAATCCTCCGCGTCATTCACGGCGCCCGCGACGTCGAGGCTGAGTTTCGCAAGCACTGGACCTGACGCGGCGGCGCCCGTCGGCTGCTTCCGGTTCACGCAAGCCGATCAATCCAGCAGCATCGAATTCGACACGTCGTTGCCGAACTCGTCAAAGCGGTTAAACTGCCACACGACGCGCTTCGACCTGGGCTCGATCTCGATGATTTGCGGGTTCTCCGGTCCCGCATGGCAGTTGCCGATGACGTAGTGGCCGCTGGGCAGCACGTCGATCGTCGTCACCCACGCAAGGGTGATGCCTGGCAGGTCGTGCTGCTGGAGCTTCCAAACGATTTCCCGCTCGGGCGTCACTTCCAGCACGCTGTGGCCGTTGCCGGTCGTGATCAGCGTGTTGCCGCTCTCCAGCCGCACGGCGGCGAAACACTGGTTGCCGAACGCCTCGGGGCCATGGCCGTCGGCGCGCTCGCGACCGAACAAGGGCACGGCGTACTCCCACACGACCTCACCGTTTCGACCGTCGTATTCGCGCACGGCGCCGTCGCCTTCGTGGCAGACCAGGTAGTTGCCGCTGGCCAGTTTGCGAACCAGCCGCGTGTCGTGGTGAGCGTCGGGGCGATCACGCTTCAGAAGGATTTCGCGCAGCAGCGTGTCGTCGCGGTCGATCTCGATGATCCGCCCGGCGCCGCTCTCGGCGATCATCAAGCGCCCGTCGGCCAGCGGCTGGAACGCGTGCACCTCGACGCGGCGGCCAGCGTTGCCGTTCTGTGCGGCGGAGTCGTAGGACCACACGACCTGCTTTGTCTCGGGATCGATTTCTACGACTTTGGCCGGGCCTTGCTGCACCATGATGCGACCGCCCGCGAGCACATGCACGTCGTGGATGCCGCCCCACGGCATGTGCCATTCGACGGCCCCGTCGCCGCCCACGATTGCCAGTTTGCCGTCGCCTTGCAGCAGCAGGCGATGCCCCTCGGCGCGGGCGCTCAGCGGGGCGCCCGCCAGCACGAGCACAAGCGCCGCAGCGAAGTTGCGAATCATGCGCATCTCCCGATGGTACGGTTGCCGAAGCGCGGCTATTTCACGAAACCGTGTTGCTTCAACCAGGGCTCGAGCTGCTCCGGCCAGTGGTCGGCTGGCCGATCGCCGCGCAGCATGCCGAAGCCGTGACCGCCGACCTCGTACACATGGAGCTCCGCGGGAACCTTGTTCGCCACGAGCGCTTCATAAAACAGCAGGCTGTTCTTCACGAGCACGCCTGCGTCGTCGCTGGCGTGGACGAGGAAAGTCGGCGGCGTCTGGTCGGTCACTTGCCGGTCGGTCGACCAGCGCTCCTTCAGTTCTTCGCTGGCATCGGCGCCGAGCAGGTTGTTCCGCGAGCCGCCGTGGCCGACGTGGTCCTGCATCGAGACGACCGGGTAGACCAACACGGCGAAAGACGGCCGGCTGCTCTGCCGTTCGATTGCGTCCTCCGCGTTCGCGTCGCCGTCGTCGAACATCGTCGCCGCCGTCGACGCGAGATGCCCGCCGGCGGAGAAGCCGAGGATGCCGACGCGCTCGGGGTCGACGCCCCACTCGGCCGCGCGGCTCCGCACCATGCGGATCGCCCGCTGCGCGTCGAGCAGCGGTACAGGCTGCTGGTTCTTGCCGCCGCCGCAGCGATAGCGGAGCACAATGCCCGCAATGCCGTGCTGCTGCATCCAGCGGGCCACTTCCAGGCCCTCCTTCTCCATGGCGAGCCCCGCGTAGCCGCCGCCGGGGCAGATCACGACCGCCGCGCCGCCGCGCTGGTCCGGCTCCGGCAGGAAGGGCGTGATCGCGGGCGAGCGAGTGACGCGCTCCATCCATTCCAGCGTGCCGGTGAACGCCGGTTCGTTCCCCGCATTGGCGGGATGGTCCGCCGGCCAGAGCAGGATTTCCTGGACCGCCTCTTCGGCGCGGGCAGCGGAAGCGAACAGCAGGACCGCAAGCGCGCTCGATAAGCACAATCGAACCTTCATGACGCGAACTCCGATGAGACATCGAGAGATGGTACAAAACAAGATGGCCGAAGCGGAACAATAGGATGGCTTGTTCCCGAGCTGATCTCAAGACTCCGCTCCCTCGCGGGGAGAAAGTTGAGTGACGTTGCGACGTGCTGGAGCCTTCCCCCCCCCTAGCCTCTTCCTGGGTTGCGACAGGAGTCCGTTAGGAGGGATCGGAGCCTGTGGTTCAACCACCATCTATCTGAGGCAAAGCCTCTCTAGAACCTTTTCAAGACGGCGTCCGGGGCTGGGAAGCCGAGCTGCGGATCTTCGCCGAGGAGGTTGTCGACCTGCTGTAACATTCGGGACCATCCGCTCTCTGTCCGTGCGACATAGTCGACCCACTTTGCATCCATTTCATGGACGATGGAAGCAACGCAGCCAGTGGATTCGGACTGAATGGTCAATGTCACTTTGGAAGGATTTGCTTCTTCACTTTCGTCCACAATCCATGTGAAGATGATTTTGCGCGGGCGGTCCAACTCAATGTAGTTCCCCCAGTGCTGTGCTTCCTTCCCATCGCGCATGTCGGAGAAGAAGAACTTGCCGCCGACCCGCGCGTCGATCTCAATCCGCTGAATGTCTCCGGCGAAACCGAAACTCTTCAGCGCCGCAGCCATCCACAAACGCACTTGCCTGGCATCGAGCCATGTGTCGTATACTCGCTCGGCGGTTGCCGTGAAGCGATGACTCGTGCGGGCCTCAATTTTGGAACTCATTCGGTGTTTATCCTCGTTTGCTTGATTCAGCAACGCCTCCAAGCGGGCGCGCCAGAACTCTTGTTGTTGCGAAATCCATTCCTGGACCCTGTGCAGCGGATCCAGCCGGAACCGAAGAATGTGCTCCCAACCGATTTTCCGGCGCTCCACCAATCTAGCAATCTAGCCCGTTCCAAAATCCGGATGTTTTTGGAACCGGAGTTGAGCGAGATGCGGAAGGGTGCAGCCAGGTCGGTCACCCGCGCTTCCGACTGCGCCAGCCGCCGCAAGATGGCCCGCCGCGTTGGATCCGCGAGAGCGTGCAGTGTGCCATCGAGCAGTCGGACCTGCGAATTCGTTTCTAATCGACGGCGGCCTTACGCCACACGCATACGACCGCGGGCGCGTACGTTCGCACGTCCCACGCCGCGCCCACCGTAGACGCCGGAAGCAGCGCGGCATCAAACCGCTCGTCGGATTCGACCACCAGAATACTCCCCGCCGGCGCCGCGTGCATGACGCTTTCGATGAGGCCCAGCATGTCGGCTTGCCGCTCGATGAAGAAATCGTAGGGCGGGCTGCAGAAGACGAGCCAAGGCAAGGGGGAAGGGGGAAGGCGGAATGCGGAATGTTCGGAAGAAGTTACAACCTCCCATCCTTCCGCCTTCCGCCTTCCCCCTTCCCCCTTGCCGATGTCCCGCTTGCCCCACAAGAACGCGCTGGTCACCAGCACCGCCGTCCGCTCGCGAACGTCCAGCGCCGCGATATTCTCTTCAATCACCCGCGCCGTGGGGACGTGTCGCTCGATGAAGATTGCGCGTCGGGCGCCGCGGCTGAGGGCTTCGAGCCCCAGCGCCCCCGTGCCGGCGAACAGATCGATGGCGAGTCGATTCGCCGCTTCGACGCCCACAAGGTTGAAAATCGCCTCCCGCAGGCGATGCTTCATGGGACGGGTCACCAGCTCGTCGTCGGCGGTGCGAAACGGTTCATGCCGCAGCTTGCGCCCGCGGAACTCGCCGCCGACGATGCGCAACTCCGCCGCTTCAGTCAGCGGTTCGGCGCGGCGGCGTTTGGGTTTGGCCATGGGCGGAAGCTGACTAGCGATCGGTGATCAGTGACTGGTAAGCAGAACTGCCGGCTGGCCCCCAGCAGCCGCGAGCCTACGGCTGGCGGGGGCACTACAAGAGGGCCCCGCCCTGCCCCGCTCGGGGCGGCTTTGTTATCTTGACCGAATTCGACCACGTGTTGGACAAGTCCTAGCAACTAGACCCCGAGGTTCCCCGCAATGTCAAGGATTCTCCTTGTCCTGTTTTGGGTCGTCCTGGCCGCCGTGAGTTCCCGCCCGACTTGGGCTCAGGAACCAACGACGCCGCCCGTCGAGTCGAGCGAACAGCAGTCCTCGGACGAGCAGCTCAATCCGCCCCCCGGTAGTCCGCCTGCGGCGGAAGAATCCACGGTGAGTGCGCCGGCGCCTTCGGCCGAGGCCGTCGCCGCCAACGAGGCGTTCGAGTTGCTCGTCGACCAATGGAACGGGCTGATTGGCCAACTCGGCGAGTTGCAGACAAAGCGCGACGCTGCGCAGGGCGACGAGCGAGCGCAGCTCGAGTCGCAAATGAGCGAGCTGCGCAAGCAGACGACGGAATTGGTCGACAAGATCTCCGAGGCCGGCCTTGCGGTGTATCGGATCGACGCCGACGCCTTCGAGCGCGTGAACGCCACGCTGCTGGCGATCGCACAGTTTCACGTGATCGGCGATCCGCAGGGCGACGGCGGCGATCAATATGAACGCGCCTTGCCGTTGGTGAAGGGCTTGATCGAGGCGGGCGCCGCCGAGCAGTTTCCGCCGCTCTACTTGATTGGCGGCATGTCGGCATACTGCCTTAACGATTTCGATTTGGCCGAGGAATATTTTACGAAGGCGAAGGCGGCCGGTCTGTTTGCCAACGTGCCACAACCAACCGGCCATGAGGCGCCGCGCACCAAGCTGCTCATCGACGCTTTTCAGTATTCCCAGCGCCTGGACCAACAACGCAAGAACTGGGCCGACGAGCAGAAGATTCGCGCCGCCGAGGCGGAGGCCGACGATCTGCCGCGCGTGAAGCTCACGACGACCAAGGGTGACATCGTCCTGGAACTCTTCGAGAACGAGGCGCCGCAAGCGGTCGCCAATTTCATCACATTAGTGAAGCAAGGCTATTACGACGGCGCGCCGTTTCACCGCGTGTTGCCGCTGTTCATGGCGCAAGGCGGCGATCCCACGGGAACAGGTCAGGGCGGTCCAGGATACAACATTCGCGACGAATACAGGGCGCCCAAGGCACGCCATCATTTCCGTGGCAGCTTAGCCATGGCGCGGACTGGCGCTCCAAATAGCAGCGGTTCGCAGTTCTACATCGCGTTTGTTCCCACTTCGATGTTGGACGGCGGCTACACCGTTTTTGGGCGTGCCCTGGAGGGCGTTGACGTCGCCGCCTCGATCCGCCGCCGCGATCCGGACGCTCCCGGCCCCAAGCCGACGCCCGACAAGATCATCAAGGCCGAAGTCCTCCGCGACCGCGGGCACGCGTACGAGTTCGAGAAGCTGCCGGAGTGAGGGATGCCCGCCGAAGCGAGCCGCTTCGGCCACGTCGTCGAAGCGGCCCGCTTCGCCGCCTGCTTGCCATCGCCCCGAAAATTGATGCAACGCCCTTAGCAAGGTACGATTGGGTGAGCGTTTCCAAGGCGAGGCGACTGTCATGTTAAGCGACCGACTGCCGGTGACGGACCAGGGGGTGGTGATTCCCAAGCAGTGGCTGGGGACCGCGACGGAGGTCGAGGTGCGCAGGGAGAACGGGCATATCGTCGTCGAAGCCGTCGCCCCGTCGGGAGCGGAGCCGACGAAGGCCAAGCCGTCCGGGTATGACCCCAATGACCCCATCTGGTCTTGGGGCCGCGATCCCATCGATATCGGGATTACCGACGGTTCCGTCAATCTCGATAAATATGTGTACGGCGATCCGCATGGCACGGGCCAATGAGCGCGCAGTTTCTCGATAGCGGCTTCATGATCGCCTTGCACGCCGTGCGCGATCAGTATCATGCACTGGCTGCGGATTATTGGCGCAGTTTGACGACGCCTCCCCAACTTGTAACGACGACGTTCGTACTGGTGGAAGTCGTCACGCTGCTCAATGCTCGCGACGGCCATGCACGGGCTGTTAGCGTCGGGAATCATCTTCGCGAAAGCCCGTCGATCGACCTCATTCCGGTTGACGACGAACTGCTCGACGAGGGTTGGCGTTACTTTTCGCGCCACGACGACAAGCGTTACTCGCTGACCGATTGCATCTCGTTCGTCGTCATGCAGCAGCGCGGGCTGCGGCAGGCGCTCACGTTCGATCAGCACTTCGTGCAGGCGGGATTCGAGTGCTTGCCCGCCGGAGTCGGCGACGTGTGACGGGGTTTGCAGCGTGGCCGATAAGCCCGACCACGAATCGGCAGTTGACTCCTCTGGCGGCGCCGCCGGCGACGTCGTCCGCCTGTGGGACGGCCGCGACTACGATCGCGACTGGCTCGCGGTCGAGTATCCCGAGTTACTCGCGTATGCGGACGGGCATGCAACGTTGCGCGAGACGTGCCCGGTTCCAGCAACCGCCGTCGCGAGGAAGGCGTTTCTAGCGGGCCTCGCGGGAGGCAACGCAACGCTTGGCTTAATCGCGGTTATTTGCGGCTGGTTAGAAGAGGGATGGACCGAAGCCCTGGCGTTGCTAGGAATGATCAATGTCCTGATTACAGGCGTTTCGTTGCTATTCACGTTCGCCAACTATGGCGGATTCCGTCGTCGTCGACCCCGCGTCGCCGTCCGTGCCGGACACGTTTGGGTTTACCAAGGGAATGCCTGCTCTCATCGATGGCGGCTTGAAGAGATGGAATGGTACTTCGGCAAGTTTTCGGAAAGCTCGATCATGGGAGAGATGTGGCTTCCGCGCGTGCCCGTGATTGTTCTTGCGTCGCCCCACCCGTTCAATCCTACGGGCGATGAGACGCTCGGCGTCGGCTTTACCCAGGAAGCCCGCAACCTGTGGCAGCAACTCCTTACCGTTGCGGGCAGGACGAGACGCACGGCCTGGGAGCCTCGGCCCTGGACCTGGCGCCGCACGGCACAATTCGCCGTTGGCATTGGTCTGATCCCGACAATCCTGGCCACGGGCGCCGTCGCCCTCATGCAAACGAAGCAGCTCCTGATAATCATGGGGGTCCAAAATGAGCTAGCAGTTCTTGCCGTCATGCCGTTGTTTATCCTGACCGTGCTACTGCTCGTTGTTCATCTCCTTCACTGGCCGTGGAAGGGGTTGAAGCGAGTCCCGGGGCCTTTGGGTCCGCAAGAATTGCGGCGTGCACGACGGCGGCAGTTTCCCATGTCCTGTGTACCTTGCGTTGGGCTTGGCCTGGGAATGCTGCTTCTTGGCGAGCGCGGTATCCCGCTGGCCGCCAAGGCGCCGATCCTGCTTTGTTGGACGCCCATTCTCCTCCTCGCCGCCTGGTGGATGACCCGCCAGGCTGTCCCGCCGTGGGTGTGGCAGAAGACCCTTGAAACGCCCTCCCCGATGCCGGGCGACTCGCCTGGGCTTCTACCCGCTTGACGGCGCGAACCTTTGCACGTATCGTACTATCTTGATTCTCGATTCTGCCGCTTCGCTGTATTTGGATTTGTGATTTCAGGCATGACGCCAACCGGGGAGCTGCACAACGGACTCTAGGCCCGCACTCAGCGGTGCCATGCGGCTTTCTCGACGACCAACAGAATCGCTAGCGAAGAGCAAAAAAATCACGCTCGCGAGGGTCCCATCGGGCCGTCGGCTGGGGCGTTGCCATCGGTGGACCTACGGGCG
The DNA here is from genome assembly GCA_964430075.1 of uncultured Planctomycetaceae bacterium. GTDB lineage: Bacteria > Planctomycetota > Planctomycetia > Pirellulales > Lacipirellulaceae > Lacipirellula. The sequence goes on along the minus strand of CAYSFP010000063.1, from coordinate 4,218 downwards.
AAGTCGTGGGCAGCGTCTTCGCGAGACCGGTTTGAGAGGCAGTGGGGGCCTTCGTGCGCGCTTGCTCCGGACAACGGCGGCAAAGCACGAGGACTTCCAGGCAATTTGCAGGCGGACGCGACAAGCCCGCGATGAATACCAAGCACGCGATGAACACCAAATCGCTGAAAATCTTCTGTGACGTGGTCGAACGCCGCAGCTTTTCGCGGGCGGCGGACGAGAACGGCATTTCCCAATCGAGCGCCAGCCAGGTGGTGCAGGCCATCGAGCAGCGGCTGGGCGTGCAGTTGCTCGACCGCTCGACGCGGCCCTTCGAGCTGACGCCCGAGGGGCAGCGATTCTACGACGGCAGCCGCGATCTGGTCCGCCGGTTCGAGCAGCTCGAGGAGGAAGTCCGCACGCTGCACGACGCCGAGGCCCGCAGCCTGGTCGTGGCGTCGATCTACTCGGTCGGCCTCCACCACATGAGCGCGTTTATGCAGCGGTTCTCGGCCGAGCACCCGCGGGCCCAGGTGCGGCTGGAATACCTGCATCCCGAGCGCGTGTGCGAGGTGGTCGAAAGCGGCGACGCCGACCTGGGCATCGTCAGCTACGCCAAGGACACCGACGCCCTGGTCGCCCAACCCTGGCGGAGCGAGCCGATGGTGATCGTGTGCCATCCGCAGCACCGGCTGGCTCGGGAAAGCGCTCTCGGCCTGAAGGGCATCGCCGGCGAGTCGTTCGTAGCGTTTGAAGAGGGCCTGGCCATTCGGGAGGCGATCGACCGCGCGCTCGCCCGCGGCCATGCCGAGGTGAACGTGACGCTCGAGTTCGACAACATCGAGACGATGAAGCGGGCGATCGAGATCGACGCGGGAGTGAGCATCCTGCCCGAGCCAAGCGTGCGGCGCGAGATCGCGCTGGGCTCGCTGGCCAAGGTGGCGATTCATGGCGACGCGCTGGCCCGGCCCCTGGGCATCGTCCATCGCCGTGACCGCGAGCTGAGCGAGCTGGCGAAGCAATTCATTGGACTCTTGAAGGCGGATTCCGATTTCAGCGACGAAACAGCGATGCTCAACGGACATCCCGTAAGCACGCCGACGACGTGACAGTCGGGCATTGAAGAGGTCTCTCGCAAAGGCGCGAAGGCGCAAAGAAAGACGCAAAGGAAGAGAAGGTCGATTTTGAGGAGTGGGAAAATGAAGCAGAACCGCACACAGCCGCCGTCTCCGCCCTTGGCGTCCGATCTTCGCGCCTTTGCGCCTTTGCGAGAGGCTTCGTCCCCGGCGCTCACGCACCTGCCCGAAAAGCACGGCCTGTACGACCCCGCGTTCGAGCACGACTCGTGCGGCGTGGGCTTCGTCGCGCACATCAAGGGCCAGCGGAGCCACCAAATTCTGATCGACGCGGGCGAAGTGCTGCGCAACATGGACCACCGCGGCGCGTGCGGGTGCGAGGCCAACACGGGCGACGGCGCCGGCATCATGACCGCGCTGCCGCACGAGTTCTTGGCTGACGTGGTGAAGGCTGATCTTGGCGCCGACCTGCCGGCTCCCGGACGCTTTGCCGCGGGTAACGTCTTTTTGCCGAAGATCGAGGCCGAACGCGCTTCCTGCAAGGCCAAGGTCGAGGAAATCATCGCCGCCCAAGGCCAGCGGCTTGTCGGCTGGCGCAAGGTGCCGACCGATGCGCAAGGCGCCGACATCGGCCCAACGGCCCTGGCCGGCGAGCCGGTTGTTGAGCAGCTCGTGATTGCGGCGGCCGAGGGATTTGAAGGCGAGGCGTTCGAGCGGCAGCTCTACCTCATCCGCAAGCAATCGAGCAACCTGCTCCGCAGCGACGAGTCGCTCCAGCAGCACAAATTGTTCTATATCTGCTCGCTGTCGACCAAGGTACTGATTTACAAGGGCATGCTCACCACCGAGCAGCTCTTCAAGTATTACCCGGACCTCGCCAATCCGCTCTACACGAGCCACCTGGCGATGGTCCACTCGCGGTTTGCGACCAATACGTTCCCCTCGTGGGATCGCGCCCAACCGTGCCGGTTCATGAGCCACAACGGCGAGATCAACACGCTGCGCGGCAACTCGAACTGGATGTTCGCGCGACAGGGCGTCGTGCAGAGCGAGCTGTTCGGCGGCGAACTGGAGAAGCTGTTCCCCATCGTCGAACCCGACTGCAGCGACTCGGGCACGTTCGACAACGTGCTGGAGTTTCTGCTCATGAGCGGCCGCACGCTGCAGGAATCCGTCATGATGATGGTTCCCGAGGCGTGGCAGAACCATGAAACCATGCCCGAGGACAAGCGGGCGTTCTACGAATACAATAGTTGCGTCATGGAGCCCTGGGACGGCCCGGCGTCCATCGTGTTCAGCGATGGGCACTACATCGGCGCCGTGCTCGACCGCAACGGCCTGCGGCCTTCTCGCTACTACCTCACGCACGACGACCGCGTGATCATGGCCAGCGAAGTAGGCGTCCTCCGCTCGATCGAGCCCGCCAACGTAAAGGCCAAGGGCCGCCTGCAGCCGGGGCGCATGTTCCTCGTCGATTTCGAGCAGGGCCGGCTGATTCCCGACGACGAGCTGAAACACGACTTCGCCAGCCGCCGGCCTTACGGCAAATGGCTCGCCAAGCAGCGCATCGACCTGAACGACCTGCACCCCGAGGCCCGGCCGCACGGGTTCACGCGGGCCACGCTGCTGGAGCGGATGCAGGCGTTCGGCTATACGGTCGAGACGATGAACTTCATGCTGCTGCCGCTGATCACCGCGGAGAAGGACCCCATCGGTTCGATGGGCAACGACTCGTGCCTGGCGTGCCTCAGCGACAAGCCGCGGATGTTGTACGACTACTTCCGGCAGCTCTTCGCCCAGGTGACCAACCCCGCGATCGACTCGATCCGCGAGGAAGTGATCATGTCGCTGGAGTGCTACGTCGGTCCCGAGCAAAACCTGCTCGAGACGACCGAAATGCACGCCCGCCGGCTGCGGATGCCGCACCCGATTTTGTCGAACGAGCAAATGGCGGCGCTGAAGCGGATCAACCGCCGCGGGTGGCATTCGCGGAAGATCGACATCACGTGGCCGCGCATGGCTGGCAAGGCCGGCATGGCGGCGGCGCTCGACCGCATCTGTGCGGAGGCGGAAAAGGCCGTCGACGACGGTCAGACGCTGATCGTGCTCTCCGACCGGGCGATCAGCAAGGACCGGGCGCCCGTGAGCGCGCTGTTGGCCACCGGCGCCGTTCATCACCACCTGGTGCGGCAGGAAAAGCGGACCCGCGTGGGCATCATCGTCGAGACGGGCGAGGCCCGCGAGGTGCATCATCATTGCTTGCTGGTCGGCTACGGCGCCGACGCGATCAATCCCTACCTCGCGTTCGAATCGCTGTGGCAGGCCCGCCGCGACGGCCTGCTGGATTCCGGCGAGGCGCCCATCGAAGGCGACGAGGCCGGCGAAGGCGATGAGCATCCCGCCATCGAAGCGGTGGCCGACGGCGAAGCGTTCGACCCCGTGACCGCCGCCGACCACGAGCTGGTTCGCAAGTACCGCACGGGCGTGGCCAAGGGCATGCTCAAGGTGATGGCCAAGATGGGCATCTCGACGCTGCAGAGCTACAAGGGCGCC
>CAYSFP010000063.1:0-600 GCA_964430075.1 uncultured Planctomycetaceae bacterium | reverse complement strand
GAGGTGATCAACCGCTGCTTCGCCGGCACGGCCAGCCGCATCCAGGGCGTCGACTTCGACGTGCTGGCCGAAGAATCGCTCCGCCGGCACGCGCTGGGCTACCCGCAGCACGCGGCGCCGGCCAAGCTGCTGCCCAATCCCGGCGAATTCCACTGGCGGGCCGAAGGCGAGCGGCATATGTGGGACCCGCAGGCCATCGCCGACGTGCAGGTGGCCGCCCGCACCAACAGCCGTGACGCCTACAAGCGGTTCGCCGAGCACACCAACCACGACTCGCGCACGCGCTGCCAGTTGCGCGGATTGCTCAAATTCAAAGAGCCGGCCGACGGCCAATCGATCCCGCTGGACGAGGTGCAGCCGGCCAGCGAGATCGTGAAGCGGTTCTGCACCGGCGCCATGTCGTTCGGGTCGATCTCGGCCGAGGCGCACGAGTCGCTGGCCATCGCGATGAACCGCATTGGCGGCAAGAGCAACACGGGCGAAGGCGGCGAGGATCCCGAGCGGTTCAAGCCGCTGCCCAATGGCGATTCGAAGCGCTCGGCGATTAAGCAGGTGGCGTCCGGCCGCTTCGGCGTGACGATCAACTACCTGACCAACGCG
>CAYSFP010000062.1:0-29739 GCA_964430075.1 uncultured Planctomycetaceae bacterium | reverse complement strand
CGAGCTGAACAAAGATGGGCTTGGGAGCGTGCGCACCAAACGTGCTCTTGCCGATGCCCTCGACGCCATACAGTAGGGTTCGGGGCGGGCGTGCCATCCGCCCGCGCTGGACCTGCGTCAACAAGCTCATGCAGCGACCTCCTGGTCAAAATGTTCGTGTTCTGCGATGCGCTCAACGACGAACACGTCGGCACCGAACTCGCGGCTCATGAAGCCGGTAAACAGCCGGTTGAGGTCCCTGCCGACGAGCGTGCCTGCGTCGATAACGCAGGCTCGCTTCATCGGGTCAAGATGATGCGCCGCATCGAGGCGCGTTTGGGCCTCACCGTGCAGACTCTCGGTCGCCATGAGCGACAACAGCAGCGACGCTTCCACCTCTTCCATGGGCACGTCGGGCGTAAAGGCGTACCGATACAAGTCCTTTTTGCTCATGTTGCGTCCCTCGCGTCCGAAACCGGGTATCTATCTGTTGACCTACCCGGTTTCGGCGCGAGATGACGGGTGCTACTGCAGATAATCGCGCAGGCCGGCTTCTTCGAAACGCCGACGAATGCGGCGCACCCACTCGTTGAGCGTCGTGCGCGGGACGCCCATCTTGCGGGCGATCTCGGGCATGGTCTGCGATTTGCGCAGCTCCAAGAGCGTGCGCCAGCAATCCGGCAGCGACTCGATGACGTCGGCCAGGTCGATGGCGAGCTGGGCCAGCTCGTCATCACTGCGTCGCTGGCGGCCCAGGCGAGAGTCCAACTCGTGATCGCCGATCGTTTGCGCCAATTCCGTCGGCCCTTCGTCCTTGACCGTCAGCGTCACGTTCAGCGAACAGATCCGCCGGTGGTCTCGCTTCTCTGCCTGCTTGTTCCGCAGGAGATTAGCGACATGCCGCTCGACGACCGCAGTAATGAACTTGTTGCGATGCGCGCGGTCGGGGTTGAATCGCGGCAGGCTTTGCAACACCCGCACGAACAGGTCCTGCTCCAGGTCCTTGCCGTCGTCCAGAGTGAAGCCCGCGCGCCCGATTAGCTGCTTGACCTTGCGCCGGATGATGCCACGGGTAAAACGGTCGATCTCTTCACAGTCTTCTTGATATCCCACGGAAAACTCCTCGCCGGCGAGGAGCGGTGGTGTGGGCCAACGACGTATGGCAGGTGATGCAGGCCAACGAAAAAGCGAAGGCGATGCGAGGGGCGCCATGATCGGCGTCGCCCACAATCGCCTCCGCTTCGCGGCCGGCAAAATGTCAGGTGAACAAATTGAAAAAACGATGTGTCATGTCGAAGGGAGCCAACCCCATCCTTAGGCGGCGCCCTCCGTGACCATCAAGCGGAACGGCAGCCCGTGCTTGACTTCCAACACGTCGATCACGCCGTCCTGTAGTTGGTCGAAGTAGACGAAGAGATCGACAACCTGCTGTTTGAGCGCGAAGTCAGCGTGGCTAAGCTCCGGCCGCGGGCCGTTCTCCCCGCCAAACTTGACCTCCAACCGCCTGAGCGGCATCGGTTCGAAGATTGGCTCTCCATCGCGTATGATTAGCGATTCGAGCCGGCCGAAATTGATCTGCTGGAGCAACTCCAGCAGGCGGCGCCGCCCCGGCGAAAGGGACCCCTTTGTGTGGTCAGCCATAGTGGACCTCTATCCCAACGGGCCAGCGGCCCCACGGGCGACAGGTCCAGTGAGAAGGCCCGTGGGGTCCGGCCCGCAGCTGCGGGTTAACATTCATGTAGGAGGCGATGGGACCTGTCGCTCCCTACTGCCGAAAACTCGCTGGCGGCCCGAATATCAGCGCACGGAGGCGCCGAGACAAAGTCGCAAGCTGTTGCGGGGGCACGAAATAGCGACTGGGCTTTAGCTGAAAAAAGTCGCTGGCGAGAAAAGAATGGTCAGCGAAAACTCGCTGAGGTCAGGCGTCCGGCTCGATGGTGAACACGGTCCGCCAGCCCTTGGTCTCCTCCACGTATTCGATCGGATCGCCGTCGATGCGGAAGAAGGATTTAAGGTCGCGAGCCAGAGTCTCGCGGCGCTTCTGGTTTTTCTTGTCGGCGGCTGGGCTTGACCAATTCATGGCGCCGTAGCCTTTTGCAAAAGCTCGCAGCAACTCCCACTGCTTGGTCGGCTTGGCATTTCGGCCGTCTGCCATGCCCAGCTGCGAATAAACGAATGTGCCGCCCGCGCTGCCGACCTTGATCGATACGGTTTCCCCGTCGATGAACTTGATCCGCACGTCGCTCCAGGTGGCGTCAGTGGGGGTTGGGAAAAATGCCGCCGACGCGGCGTCTACGGCTTGAGGTACGACAGCCTGCCGGAAGCGGGAGAGCTGCTGCTCGGCGGCCGCGGCGACAACCCAGCCGCCGCTGTTGTCCATTTCTATGGACTCGCTCAACGGCAAGAAGCAAGCCTTGCGTCGCTGGATTAGCGACTCGCACACGGGCTGCATGCAACTTCGCGTCGGAGCCAAAAGGATGAACGGCTCATCGTGGCGTGACGCGATCAACTCTACGGTGTGCTGGAGGTCGGCAGTTTCCGACGGAAGTGTGAAGAACACAGGAAATGCAAACCCGGCAAACGGGCGGTACGATCCGACCTGGTAGGCGTGCGGCACGCCATCTATAACTGCCTCATAGCGATCGCATCCCAGCATCGCAACGACGTTTCGGGCAACGCGCTGATGGTCAAGCCGATAGATCAGCACATCATCCTTGGCCAATGTGATCGTCGGACCGCCGTTGTCGTGGACTCCAACAAAATCGTCGGGCCCGTGCCGAACAACTCGATACGTCGCGTGGCCATCGCCCGCTACAGGAAGGCTCGCGGCGAACTTATCTGTGGGCAGCAGCAGAGGCCGGACCGAGGCGAATCCTGCTCCCAACCGGTCGCGCCATTCTGCCAAAGCCGCATGCGCTCCAGGCATCTCTTCAAGAGCCAGCCATAGCTTGCGCAACATTGGCGCCAGCCTCCTCATTGACGATGAATCCACGGAGCGTAAGCCACTGCTCGAGCAGCGCAGCGTCGCTGTCCCGCGTGTATTCGGCAATATTGGCCGGGCGGATTTTCACAGACCGCGGCGTGTTGGAGTCCGCGAACTTCACCTTGAAAATTGCCTTGATGATTCGAGCCCTTTCCGGCATTTGCCGACCGCGCGCTTCCAGTGCGGCGAACACGTCCGCTGCCTTACGAATCTCAATCTCACCCTGCGCGCCGCCCCAGAAGAAGTGAACTTCCGTCAGCACGATTGACTCGATACCCTCGATGTCTCCGCACGCCAGCGAGTCAGCGCCATACTCTCGGAGCGGTTCGAGCGTGTACTTGGCCGTTCCGGGGAAACAGTTCTCGTCGTCGAAGAGGTGCTTGCCGAAGACTTGGCGATACAGCGTCTTCTCTCCGACCAGCCGGGCGTTGATTCGCAACTCCCCGAGCTGGCGATCGTACACGACCACGTCGTACTTGAGCGGCCGATAGCAGACGCTGCTGACGTCGGCGCCAGCCAGGCTTTCCTCGCGCTTGAACGGCTCGCCGTGCCGCACCAGAAATCGCACTTCGTGCTCGTCGGGATAGGCGAACACCCGTGCCCCGCGTCCGCGCCGCTTCTCCTCAAACCAGTCGTCGAGATCGCGCTCGATACGTTGCCTTGTCGCGGCGGACAACGGCGTGAACACCGGGGGCTCGCCGCGGTCGGTCTGGTAATACTCGAACGACTTCGGCTTAAACAGAAACTGCTCGGCGTGCTTGCGTTCCAGAATCTCGCTGTCCTGCAGCCAGACCTGGATGGCAACGTCAGCAGGCGAATGCTCGTCACCGTCATCCAGCGTGAGGCCCGCCCGCGCCGCGGCCTCGATCAACGTATCCATGCCCTCGTGGGTTGACATTTCGTCGACCAAAAACAGTGCGTCGAGCAGCTCACGAGGGCTCGCTTCGCTGGGTGACATAAAAATATCGATCAACCGCTGGTACTGAATCTCCTCATGAGACTCGGCGGCGGGCAACTCGTAGCCCTGGTCGGCGAAGAAGTCGCGATGAGGGCCAAGAAACCCCAACAGGCGAGCGCGGTCGATCGCCCGCAGAACACCCGGACTTGAAAAATGTCGCAGTCGGAACGTCGCCATGCCTTCACTCCTTCGCCTACGGCTCTGGTGATGAACGGGGCCCGTGGCTCAACAGCGAGCCGCTCCGTGACCCTCAGGAGTTCCGCCGCGATTCGCCCAATTCGGCTGAACTTTGATTACGATATCGCGTGAATCATTGACAGTCAATATATCACGTGTTATACGTAGAGCCTGCAACTTATTTTCTCGATGGGAATGCCCGTATGGACCCGAAGCCAGGCGACAACTTTCCGGAGCAGATCAAGCACCTGCGCTCCCGCCTTGGCCTGACTCAGGTCTTGCTAGCGGAGCGGCTTGGCGTCTCATTCCCGACCGTAAACCGTTGGGAGAACGGCAAATCTGTTCCGTCGCAGCTCTCTTGGAACCGCTTACGTGAGATTGCCGGTGAGGAAGATGATGGCGACGTCCCGGCCGATGCGGCCGTGTCGCTCGCCCCGCCGATCCTCGACTTCACGGCACGACCCAGCGTCGTCAGCACCCTGGTTGAGGGCGAACGACTCTCGTTCGGGCACCTCGCCAACCCGGCTTTTGCCACTGAAACCTCCAACATCGATCCGCTCCCGCACCAGCGGATCGCCGTCTACGGACACATGTTGAAGCAGCCCCGCCTGCGATTCCTCCTGGCGGACGACGCTGGCGCCGGCAAGACGATCATGACGGGACTCTACGTGCGGGAGATGCTCTCGCGGCGCCTGCTGCGTCGGGTGCTGATCGTTCCGCCCGCCGGCCTGATTGGAAACTGGCAACGCGAAATGCAGGTGCTGTTCAATTTGCCGTTTTCGGTGATTGCGGGCGCCGACGCCAAGAACGCCAACCCATTCGTCGGCCCGGGCAGCGATCAGGCGATCGTCAGCGTAGACACCCTCGCAGGCGAGCGCGTGTTCGCACGGCTTCGGGAAGAGGCCGTTGAACCCTACGACCTTGTCGTTTTCGACGAGGCCCACAAGCTGAGCGTCGACCGCGGCAATGACCTGCGGGTGCGTAAGACCGACCGTTACCGGCTGGCAGAAGCGCTGGCCGGCGTTCAAGGTTTGGATCCTGCCTGGCGTATGCCGTGGTCGGCGCATCACCTGCTGCTGCTCACAGCCACGCCGCACCAGGGCAAGGACTACCCCTACTACGGCATCTGGCGATTGCTCAAGCCCGATGTATTGTCCACGCCCGAGGCGTTCGAGCACTATCCGCGAGAGCAGCGGCAGGCTCACTTCATCCGACGGACCAAGGAGGAAATGGTCCACCTGTCCGGCAAGCCGCTTTACCCCAAACGGATCTCGGACACGCTCGGTTACGCTCTCACGCAGGGGCCGATCAGCGAGCAAACCCTGTACGACGACACCACGGAGTACATGCGCCTTGTTTACAACCGGGCCAAGCTGCTCAATCGGTCCGCGGCGCGGTTGGCCATGAGCGTCCTGCAGCGTCGGCTGGCCAGTTCCACCTACGCCCTCTTGCGCTCCTTTGAACGGCGCATCGACAAACTCGACAACCTTATCCGTCAGGTCCAGGAGGGAAAGATTACCGAGGAGCAGCTCGTCATCCTGCAACGCCGCCTCGCCGAGGAAGAGGAAGATACTCTAGATGTTAAGACCGCCGACGAAGAAGTCACCTTGGACGGGCGGGAGGAACACGAGGTTTCTGAAGAGCGATTGCTTGCTGGCGTGATCGCCTCGTCGCTTCCCGACCTTGTCGTCGAGCGGGAGCAGGTCATCCGCCTCCGTGATCTGGCTCGCGCGGTCGACGCCAAAGGCGAGGAATCGAAATTCGACAAGCTGAGCGAGATCCTCACCGAACCGCCGTTTGCGGGCGAAAAGTTCATCATCTTCACCGAGCACCGCGACACCCTCGACTACCTGGTGAGGCGGCTCAGCGGCATGGGCTACACGGGGCAGATCGCCCAGATCCACGGCGGGATGTACTACACGGAGCGCCAGCAGCAGGTCGAGCGCTTTCGCAAACGTCACGATGACGGCGGCGCGCGATTCATGATCTGCACCGACGCCGCGGCGGAAGGCATCAACCTGCAGTTCTGCTGGATCATGGTCAACTTCGACGTGCCGTGGAATCCGGCGCGCCTGGAACAGCGCATGGGCCGCATCCATCGCTACGGGCAAACGCACGATCCGGTCCGCATCGTGAACCTTGTCGCTCCGACGACCCGCGAGGGGCGCGTGATCGAAACGCTTCTCGACAAGCTCGAGTCGATCCGCGACAGCCTGGGAAGCGAAAAAGTGTTCGACTCGATTGGCAGGCTCTTCGAAGGCTTGTCCCTCAAGGAGTACATGGAGCGGGCCATTGTCGAGGGCAGTGACGTCGTCGCCCACGAACTGGACGGACGACTCACCAAGGAGCAGGTTGAGGCGCTCGCGGCCCGGGAAAAAATGCTCTATGGCGATGGCGGCGACGTTAAGCGGCAGTTACCGCAGTTGCGGGACGAACTCGCGCACGAAGCTTTTCGCAGACTGCTCCCGGGCTATGTCCGCCAATACCTCCAAACTGCTGCGCCGCTGATCAATATCGAGATTCAAGGCGATATGGACGCCTGCTTTGGGCTGCGTTCCGCCGCCAGGGGCGCCGTTGATCCGCTCCTGCAGGCCCTTGAGATCTACACCCCGACCCAGCGCGAATGCCTGACGGTCACCCGCCCCAAGCAAAACGAATCCGCGGTTTGGGTGCATCCAGGCGAGCCCGTGTTCGAGTATTTCCGGTCGCTTGTCAGCGACCGACTTGGCGATCAGGCGCTTCAGGGAGCGGTCTTCGTCGATCCCACCACGGAAAAGCCCTACCTGTACCACGTCGCGCTTGTTCATGTCATTCGCCACGCCGATCCCGATCTGCCCGACTTGGCCAATGACGAGGTGCTTGAATGTCAGCTCGTCGGCGTGAAGCAGTTCGAGGGCGCCGACCTGTCGCTTTGTCCGGTTGAACACCTCCTCCTGCTCAAGGGCGGCCACGGCTTGCCCGCCCCAGCCCAGCGCCTTGCCGCTGGCGCCGCACTGCTCCGCGAACAGGCCGGCGCTTTTCTTATTGAGCGCGTGTCGCGCGACATGGCGATGCGGCGTCGCGAGCGCATGCTGGCGACGCTACCCGAGCGAGAGCAGTTCATCCTCCGCGGGTTCAATTACCAGGAAACGGAGCTCGCAACGGCCCGCGTCAAGCAGTCGGAAAAGTCCCGCAGCGGCAACGCCGGCGCCGCCAAAGCGCTCCACGAGATCAAAGTGCAGCAGCGATCGCTCGCCGAGCGACGGGCGACGGCCCTGGCGACCATCCGTCGTGAGCCAGAGCTGGTGGCCCCTGGTAACTTGGTATTCATCGCCCACGCTGTCGTGGTCCCCTCCTCGAATGCCGAAGACCTGGCTCGCCACGACGCCGAGGTGGAGCGAGTTGCGATGGACATCGCTCGTGCATTCGAGGAGGCCGAAGGCGCCGCGGTCAAGGATGTCAGCCGTCCCCAGCTCGCGTGTGCCGCCGGCCTGACCGACAATCCCGGCTTCGATCTGCTGGCCATCTATCCCCAGGGCGACGCCCGCGGCCGTCGCGCCATCGAGGTCAAGGGCCGCGCCGGCACGGGCGACGTCGAGGTCTCGGCCAACGAGTGGGCCCGGGCCGCCAACCTCCGCAACGGCTACTGGATGTACGTCGTGTATGGCTGCGCGACGCCCACGCCGCGATTGGTGCGCGTCCAGGATCCCTTTGGCAATCTCCTCGCCAAGGCCAAGGGAAGCGTCCTGATCAGCCCCACGCAGGTCGTCCAGGCGGCCGAGGAGGATTCCCCATGAGGCAAGAAATCAAATTCTGCGCAGACGTGTACCGCGTCCTCTACCAGCATCTGGATACATCGCCAGAGTCTCCCATCTATCTATGCTTGGACGGGTCGGCGTCGGAGCGGGGCGTTCGTGAGCAGTTGCTTGCCGACGTTTCCATGCCGGACTTCTTCTGGCGATTCAAAGGCAGCTCGACGCCGTTCCTCATGGAGGCGAAGGTCATCCTCAACTCCCAGGTCAGTTTCTGCGGAGACGGCCAGCCGAGCATGTGGTGCGCACAAGGCACAGGGGCTTATAAGCCAACGCTATGGCTCGGAATCCACCAGGAATTGCCCGTCTACTATGCCTGGGAACACGCGGGCTTTGACAACACGCTTGCCCCTCTCGTCGGGCGCGGAAGGACTGCGACCGGAAATAAGCGGACCTTGACTGCTCGCATTCCAGATGACGCGAGGAGCTTTGAAACGCTCCATGAACTCAGTCTGTACATCGTCGACTACGCCTCAACGCATGGCTACTACCCGCAAGGATGTGATGCCGTATGAACGACTTCCCACGACTTATCGAACACGCCTTTCCGCTCAAGGAGACGTCGCTGGACTCGGTCCACGAGAAGAACGTCCGCCACGGGCATATTTCGACGCTGCACATTTGGCCGGCGCGGCGGCCGTTGGCGGCGTGCCGAGCGGCGCTGATCGCCACGCTGCTGCCCGACCCCGGCGACGCCGAGAAGCGCAAAGAGCTGTGCGAGAAGATCGCCGGCAAGGTCGTCAAGAAGATTGAGCGCAAGAAGATGCCGAACGGCCAGACGGTCGAGCGGATCAAGGAGGAGACCGAGGGCGGCATCCTGCACTGGGGGCGGGAAACAGAGAACGCTGAAACGCTCGAATGGTTTCGTCAGGAGATCCGTAAGGCGTATGGGGGTCGCGCGCCGAAAGTACTCGATCCATTCGCCGGCGGCGGGGCGATCCCGCTGGAGGCGATGCGGTTGGGTTGCGAGGCCACGGCCGTGGACATCAACCCGGTCGCTTGGCTCATCCTCAAATGCACGCTGGAGTACCCGCAGAAACTCGCCGACCAGACCAACCCCTTACCTGAGTTCATTCTTCATGACGACGCTTTCATGGCGGAGTTCTTTAAGAAAGCCAAGGGGTATAGCAAAGCGGAGACCAAATCAGCACTTAAGCAGCTTCACGAGCAGCTGAAAAAGAAATCAAAGTGGAACCAGAAATCGGACCAGCAGCACTTGGCGTTTCAGCAACACGGTGACGAAAGTCATGACGTGCTGAGCGCCGACTTTGCTTGGCACGTCCGCGCCTGGGGAAAGTGGGTGCTCGACCGCGCTCGGCGAGAGCTTGCTCGATTCTATCCCACCTACGCCGACTTTGAGCCAATTAAGAAGGATCAAGTCGCCTTCGAACACCAGCCAATGCGTCTCGTGCCTCTCCGGTCAGATGGCATGGCGGACATCGATGTACTGAATGCCGACTTTACATCGGAGTATTTGGAGGACAAACGCAATCCTCGCTGGGTGGCCAAGCCGACAGTTGCTTACCTGTGGGCGCGGACCGTGATATGCAAGAACTGCCGCGCAATCATACCTCTGCTGAAAACCCGATGGCTTTCCAAGGAGGCGAAAAGACGCATTCTGCTGACGATGGAGCCGCTTGCTGTTGGGAACGGCGTGGTATTCGGCGTGAATACGACCGTCCCAGCCAAGGGAGGAAACGTGGCGCAGAGGCGCGAGCATGATAAGCGGATTAGCGCAGGCACAATGAGCCGCTCGGGCGCAAAATGCCCGTGCTGCCCTGCGATCATGACGATGGAAGACATTCGCGTCGAAGGAAAGGCCGGCAAGCTTGGTAGCGTCATGACTGCTGTCGTCGTCGACACGCCCGACGGCAAGGACTATCGCCTCCCTACGGAACATGAGCTCGCCGTCGCGGCACCGGACGAACTACAGATTGCAGCTGCTTTCAAGGATATGCCCCTCGGTGTGCCCGATGAACCAACACCTGCCGGAGGCGGCTCGGGAGCTGGTCGCGCTTTTAGCGTGCAGGGCTACGGCCTAATGAAATGGCGCGACTTATTCACCGCGCGTCAGCTAATGTCTTTGGGTCGGTTCGTGGCCGCGACGGGCGCGGCTCGCGAAGAGATGGAAGCAGCACGGCTTTCCCGTGAATGGATCGATGCCTTAGGGGCGTATCTTTCCCTCGTGATTGGGCGGACTGCGAACTACATGAGCACTGTTTGCTTGTGGGATTCCGCCGCGGAGGAAGTCAAGCAAACCTTTTTACGTTTTGCATTGCCAATTACTTGGGATTTCTCCGAGGCGAATCCCATGTCTGCGGTTGACCGATACTTTACAGGCGGTTTGTCTAAGGTAGTCAGGGTCGTCAGCCAACTTCTTTCTGCGGCCGCATCCAAACCGCTCCCTAAAGTTGGTAATCAAAGTGCAATAGTCCATCATGCGACTAGTTACGATGTGATCGTGACAGATCCGCCATACTATGACGCGATTCCTTATTCAGACTTGATGGACTTCTTCTACATCTGGTTGCGTCGCTCGTTAAACGTTGCGACAAATGGCATGGAGGCGGCGTTTGCATCGCCTCTATCCCCGAAGTGGCAACACGACGCGAACGATGGAGAGCTTATCGACGACTCAAGTCGCCACGAGAACGATGCGGCAAGAAGTAAGCAGGTGTATGAAGACGGAATGGCCCGAGCGTTTGTCTCGTGTGCCGAGGCGCTCAATCCAGATGGTCGGCTTGTCATTGTTTTTGCCAATAAGCAGCCGGCCGCATGGGAGACTCTAGTATCTGCCCTCATACGCTCGGGCTTCGTTGTGGATGGATCTTGGCCTATCGCCACCGAAATGAGAGGTGGCGTGCGCAACTTCGCTCGCGCATCTCTCGCATCATCGGTCTGGCTTGTTTGCAAGAAGCGACCTGTGGCAGCGAAGCCAGGTTGGGACAATAACGTCCTGGATGAGATGCGAGCCAACATTGCAGTGAAATTGCGAGAGTTTTGGGATGCTGGGATTCGTGGCCCAGACTTTGTGTGGGCAGCGACCGGCCCGGCGATGGAGGCGTACAGCAAGCACCCCGTCGTGCGTAAGGCCAATGAAGCGAACGCAACAATGGGAGTCGGCGAGTTCCTCAATCACGTTCGTCGGATGGTGGTCGACTATGTCGTGGGCCAAGTTCTGACTGGCGAGCAAGGAGCGGATATGGCAGCCGCCGATCGGCTCGATGAAGTATCAGCCTACTATCTTCTGCATCGTCACGATTTTGACATGGACGACGCCCCAGTTGGCGCATGCATTCTCTACGCGACGGCTTGCGGTCTTTCCGATGCCGAACTGGACAAGACCTGGGATATTCTGTCGCGCACAGGGAGCGAGGCGTCGGCTTCGGTTGAAGTCGATGACGAACCTGATGTCGCTGATGCGGCCGCCGAACCCGAGGAAGCGTCGGGGGGCGGAAATAAGGTGAAGCTCAAACCCTGGAATCAGCGACGAAATAAGAGCATGGGGCACGAGGCCCCGGAAGGAAAGGCCGTTCCGCTCATCGATCGCATTCACCGAGTCATGCACCTCTGGAAAGATGGCGACGTGCAAAAAGTCGATGAGTATCTAGACCAACACGCCCTGCGCCGTAACGAACTATTCAAACGCGTGGTCCAGTCGCTCATTGAGCTTTCGACCAATAGCGAACGGTCGCTGCTGGAGAGCATCAGCAACCACATCGGCGCCAAGGGGGCGATCCCCGATCGCGGTCCGCTGCTGCCCTTTGGCGACGAGTAAACAATCACCCAAACGTTGGTCGGCGCCAGACGTTCGTCGACGCCCAGGACAACAAGGCATTTGAAATGGCGAAGCAAGCTTGGAAACCGTGGCATGAGGTCGTGCAACTGCGAGGGGACCTCAAATCGGGGGAACTGCCGCTGCACATGTTCGCGGCCGACCTCTACGAGGTCATGATGCAGAACGGCAAGCGGCCGATCTACGAAAAGCCCGAGGAGTTCTTCGCGCTGACGTTTCCCACTCACAACCTCCGCAATCTGGTGCGCGAAGTAGTGCTGCGGCTCGCCGGCAAGAACGACAAGGCGGTCCGCCAGCTCGAACTGACCTACGGCGGCGGCAAGACGCACACGTTGATCACCATGCGTCACCTCGTGCATGATCCGGCAAGCCTCCCCGACCTTCCTGCCGTAAGTGAATTCACGGAATCCATCGGCCAAACTCCTCCCCAGGCACGGGTGGCGGCGCTGTGTTTCGACAAGCTCGACGTCGAAACGGGGATGGAAGTTCGCAGCCCCGATGGCGCCGTGCGCCGGCTCAAGCAGCCGTGGAGCGTGTTGGCCTATCAGATTGCCGGTGACGAGGGGCTGAAGCTGCTCAATGCCGAAGGGAAACCCGAGGAGCGCAACACGCCGCCGGCGGAGAACACGCTGACGGATCTGCTGTCGTTGCCGCTCAAGGCCAAGATGGGCACGCTGCTGCTGATCGACGAGGTGCTGCTTTACGCCAAGGTGAAGGTCCGGTCGGATCCAGGTTGGCTCGACATCATGTCGTCGTTCTTCCAGTACCTGACGCAGGCGGCTGCCAAGGTGGAGAAGTGCTGCATCGTGGCATCGTTGCTGTCGAGCGAGCCCAAGGACCAAGCCGACGCCCTCGGGAAGAGAATCGTTTCCGAGCTGTACGACATTTTTCAGCGGCAGCGTGAAGAGGCTGTCCAACCGGTCGAGAAGGACGACGTGGCCGAAGTGCTTCGTCGTCGCTTGTTCGACCCCGACTCCGTGAAGCTCCGTGGAACGTGGCCGCAGCACACGATTGCGGCCCTTAAGGGAATCTCTGCGCTCGACGACCAGACGGCTAAGCTGGGCGCCGCCGCCGAGGAGCGATACCTCAAGAGCTACCCGTTCCACCCCGAGTTGACCGAGGTTTTCTACTCCAAGTGGGCATCGGGCATCGAGCGGTTCCAGAAGACACGCGGCGTCCTGCGGACATTCGCCCTGGCGCTCCGTGAGGCCGAGAAATGGGACGAAAGCCCCTTGGTTGGTCCGGCCGTATTCCTGAACGCACCAAAGCAGGAGGGGCTGTCCGAGGCCGCCCGCGAACTGGTTTCGATCGCCGACACCATCGTCTCCGACGGTCAGGCAACTCGCTGGACCGGAATTGTTGAAAGTGAGCTGACAATCGCGCGGCAAGTGCAGACGGAGTCCGTCGGACTCAAGCTGCGTGAGCTCGAACAGGCGGTCGTGGCAACGTTCCTGCACTCGCAGCCGACAGGTCGCAGCGCGAAGACTCGCGATCTGATGCTGCTGATCGGCCCCTGCCGGCCTGACAAGATCGAACTGGAAAAGGGTCTCATCCGCTGGTCGAACAACAGCTCGTGGCTCGACGACGAGCACAAGCCGGAGAAGGAAAACCAGGTTCGCGCCGACTGGCGCCTTGGCAATCGACCGAACCTGAACCAAATGCAGTCGGCGGCTGCCGCGCTGATTCAGGGCGACGTGGTCAAGGCGAGGCTAATCGAGGAGATCGGAAAACTCAGGACGCTTACCAGCGGTGCGTCGGCGTCGGGCGTGCGCGTTCATTCCCTGCCGACGAAGCCAAAGGACATCGAGGACGACGGGCTGTTTCACTACGCCGTACTGCTGCCGAGCGCGGCATCGGAATCAGGCAAGCCGAGCCCTGAGGCCAAGCGATTTCTGGATGAGACAACCGGGCCCGAGAAGCCGCGCGTATTTCGTAACGCGGTGCTGCTGCTAACGGCTTCCAAAGACGGGCTTAGTGCCGCCGAGGCAAAAGTCCGCGATCACATGGCGTGGGAACGCGTTCTGGATGATCTCATCCCCAAGACTGAAGAAGAGAAACGGCAGAAGGGCTCCGTAGACGTCGCTAGGCTTCAGACGCTCAAGCTTTACATCGACAAGGCGAAAGCTCGAGTTCCCGATGCCATTCGGCAGGCGTACTGCATTGTCGTCACGGTGTCGAAAGACGACGACGTGCATGCGTTCAAGATCACCGTCAGCGACGAGGCGCACTTTGAGACGATTAAGAAGGATCCGCGGTCGCGGGTGCAGGATACTGCGATTACGGCTGAGGCGCTCTTACCCGACGGTCCCTACAACCTTTGGCAGGGCTCCGAAACAAGTCGCCGCGTGAAGGACTTGGCCGGTGCGTTCGCACAATTGCCGCACCTGCCCAAGATGCTGAAGTCGCAGGCGATCGTGGAGACGTTGGTCGAGGGATGCGCGCAGGGCACGTTCGTGCTCAAGCTCATCCGCCCGGACCGCACGTTTCGCACTTGGTGGCGCACGCAACCGGACGCCGCGGCAATGAACGATCCTGCGATGGAGCTCGTGCTGCCGGAAGCAGCCGAGTTGGGCGAAGTACCAGGCGAATTGCTGGCGCCGAAGACGCTGCCCGAATTATGGCCGACGGACGCGATCACGGCTCAGAGCGTGTTGGACTATTTCAACGGTACGAAGGTGGTGCAGGTTGATCGTGGCGGTTTCACCGAACCCGTTCCTGTGCCCAAGTCGCCGACGGAGGTCGTTGAAGCGGCCATCGGCGAGGCGGTTGCGGAAGGTAAGGTGTGGTTGCTTTCAGGGCCTGCCAGCCTGTTAGCGGAGCCGATCCCAGCGGGCGTATTGACCCCGGCCGCGATGCTGCGAGTGCCCCCAGCTGCGATCTCCGCGCCTGCAATCTTGCCGGAAACTTTGCCGGCGGCGTGGAAGGACGACACGACGAATGCCTTGGCTATCGCGACGGCGTTGTCGCAGCAGGCCGGGAAGACGCTGCCGTGGAAGACTGTGCGGGACGTGGTCGACGGCGCACTGAAAGCACGCTTTATTACGCTCCAGGAAGGATCGTCATCGTGGCCGTGTGAGATGCCCGGGGCCAATGGCGTGAAGCTCAAAGTGGCCGCATCCGGCGGTGGCGGCACAGGCGGAGGTACAGGCGGCGCCGGCGCAACCGGCGCCGGGTGGCCGGGGGCCGCTACGGGGCCGAAGACGATGGTGGCGCGCGCGGAACTTGAACCGTCAGAAGTTCAGGATCTGGCCGATCTGATACCGCAACTGCTGGAACTCAAGAATAAGGCGAATACGCCGCTCGTGTTTCGTGCTCAAGTTGAGTTCGGCAACGGCGAGACAGAGCCAGATGCTGGGGTGGCGGCAGAAATCACCAACTTGCTCGGCAGCGTCAAAGTTGGGTTTACGCTCGAATAACTCGAGTAGCAACTCGACGTCGGAGTTAGGCTCGATGGGCGATAGTGAGAAAGCCGACGGTGGACGATTCTTTCTCTTTACGGGCCAGGGAGAGCTTACCCCGTCAAACATCTTTTATGAGGTGCCGGACGAGCTCTCGGCGAGCGAGCTTTGCAAACTGTTCGCTGCGGAGTACGGCGACGCCGCTGGCGACTCGTTCCGCTACAAAGCCTTGGGCAATAGTTCGCTATCCGAGGACGTGCGACTATGCGAGGCGCTCGACGAACTCGCCATTTACGAAGATCCCGATCCGGGGCTCTACGACCCTCCGCCATCTCGGAAGATGCTCGATCGTGCCGAATACTCTCGTCGCGCCCGTGTTTGGCATGAATTGATTCAGCGCCGGCTAGCCGGCTCCGAGAAAACAAGTTCGTCGCCAGCGCCTGAAGTCAATGAAGAGGCGTCCGAAAAAGACGATGTTCAGGCGCTGGAAGCCGTTCGCCTACTCGTCGAGAAACACCGCTTGATATTCTTGTATTTTGCAATTCCCAAGCGGGTCAACCCATTGAGTCAGGAAAGCCACTGGGAGAGTCTTCGCGACGACAAATTTCCAAAGATTCCGAGCGAGGACATCGATTCAGAAGGCGAGTTCCTCTTTGTACATCGCCGGAAGCTGGAAATGTTTGCTCAGGCGGCAGTCGGGCACTTTGGCACGGGGCTCGGTAGCAAACCGAGAATGATGGACCAGAGCGGACAAGTCGTCGACGTAGAGGGAGGATCTCATCCATTTTGGATGCTCGATGAAACAGCGTGCGTCTACCTCGAAGACTCAGCCGAAAAAGTTCTGGATGCGTGTCGCAATGCGGTACGCCGCCGCGCCGACAGGTTGCTGTCCGGCTTCGTTCAGCGCATCAGGTTGGCGCTACATGATGACGGCCAGACCAAATGGTATGCGTCCAATCTTGTGCGATGGTCCTACCTCATGAGGCTGGACGAGGCCTTGCACGCCTTGAAACTCGCCGAGATCGATATCGACGCTGGATCAGCCCAAGTTGGAGGGAAGCAGCCGGAAGGGGGCGAAATGCCCCGCGGCGATAAAGCTAAACCAAATTCCAGTGACCTCCCAGAGCTTGGTGATATCCCACCTATGCCTGAAGAGGATGATCGGAACTCGGGGCTCCTCCTGCTGCTGATGCTGGCTCAGGCGTACTACAAGATGCTGGAGGCCACGGTGTCGATGGCAGGGTGGTTTACGGCCCTCGATATGGAGCTCAACGGCTGCTATCTGTGGACAATTCAAAACATTTCCAACTTGCTCAAGAACCACAAGCATCTCCAGGATTTCCCGGGTACTTTTGAGCCGGTGCTCCCAGACTTGTATCCATCGACGGTCGCCGACTTGGAATGGCAGGACATGGTCGCGCCCGAGGTCGAGGTCTTTCTGGCTCCAATCAAGCCGATTCGATTGGACAAGCGACAATGATTTTCTTCCAGAGCTGTCGCTGCTTCCGCCAGTCGGGGACCAGCGCGATCGGTTGGAGTTGACGAAGATGGAGCTTGTCGCGCCCGCGCTCGACCTGCGGCATGAAGAGGATCGCCTCCTGGATGTCTGGCGCCAACATCCGCAGGTTCATGATCTGCGTGATGCGAGCGCGGCTTACGTGGGCAAGGCGGGCGAGTTCGGCATAGTCGGCTACGACGCCGGATTCAATGTGGTTGTCAAATTTAATTGCCAGCGCCATCAACCGGGCGACGCGTGGGACGCGGCCCGACAAAGGCGTTGGACCGGGAGGCTCGCCTTGGCGGACTTCTTTTCGGCCGTGCCCCCGGCGCTTGAAATGAACGGTGGCTTCGATCTTGATCGGTCGATTCATGCTGCGTCCTCCGTATCATGCCCGGCCAATTCGTCCGCCAAGGTCTTGATCCCGCTCGGATGGAAGTTGATCGCTATCTTCCCGGTCGTTCCGTCATAGTCGACGCGCTCGACGAGGAGTTGCACGACGCGGACTTGCTCGCGGGGCGTCAGCGATTCCCAAACCGGATCGAAGATCGTCATTGCCTTGGCAACCTCGCGTTGGTCGACAATGTCGCGACTCAACGCGAGAACCTGCTCCCTTATCTGAGTAGCACGTTGCTCCGCGCCGCGAATCCGTTCCTGCAGATCGGCCAAACGGTCCGTTGAAGGAGTATTGCCGTCGCCGGGCTGCATCTGCAGCGACAATTTGCGAATGTCGGCGTTCCACCTCGCCAATTCGCGTTCCAACCCGCGTCGTTCGGCATCGAGGGCGGCAAACTGCGAGCGTCCCTGGCTTTGGGCCTGGGCAATTGTCTCATGTAGCAGCGTCGGATCACGGCCGATGCACTTGATCTGTTCGACGACGAATCGTTCGATTTCTCCTGCGGGGACTGACTTCGAAGGGCAGGTGTGCCAGCCCCGCTTCTGAGCTCTGGTGCAGACGTAGTAGCGATATCGCTTATTCCCCTTCCTGGTCGAGTGTGTCGGTGACATGGCGCACCCGCATGGCGTGCAGCGCAGGATGCCTTTGAGCAGCGCTCCGAATCTATTCCGCACCGCGGCGCCGCCAGTGCGGCCGTTGCGGCCCAGGACTAGTTGGACTCGCTGCCAGAGTTCGACATCGACGATTCCGGCATGCTCTCCTTCATGGACCTCGTTCTTGTACTTGATCCGCCCGACGTAGGTGACGCTGGTCAGGAGTTTGTAGAGGCTGGTCTTGGTAAATGGCTTGCCGCCCCGCTCATGGCCCTTACGGGTCGTCCAGCGTTTGTTGACCCACCCGCGTGCATCTAACTCCTTGATCGTAGCGATCATCGACTGATGCTCGAGGTAGAGTTCGAAAATGGTCCGGACGCGAGCGGCCTCGTCCTCGTTAATAACCAGCTTCGAACCATGCGGATCGACGTTGTAACCGAGGATCGGCATTCCGCCCGACCATTTTCCGCGGCGACGGGCAGCGGCAATCTTGTCCCGCGTCCGTTCCGAGATGATCTCTCGCTCGAACTGGGCAAAAGACAGGAGCACGTTGAGCATCAGCCTCCCCATTGATGTGGACGTATTGATGAGCTGCGTGACGCTAACGAAGGACACGTGATGGCGGTCGAAGGTCTCAACCATCTTGGCGAAGTCGAGCAATGACCGGCTGAGGCGATCCACTTTGTACACGACGACGCTGTCGACCTTGCCCTCCGCGATATCTGCCAAGAGACGTTTCAGAGCCGGTCGCTCCATATTGCCGCCGGAGAACCCGCCGTCGTCGTAGCGGTCCGGAAGGCACTCCCATCCTTCGTTCACCTGGGACTTGATGTAGTTCTCGCCCGACTCGCGTTGGGCGTCGAGGGAGTTGAATTCTTGCTCCAGTCCTTCCTCGGTCGATTTCCGGGTATAGACGGCGCAACGAACGGTCGTCGTGGCCGAGGCCGCTTTGCGGGGTTTGGCGCTCATTGATTCTGCTCCTTACGCAGTCGGAAGAAGTGATAGCCGTTACAGTGTTGGCCGGTGATCGCTTTGGAGACTGCGCTGAGCGATTTGTAGACTTCGCCCTCGAACTCGAAGCCGTGCGGCAGCACAGCGACTTGGAGCGTTTGGCCCCTGTACTCGCGGGTGACGATCGAACCTGGCGGCGGGAGCCGATCGTCGCTAGCGACAACGAGGGTGGCCGTCTTGGTGCGTGTCTCAGGGGCTGGAGTCGCGGGTTTCGCCTTGGGCGGCGATAGACGAACGTCGGCATCGTTGGCCAACTCAGCGGCCCGCCGACGAGCGCGCTCCGACAGGCCGCCTTCGGCCTGCGACTGCAGCCGCCAAGCGATGCGTTTGACGAGCCAGGCTTTATTGCCAGCCCGCGTCGCTTCGCCGAACACCGCGGCGTAGCGCACCCGCAATTCGCGGACGGTCATGCGCTGCAACGCGGCGACCTCTTTTCCCACGTTCAGTACCATGCGTTTCTCCTTGTCTCTGGGGTTCTCGGAAACCGTTAACCGTTGTGGACACTGAGCACGGTTTCGTCGGGAACCTCAAGGCATGAAGACGCAGATTCCGCCAGGTTCTCTGGAGCGGAATGCTCGGTCGCTTCGGTGGCCGGCAACGTCCGCGCGCACAGTCGCAGAACGCCCGCGGCCAAGATGCTGGCCACTTCAGAACGACGCTCGTCAAGAGTCAGGAGAGAATCATCGATCGGTCGCATGGGGGACTCCTCGTGGAGTGGCCCACAACGACCTTCGCTTGGCGACGGGCGCGCTGTCTGTCGGGAACAATTGGGTTAACAGCCTCTATCTGATAACCTACCCGGAAGGAGCTGGAGATGACGGAAGTGAATTCTGAAAGACTGGGTCTAGCGGGATATGTTGCGACTAGCGCTTGTCGATGGAGCCCGACGTGAGCCGTTCCCTGGCGGTCGGGGAATATGCCCGACGTGCCAGGGCAACGTCATCGCCAAATGCGGTCGAATCAAGGTTCATCACTGGGCGCACGAGAGCAGCGACGACTGCGACACTTGGTCCGAGTCGATTGGACCGTGGCACCTCGCCTGGCAGGATCTGGTATTGCCCGACTTTGTCGAAGTAACAGTTGGACCGCATCGGGCCGATATTCTCGGCGACGATGACGTAGTCATTGAACTGCAGCATTCTCCAATACGACCCGATGACGTCGAACAACGTGAGGCCTTCTATGGCAACATGGTATGGCTGTTCGATGCAACCCATCGTTTCAGCGCTGTCCGCACCGGTGATCGCGTATTCTTCTCGTTCGGGCGGACCAAGCACATCGAGTCGTGCAAGAAGCCGATTCTCTTGGACTTTGGAGACTACGTGGTCCAAGTGGAGACGCTTACTGACGAGATCAGCCAGTTTTCCGGATTTGGACTACTGCGAGACCGCGATTGGGTTACTCGCACCTACCTAGCCCGTCGACAAAGAGGAGGAGTGATACCACCTCCAGTGAAGTCTGAGCGAGAGTCGATCTCATGGCCAGTCAAGCAGCCGTGGAGGATCACGAAGTTTCCCTCAAGATGGCGTCGCGACGGGGGAGAGCGTTTGGTGCCCAAGGGCACTTTATACATCCCGTTGAGTTACGAGTGGGTGAATCGGCGCGACAATCGTCGGTGGCCGGTATGGTCCGGCGTGATTTCGAAGCACCCAGAAGTGGCCAACGGATGGACGGAGGCAGAGTTCAAGGAGATGCAGCAATTTTTGAAGGGCGAGCCAATGATCTTGGATGGCGAGCTTCGGCTAATGCCGTCCCCGCTGGATCAGATCAACATTACCGCGAGCACCGCCACAGTTCGCGCTTTGCTGGAAAAAGCCGCCCACCACATCGACGCCGGTGGGCTTGCAATCTTGAAGGACGAGACCTGCGCCGCCCTGCTCAAGAAGGCCGAAGAATACGAATCCGGCACGTTCGGCCTACGTCGCGGACCACCAAAGCAAGTACCTCGCCCAGACAACCGCCGTCTGTTCGATTGAACTCAGCCTCCTGAAGTTCGAGATCACGAACCAGGGTGCGAAAGGAACCCCCCTGTTAACTCCGAGGGGTCTGTTAATCAGAGATTCCGAGAGTTTTTGGCCGAGATTCCGGGGTGCGAAGGGAACCGTGGGGGTTCCTATCGGCCCCTGGTCGCGATCTCTCGAAACGGAGAGCGCCGGCCCGCCAGCAGGATCGTCGCAAACCGTTGCGGCGAAGGGCCAGAAACGCGAAACGCCCGGCGGCCGATCTCTCGGCGCCAGGCGTTAACTGGTGTGCGGGCGGAACCCGCAGAAAATCAAAAAGCTCCCCCGGTAGGACTCGAACCTACGACAAAGCGGTTAACAGTTGGAGCTGAAAGCCTACCCGAACACCCGAAATCCTCGGGAAACAACCGCATTGTAGGCCATTGGGCGCTTATTGCAAACCATCTCACGCAATCGCGTTATCTCTCGGGAAATAGCGGTACTAGATAAATAGATCCGCTATCAAAACCTGTACGGTACAGGTGGACCGCTCGATCGCGAATCGTCAGCGGGTCGACGTAACGCATGGTGAGATTTCGTCGCCCCTTGTGGGCGAGCACGTGCACTTTGATTCGGTCGTCCATGGGGATCCTCGATGGGGTGAGAGAACGGGGGCAGGTGGTAAATTGACCACCTGCCCCCGGGGGAACCTATCAATTACCTGTCAGCCGACCCGCAAATTGACAGGTCGGAAGTACACCGCCGTCGGGCGATCCTCAGCACGCACAAGGCCGCGCATCCGGCCGAGCCGATGGATCGCCAGGCACTTCCGGCGGATCTCCGCTGGCGTCGGCAGGTAACTCTGCGGTTGGAACATCTCAGCGCCGCGCTTCGGTGGTCGCTTCGGTTGCCCAACACGAACTGCCGAGGGAACCCGATCAGGTCGACGCACTGTCACGATCTGGAACGCGTGCCGGCCTTGCTCGATCGTGACAACCGTCTGGTCGTCGATGCCGCACCGCCTCGCAATTTCACGGACCGACAGCGGCGACGTCGCGAGCAGTCGGACGACTTCGGCAACGGTGGTGGCATTGATCATGCTGCACCCCCTTTCGGCGAGATGAATCGCTCCACCGCCGCACGCAGCGCATCGATCGCCCCGAACATCTCGTTGACCGCTTCCAGGGTGACCGGCCGGCCGTGCGCCGCCGCGTTGCCGGTCGCCCCAGCCGCCAGGACGCGGCGATGAGTCCGCTGTCGCAGCTTGCGGCGCTTCCGCAGCAAGTCGGCCGTGTACTCGATCCCGTACCAGCAGCTCTTGAACTCGGGGCAGTCCATGGCGAGGCGCGTCAGCAGCCGTTCGATCTCGACGCGCGCGGTCATGGCCGCCGCCGTCGGGTGACCGGCCGCCAGTAGTTGAGCGGCGTCGGCCAGCAGGTCGCGATCGAGGGGCGGGCACGCCAACCGGGGCAGCCGCCTCCTTGTCCTGCGATACGTCGGCAGGACGAACACCAGCAGGCCGTAGCCCCGGGGGAATGAGAGCGAGAGCATGGGGAATTTCCCTTCCCGGCGGCATCGGGCGAGAGAGAAGCGCCCGGCCAGGGTCGCCCCAGACCGGGCGCCCTCCGACTCTCCGATGCCGCTCGAAATGGCAACAGGCCCGGAAATGCGGTTAGAAAGCGCCTAAGACGCCGCCGACGCCTCGGTCCCCGCCGTCGCGGATCGACCCTTGAACGCCGGCCCACACTTCCGGGCCTGTTGCCAGATGTTGCTGTCATCGGAATGTCCTTAGGTGCCGGGTTTCTACGCCCGGGCCGCGTCAGGTGCAAGATTCTTGCACCTGGTCGACGGGGCCCATTGTCCTGATCGCGGGGCGGGATGCAAGATCAGGTTCAACTGGCGGATTCCGCGGTGCGATCATGGTGCGATCATTCCGGGACTGTGACGGCGCGCGAGGTTTGCTTGCCGCTGATCTGCCGCGTATTGGCGGCGGTCTCTTCGGCGGCCTTGGCCATCCGCTCGAAGTAGCGTTCGATTTCCCCCTTCGTTTCGGGCAACAAGAAGCCCGGCTCCTGCTCCTCGCGCCGCAGCGCCGATCGGAATGCGAATTCTTCCTGTCCGAACATGTCGTCGGTCGCGTCGGCGGCCTCTTGCGCCCAGCGACGCAACGGGCCAATGCCGAGGCGCTCATTCCGGCGGCGGCGTGCGGCGCGAACCGCGTCGTAGAGGTTTTCTTTATCGCTGTGCCGGTCCTGAATCTCCTGGAGTGCGCCTTCCTCAAGCGATCGCACGTTGGCGGCGCCGACCACGGGATCGTCGAAGACCGGATTGCCGCCCACGAACTTCGCCCGGCCGATCACGCCCTCCAGACGATCCAACTCGGGGCGGTTGCCCTGCAGCAGCTCGTAGCCGACGACCGCGTTGGTGCTGCCGAGGACGCTGAAGGGGTTGCGATTGCCGACCTTCTCCTTGATGCTGTCCAACGTCCCCTGCAAGTCGCCTTGCGCCAGGTCGCGTTTGTACACCTGGCTGAAAAATGCCTTCATGTATTCCGAAGCTGCTGCGGGGCTCGCCGAATTGTTCTCGCTGATCACGAAGCTGGCGGCGGCCTCGTCCAGGCTGGCCCCGCTGGCGACGGCCATTGTGGAAAATTTCAGCGTTTCATTCACGGTCTGGGCGAAGTCGGCGCCGGTGCGGCCCGCCGCTTCCAGCATGCGACCGGTGACCGACTCCAGCGATTCTTCGTTGAACGCCCGCTTCGTCTTGGCCAAGTCGCCGGCGATCGTTGCGAGGCCTTCGGGTTTCACCCGCTTCGACGCGGCTAGGCCCTCGACGACGAACTGGATTTCCTGGTCGTTGAGTCCCGAGTTGAGCATGTCGCTGGCGATGTTCGCCGCCTGGCTCATGTTTTTGGTGACGTCCCTGCCGACCAGGTTGCGGGCAATCCGCAGCGCCCGCGGCGCGTCGTCGCCGAGCTGACCGAGTTCGCCCACGGCGCCGAGGGCGTTGAGCGTCCGATCGGCCGCCGCCTGCGCGCTCTGCTCGACGTCCCCGAATGCGGTCTTCGCGATCGCGAGGGCGCCGGCGACCCCGCCAATGGCGCCGACGGCCAGGCCCATCTGCGAAACGAACTTGGCCCCAAACGCCTGATCCCCCGAGCGCCCAGCTCGTTCCAGGTCCTGGCTGTATTTGACGATCGCCTTATCGAATTGCTCGGCTGAGATGCGTCCGGCGTCGACGTGGCCCTTGAGTTCCCGCATCTTGCGGTTGTACTTTTCCTGCGGGTCGGCGTTCTCGACGAGCCGCTGGGCCTGCAGGTCGAGCGCCTTCGCGCTGAGCGTCGCCCCTTTCAGGGTCTCGTTGTACTCTTTCGTTTTTTTCGCAAGCGACTCTTGCGCGCGCTCCGCGGTGCTCGCGTCGCCGGTCCAGACTATACGGGGCATGGGTTGCCTTTGATTTGAGGATGTCTTTATCGTTTAGTGCAGCGCCCGCACGTTCACGGCGCGCAGGCCTTTGGCGGCTTGTTCAACTTCAAACTGCACGTTCAATTCGACGAGCTGATCGCCGAATTCCAGCCCGCGGAGTGCGCTGACGTGAAAGAACACGTCGCCGTGGTCCGTTTTGATGAAGCCGAATCCACGGTCGCTGACGACGGTTGTGATGACGCCTACGTCCGACATGCGTTCAGCTCCTCTCCTGCCTGAGCGGTCACTCGTCAATCAACGCCTGGTGCGCCGCGTCGGCGGCCGCTTGTGCCGCAGAACGCGCCTGCTGTGCGGCCTCAAGCTCTGCCTGCCAACGCGCGACGCGCACCTTGGCGAGTTCGCGCGCGACGCGCTCGTCGCCGACCTGCTTGAGGTGCGCCTTCGCGTCGCCGAGCTGCCGCTTCGCCGCGGTTTCGCGCCGGTCGGCCCACACCGCGTGCTGACCGCACGCGAATTTGCGGAGCCATAGGTCTCGATTGGCCAGCGGCGGGGACGCCAGCTTGCCGAGGAGCGGCGCGCCGGCCGCCGCCTGAGATTGCAGGTCACGAATTTCGCGTTCTAGGTTCTCGCGCGTTCTGCTCAGCGGCAACACGTCGGCTTCAAGCAACTCGTTCGCCCGGGAAAGCGCGTCGAGCAGCTCGATGCGCTTGGATTCCAGGTCGGGACGCGCCGGCTGCCGCTCCGCGATGCAGCGCGACAGCTCCGCCTCGACGTCGGCGAGCTCGCTTTGCACGCGCTCGGTGGTCTCGCCGTGCTCGGCGACCCGTTCGTCGGCGCGGCGGTCTAGGTCGGCGAGCTGCCGACGCAGCAGCGCCGTGCGGTCGCGTAAAACCTGGAGCTCGGCGTCCTGTTGGCGGACGGCCTGCCGTGCGGCTTGGCGCTCGTCTTCGGACAGCTTGACCGCATGCGGATTGGGGAAATCAATCACTACGCTCATTGTTGACCTCGCCGTCGTTATTGGGTTACGCCGCGGATGACGCCGCGGCTCTTGGAAGTGTGATTGGAGCCGCCGAAGCCGGGCGTGCGGACGGCGACCAGGTCGACCTGGTCGCCGTTTTCGTCGACGACGGAGCCGACAACGCGAATCCAACCTTCAGCTAGGCCCTTTAAGAATCGGCGCTCGCCGAGGCTTTGCCTCGCGCAATCCGCACGCCAGGAGTCCATGCGGTATTCAGACATTGGTTTTTTCCTTTCGGAGGCCGCGCCACGCCGCGACGTCTTCGCTGAGCATCTCAGCCAGCCCGGGCGGCGGCGGCGTGGCCGCAATTTCCGCGAACGTTGCGTCCCGCATCCGGAACGCTTCAGCCGCGACGAGCGGCAGGTAATGCACTTCGCTGAGGTGCGGCTTTCCAAGCAAGCCGCGCAGCGGGATGCCCGCCCAGCCTTTTATGGATGCACGAATCCACAGATGGAGGCTGTAGCGGACGAAGTCCAGGCCGTGATCGTCGGCCGGGTCGCCGGGCTCGGGTTGCGGCGCGGCCAGAGAACGCTCAACGAGCGCTCGGTGTAACCGGCGAATCCGCTGTGTGTCGACGAGCTGCTCGACCGGACGAAACGGCACGAGGTGAGCTATCTCGTGAAGCATCACCCGCAAGGCTATCTCGCGGCAGCACGCCGGTGGCGACGACGCGGCGATGGCCGCTAGGTCCAACGCGATAATGGCGCGCGGGCCGCGATAGGCGGCGCCCATCCGATCGGCAACGTCCATGTCAAAAAAACGCTCGGCGCCGCCGCCGTCCGCCCACCCCATGCAGCCCGGCTCGTGCCGCACGCCGTTCAGGTCCGCGGCGTCTAACGTGTAGCAGAGCACCTCCGGGGCGACGTCCTGCTGCAACGCCCGGCACTCGTTCAAGATGGCATCGTGGTCGCTCATGTTGCGATTCTATGGATTTAGGGGATGTCTGGAGCCAACATTCCCGAAACGGGAATCGACGGGTCGATTCGCTCGATGTAACGTGCCGAGCAGCTCCGGCATACGCGCAAACGATCGACCGCGCCGTCGGGCTGCGACACGGAGCGAACGCGCACCGCTCCGGCCGATGAACACCGCGGGCAACGCGCCACCGGGATGGTGACAATCGGAACGTGAGCCCACCGTTCAGCCATTGAGCCGCCTTGGGCAGAGGTCATTCATGCGGGTGTTAAGTTAGGAAAAGTACAAAGGCTGGAAAAAGTGCAAAGGACGGATGGACTCTCTCAAAATAGCGCCTGATCGGGGCAGCACCCAAAACGGCTAAAATCTCGGAAGGACCCGCCGTGTGGTCGCCAAACGACCACACCTAAGTCCTTATGGGTCTCATTGTGGGATTGGCCCAAGTCCGGGCCGTGGGCCAGCCGCTCGGCCTCGTGGGCGGCCTCGGGCGTGAAGAACTTCGCGGCCGTGGTCACGCCACTGATGTTCCCCGACAAGATGCGTTCGACACGCTGCTGTCGCGTCTCACGGGGCGGCTGTTCGACGCCATACCACACGGGAAACCCGAGCGTCCGATTGCAGATGGCGCAATCGCGGCGGACGGATTGGCCGTCGTGAATGGGCGTGTCGCGGAACTCCGTCGAGCTGCAACGGCTGCAGGCGTCGCCGGTTTCGACGGCGGCGGGCTCCGGCGGTGGGGATGCGGCGGGCTCCGGCGGCTCGATGGGCGCGATTTCCTCGGGGATTCCCGGGGTTTTGGCGGCGGCGGACGGCTCGGCGGCGAGCCACGACGGACCCCAAGAGGTGGCACGGCGGCACGCGGTGGCACGCGGTTCTTTCCAAAGTAGCTCTATAGCGCTATGCGCTTGTTCTATTGATTTCATGGTTGAGCGCCTTTCGCGTACTTTGGGTGGGACCGCGTGCCATCGCGTGCCACCGCGGTCACCAATCCGTCCTCAGTCCGATCCCTTGGTACGCACGGACCCGCTGTCCGCCGTCCCGCGGCTGTGTCTTTCGAATGCCTGGTTCAACCGCGAGCAGGTCACGAGCGAACACCTGAACGGTGCCCACGAATCGCTCGCGTCCCTGCGTCTTGCACCAGCGTTCCCACGCGGCGAACAGGTCCGCGACGGGAACGATCTCGGCAGGGCCGGTGTGGCAACAGTCACGAATGAACGCCGAGACCGGACTCGCAAGATCGTCCATGTCGCCGAGCAGCTCAGCGACGCTGGCGGGTTGAATGAACCGCCCGCGCTTGCGCAGCCGCCGCCAGCCCTCGATCGCCCACAGCAGGATGCCCGGGAGTTCGTTGAGCAGCTTGTCCGTCAGGTCGTGATCCTCGCGGCCGTAAAACGACTTGTTCGTGTGCAGCAGAATCACGCGGCTGACGATGGCTCCGCTGGAGTCGCTGAGCTTGGGCAGCTCATTTGAGAGGATCATGAATCGCGTCGGCAGGCGCAGCGTGATCGGCTGCATGTTCTTTCGGTCGACGGTTATGCTGTCCTCGCCAGTGATCGACAGCAGTCGCTCGACAACGGCCGCTTGGTCGACTCGGCCGGAGAGCCTGGCGTCGCTGATAATCGCGAGGCTCTTCCCGATGAGCGGCCACATGCCGAAGTTTGTCGCGAGTCCGCCAAGCGTCGGCGCGGCGACGTTCCCGCGACCGACTAACGCGGTTTGAATGCGCGCGATGGTCCCCTTGCCGCTCCGCTTTGGGCCGACAACGAGCAGCATTTTCTGTTGCCGCGTGTCGTGCGTGAGGCAGTAGCCGCACCACTCCTGCAGCGCCTCGACGCTCTGCGGGTCGTCGGCCCACAGGTCGGCCAGGAACCGGAGCCACGCATCCGGTCTCGGCGCTTGCAGGTCGAGCGAGAAGTCCGTCGCCGTGGTCGCCAGCAGCGCCGGCGACGCGGGGACCTGGCACGGCTCGAGCCGCTCGACCAGCGACGGCAGGTGCACGATGGCGTCCCGCGTCGCCAGGCACTCGTCGGCGGGCCAGCCGTGCGGCGCCGCGGTGAGCCACGCGGGCGGCCCGATACTGGATGCGAGCATCGACTTTGCGCGCAGGTGCTCGATCACGTCGGAGACATGTCGCGAGCGGACGCCGAGCCAGCGGCGGTTCATGTGGTTGACCAGTTCGCCGCGGACTTCCGCGTCCGGCTTCTCGCTGTAGCGGCCGGCGGACCACAGCCACCATGAGCCGCGCCAGTACCGCAGCCTCGGCAGCTCGCCGATTGTGACGGACGCGAGGACATGCGACGCCTCGCTCGCGGGGTCCATGTCCTGCGCGCTGTCGAGCATCTCGCCGGCCTCGGGCGGCTCGGGGTCGCCGGCGGCCTGTAGCAGCGCGTGCAGAGCGCTCGCCCCGTGCGCGACCAGGAAATCGTCGAGGCCCATCTTCGCCGGCTTGCCGTCGGCGCCCGCCGGCCCGGGCGGGAAACGGACGATCTTCACGACGGCGCCGCGCGACGTCAGCGCGGCCGCCAGCTCGCGCTCGTTGCGCTGGACGTGCTCGTTGTCCGCGGCGTCGGAGTCGAACGCGATGAACACCTGCCGTCCCTGCCAGGCGATGCGCTCGAGGTCGGGCATGAGCGTCGTCTTGCGCCGCTCGTGCCAGCAGTCGACGCCCGCGAGGGCCACGCACGAGAACCCGGCCTGCGTCGCCGCGAGGGCCTTCAGCTCGCCCTCGGTGATCAGCAGCCGCGCGGTCGGGTCGGCCACCGCGGCGCGAGCGGCGGGCGGGACGTAGAGGCGCACCTGCGCGCCGCTGGGCGAGAGGTACTTGGCCGGCTTGCCCTTCGCGAGCGGCGGGTTGCTCGGCCGCACGCGATTCAGGATAACAGTACCCGATTCGTCTGTATAGGGGAAGATCAGGCACGGTCCCCAGGCGCGGGAGACGCTCCTGCGATTGAGCAGGGCGGCCAGCTCGCCGACGTCGCCGCACGACCAGATGCCCGCCTCGCGGATCGTCTCGGCGGTCAGGCCGGACGCCGCCAGCTTCTCTCGGTGGGCGCCGGGCAGGATCGGCAGCCGGTCGGCCATGCTGGCCGCGAGCGTCGCCGCCGAGCCGGTCGCGTGGCCATTTTGTGTGGTCGCCGTCATGTCGCTGTCCTCCTGGCCCCCTTAGCCTCAGCGGCGCGGGCCTCACCCTCCGCCAGCCGCAGCGCTCGCCGGAGGGTCAGCCCTGGCCGCTCGCGGTAGAGTACGGCGGCGCGCTCGCAGACCGCCATCAAGCGACGGTGCGCAGTGACCGCTGCCTGGCCGTTGACGGCAGGGGGCCTGGTGTTACGATCCATGTGTACATCTCCTGTGTGCCCGGCGCGCGGCTGTGAACCGCCGCCGGGCATTCTCATGCGCGGCGCGGCCGGGCGGGGTGAGGGGGGAGGTCAGACGCCCGCGCGCTCCAGCTCGCGCTCGGCCTGACGGATGGCCGCCTCGCGCTGGCGGCTGGTGCGGGAAGCGGGCGCGGCGACAGGCTGCTCGACCTGCGTGGCGTCGATCCACCGCGTGAACGCCTCGCGCGACGTGTACCGGCGGCAGCCGACGTGGAACGTCTCCAGACGCACGCCACGGATGCCGCGCTGCGCCCAGCGCCAGACGGTGGGGACGGCCACGCCCTGCTCGCGGGCCAGCTCAGTGAGGCTGAGACGCTGCTCAGCCAGGAGAGTGCTCATCATCGCTCATCGCTCCGTGTGCTGCGGCGCGCCGGAGTGGCGGGCCGACGAGAGCGATGCTACGCGGTGGCGCGGCGCGGCAACGTTGCCGCGCGAGATTTCCGCGCGAAAGCGGCTAATCCGAGCCAAAAACAGAAGAAAAAAATC
>CAYSFP010000061.1:0-29998 GCA_964430075.1 uncultured Planctomycetaceae bacterium | reverse complement strand
GTAACCACAACCGATTGGGGGCGGTGGAGTCAAGTGGATAGCCCTTACGTCTGTACCCGCCCCTCGAATCCTCCATTCCACGATTACTGCGAATACGGGAAGCGTGGGAGGGATTTCTGTAAGTCCGTTGAATCCTGCCTTCATTCAACACTCCATTGTTAGTGGTAACACGAACAGCTCGACCCCCGCCAACAGGGAAGCCGATCTCTCTGGTCCTGCACGCCTGCGTTACACACTCCTGGGCCGCGACAATCCCTCGGCCCCCGGCGCTCCGCCTGTCAACGAAGGCGGCAGCATCATCGGCACGAACGCCAACCCCGTGGACGCGAAGCTCGGGCCGCTGGCCGACAACGGCGGCCCGACATTAACGCACATGCTGCTGCCAGGCAGCCCGGCCATCAACGCCGGCGACCCCGCGCTCACTCCCGGCGCGGACGGCATGCCCCAGTTCGATCAGCGCGGCGCGGGATTCGGACGCATCGCCTTCGGACGCATCGATATGGGCGCCGTCGAAGCGAGCGTGATTGCCAACTCTCCGCCAGTTTTTACGTCTCCCGACAAGTTGTCCGTCGCAGAGAATACCGTCGTCGTGGCAACGTTGACGGCAACAGACGCCGACCTGCCGCCACAGACGCTGACGTTCGCGCTTACCGGCGGCGCCGACGCGGCAAAGTTCACGCTCTCCACCAGCGGCGTCCTGTCGTTCAAGGCCGC
This sequence comes from uncultured Planctomycetaceae bacterium, assembly GCA_964430075.1. Lineage (GTDB taxonomy): Bacteria > Planctomycetota > Planctomycetia > Pirellulales > Lacipirellulaceae > Lacipirellula. Next base: position 29,284 of record CAYSFP010000061.1, on the reverse strand, counting down.
CCAGGACTATGAGGTTCCCGGCGATGCCAACGGCGATCGCGTGTATGAGATCGGCGTCCGTGTGGAGGACGGCTTGGGCGGCGCCGCGACCCAGGCATTGTCCATCACGCTTACCCCCGTCAACGACCACAATCCGGTCTTCGTCTCGCCTGACGCCATCAGCGTCGTCGAAGATTCCCTCCTCGTGATGCCGGTCACCGCAACCGACGGGGACTTGCCCGCGCAGCAAATCACCTTCGCCACGGCCGGCGGCGATGACGCCGACCACTTCGTCATCACGCCCAGCGGCTCGTTATCGTTTGTGGATCCGCCGATCCACGCCGCCCCGACGGATGCCAACGGCGACAACGTTTACCTTGTCACGATCCAAGCATTCGATGGCGCCGGCGGCTCGACATACCAACAAATTGCCGTGACCGTGACGGCGGCCGCTCCGCCCGCGACCAACGCGGACTTCAACGACGACGGCACGGTCGACGCCGACGACCTGGCCATCTGGCGAGAGAACTTCGGCACGATCGGCGGCTCCGATCCCACTCTCGGCGACGCCGACGGCGATCGCGACGTCGACGGCAACGACTTCCTCATCTGGCAGCGCACGCTCGGACAGGTCGTTCCGCCCGCGTCGGCCGCCGTTGCGCCGAGCGTCATAGCCCCCAGCGCCCAACGGCCTCCCGCCAATCCGAGAGGACCGTCCTTCTCGCTGGACTCGAATGTTCTGATCGCGATTCCGACCGCCCCCGGGCCGGCCGTCGCCGGCGAACGATCGAGGCGCCGGATTGGTTTCAGGCCGGCAAATCTGCCGTCGGCGTATGCCGCGACGGCGGCAAACCGGGTGGAAGCGCTCTCATCGCCTGCGGCAACGGACGCAGCGCTCGCGGACCCTGAGGCTGCCGTGCCCGCCGTTGCGAGCGCGCTCGATGCGAGCGTGGCCGACAGCGCGTCGCTCGACGACGTGTTCGCTGCGGCGGGCGAGTTCTAGACAAAGTCGCCTCGCGGCGTCCAGGGACGTCGAAGCGGCTCGCCTCGACGTGCGCCCTCGTATTCACGACGTTGCCGTTCTCCAGCCCCACGGATCACTTTTTGTGGCGGCCTTTAGCGCCCGCTGGTACTCTGAAATGTTGCTTCGATGCACGCCTCGTCGCACGCAGGGAACAGAGCGCACATGGCACGACTTCACTGGTTGCCCACGCGCCGCTCGGCGCAAAGCGGAACGTCCAACAATCGACGGCGCCCAACCAGCGCGGCGGCGTTACGCCGCCGCCCCTGGTTCGAACGGCTGGAAGAGCGGCGCTTGCTGGCGATCACGGTCAACACGCTCGTCGACGAGCTGGACGGCAGCATCGTCGACGGGGACGTGTCGCTCCGCGACGCCATCGCGGCAGCGCCCGTGGGCGAGACGATCAACTTCGACCCGTCGCTCAATGGCGCGACGATCCTGCTCGCCCTCGGCGAGCTGCACATCGACCGTTCGCTGACGATCGACGCCACCAGCCTGGCCGACGGCATCACGATCGATGCCACCGCGAGCGATCCCACGCCGACCGAAAACACCGGGGACGGCAGCCGTGTCTTCTTGATCGACGACGGCAGCGCCCAGGCCAATCAGACGGTCCACTTGCGCGGCCTTACGCTCACCGGCGGCGACGCGGCCGGCGACGGCGGCGCCATCCTGTCACGCGAGATTCTTTCGATCGAACGGTCAACCCTTAGGGACAACGCCGCCACGGGCAACGGCGGCGGCATCGGGGCCGACGCGGCGAGCGGCCACACCGTGACCATCGTCGCCAGCACGATCTCCGGCAACGCGGCCGGCAACCGCGGCGGCGGACTGTACGCCCATGCGGCCGGCGGGATTGTTGAGATCCGCGACAGCGCGATCTCCGGCAACACGGCCGCCAGCGACGGCGGCGGCGTGTACGCGCGGACGACCGCCGGCGGCGCCACGACGATCCGGCAGAGCACGATCTCCGGCAACTCCGCCAACTGGCGCGGCGGCGGCGTGTGGGCCTACACCTCGGGATCGATGACGACGAGCGTCCTCCACAGCACGATCACGCTCAACACGGCCGACGCGGACGCGAACAATCCCGTGATCGAAAACGGCGGCGGGATGTTTGCCAGCGGGGCGGGCAAGTTAACGCTCGAGCACACGATCGTCGCGGGCAACGTGCATCCCGGCGGCGTCGCCCCCGACCTTCGCAACGCCGGCGGCGCCCTATCCGCGAAATACAACCTCATTGGCACAAATGCCGGATCGAGCCTGCCGCCCGCTCTCGCCGGCGCCCCGGACGCCAACGGCAACATCGTGGGCGGCGTGGGCTCCGCCGCAATTGATCCGGGTCTGGCGCCCCTGGCGGCCAACGGCGGCGCGACCATGACTCACGCCCTGCTGCCGGCGAGCCCCGCGGTGAATCGAGGAAACGCCAGCGCGGCTGCCGGCGCCGGCGGCGTGCCCGCTTTCGACCAGCGCGGCGCTGGCTTCGTGCGCGTCCTGCGAGGTTCAGGAACGACCAGTCGGATCGACATCGGGGCCTACGAGCTGGCCGACCTGCCCATCAACCCGTCGGTCGTCGACAACTTGACCGACATCGACGACGGCGTCGTCTCCGCCGGCCAGGTGTCGATCCGCGAAGCGCTGCGACTGGGCGGTTCGACGATCACGTTCGACCCCGCGCTGTCCGGCAAGACGATCAACGTTACTCAGGGCGTGCTCCTTACAGGCAGCGTCACAATCGATGCCAGTGCGCTGCCGGGGGGCATTACGATTGACGGCAACCGCCAATCCGGCGGATTTCGCGTCATGGGATTCACCTCCATGGCGAACTCGACGTTCAAAGGCTTGACGATCGCCCGCGCGGCGGGCGCCGGCATCCACGTCGACAACGCGAAGATCAACATCATTGACTGCACGATCGAGGACAACGGTGGATCAGGCGTCGTAGTCAGTGGAAGCACGACATCCTGGGGGGATGTCGTCGCAGTCAACAGCACGTTTCGTCAAAATGCTCAGGCTGGTATTTCCAGCGACTCCCCTTCGGTTCGTCGGCGCCTCCTGAGCATCACCGACTGCACGATTTCCAACAATGGGTCTTTCGGCGTTTGGCTCAGCCGAACAGATTTCACGATGTCGCAAAGCGTGGTGAGCGGAAATGTTGGCGGGATCCGGTCCAACTACTCCGTGGTTATTGAAAAGAGCACAATCTCAAATAACACTGACGTCGGTATTTTCACCTCTTCCAGGGTGACGTTGACCGACAGCACCGTAAGTGGCAACAGCACCCAAGGCACTGGCGGCGGAATTCGTGCGCGTCGAGGGACGATCACCAATTGCACGATTGCCGACAATTTCGCCGCCGTCAGCGGCGGAGGGATTCAGTTCTACGACATCGACGAATTCAACTCACCCTCCACAATTACCAATAGCACCATCTCCGGCAATCGCACCAATGGCTGGGGAGGAGGCATCGAGGCGGCTGGCCCAACGATCCGCTTTTCAACAATTACGGGAAACATCGCCAACAACGGCGGTGGAGGCTTAGCCAACTACGGAACCCGCTACGCGCGCTTTGAGAACTCCATTATCAGCGGCAATACCGACAACTCCGGCGGCGAGCACGACGTCTGGTCGCAGTTTGCAGATACCAGAACTGACTTCAGCATCGTTGGTCGTGATAACCCAGCGTTGTTTAATCCGCCTGGGGGCGTCTTCAGCTTCATCGGCACGAACCAGAATCCCGTCGATCCCATGTTGGGCCCCTTGGCCGACAACGGCGGGCTGACGTTCACGCACGCCTTATTGCCGGGCAGCATCGCCCTCGACGCCGGCGATCCCAACGTCGTGGCCGGCTCGGGCTACCCCGAGTTCGATCAGCGCGGCCCCGGCTTCACGCGCGTCGCCAATGGCCGCGTCGACATCGGCGCCTTCGAGGTCGGCCTGGCCGTCAACACGGACCCCGAAATCACCTCGCCCAGCGCCGTCGCCGTGCCGGAGAACACAACCGCCCCGATCACGATTACCGCCGTCGACGCCGACCTGCCGCCGCAGACGCTCGTCTTCTCGATCGCGGGCGGCGCCGATGCGGCGCGCTTCAGCATCACCAGCGGCGGCGCCCTCTCGTTCAGAACGCCGCCGGACTTCGAGGCGCCCCAGGACGCCAACTCCGACAACGTCTACCTTGTCACGGTGAAAGTCGACGACCTCTTCGGCGGCGCCGATCTGCAGGAACTCTCGATCACCGTCACCGCCGTCAACGAGCACCTGCCCGCGTTCCTCACGCCCGCCGTCGTCAACGTCCCCGAGAACTCCACGCCCGTCCTGCCGGTGACGGCCCAAGACGCCGATTTGCCGGCGCTCGGCATCACCTACTCGATCGCGGGCGGCGCCGACGCGGCCCGATTCGTCATCTCGCCGTCGGGAATCCTGGCATTCGCCCAGCCCCCGAACTACGAAGCCCCCGCCGACGCCAACGGCGACAACCTGTACGTCGTGATCGTCCAGGCCGACGACGGCGCCGGCGGCCAATCGCAGCAAACGATCAACGTCACGGTCACGCCCGTGAACGACAACAGCCCCGTGTTCACCACGCCCGGATCGATTTCAATTGCCGAAGGCGCGACGGCCGTGCTCCTGGTGACGGCCACGGATGCGGACCTGCCCGCGCAGCCGCTCTCCTACGCGATCGTCGGCGGGGCGGACGCGTCGCAGTTCAACTTGACCGGCTTCGGCCTGCTGTCGTTCAACAGCCCGCCGCAGTTCGACGCTCCGACCGACGCCAACGCCGACAATATTTACGAGATCGCCGTCCAGGTGAGCGACGGGCTGCGTTCCACCCAGCAAACGATTCTTGTGACCGTGACCGCCATCGGCATCTATCCGCTGCCCGGCGATTTCAACGACGACGGCGTCGTCGACGCCGCCGACCTGCCCGTGTGGAAGAGCCACTTCGGCCAGGCGTCCGGCGCTAATAACACGGATGGCGACGCCGACGGCGACCGCGACGTCGACGGCAACGACTTCCTCATCTGGCAGCGCACGCTCGGCCAGGTCGTTCAGACCGTGGCAGTGCACGCCGCGGCCGGTGCCGTCGGCGGTGAAGCCCAGCATGCCGACGTTCAACACGCTCAACTCTTCACGTTGGGCGATGACGTGATTCTCGCGGCGCCAAACGCGCCCGCGTCCGTCCCCAGCAATCTACCGCCGCGGCGTCGGCCAGTGCATCGCCCGCCGCCCCTGGCGGCGGCCTGGACGCCGCACGACGCGATCGATCGGGTCGCCACGTTGCTCGGCGAGGCGCGCCGCGATTCCGCCGCCCCATGGACCAAAATTGCTCGGGGAGCGCAACCCCAACTGGCAGACGCCGCATTTTCCGACGACGGTTTGCTCAGCGGCCTTCTCTTTGACGCGTTCTAATCCACGGCGGCGTCCCCCGGCGGCTTCGTCGCGCTTCTGCCTCGCAGCGGCAATCGGGCTCTTGCGTCCCGTCCCGATTAATGTTATCATGTACACTGCCCCAGCCGCTTGCGGCTTAGCGCGCAGCCCTGCGCGCACCGTCGAATCGCTTCTTTGATAACTCAACGGCGACCTTCCCGCCGCCCGTCGGCGCCGCCTCCACCGCGCACCTCCCCCCTTGACTGCCGTGCGCTCGCAGAATCGACCAAGTGGACAAAACGGACACCCCCTAATGATTGCAACTCCTTGCGAAACCTAATGTTCGAGCGATGAATGGGAGTGTCCTGTCCCGCACGCGCGCAAGCGCGCAACGCGAAGTGTCCAACAACTTCTGGCGGATGTCTCGGCGCTATGTTTGCGCCGTCGACTCCCGCAGCACATTCGCAGCTCCCCTGATAGCGGAGCGACTTCGTCCGTCCTATCATGGCGCCAGTGCGGCGGCAGCCGCGCTCAAAGCGTCGCGGAGGCGGTCCATGTGCGGGACACTTGTTCGGACGATTCTTGGTTCCTGGGCCCTGCTGTGTCTCGCGGCGTCCGCTGTCGCGCAATACGCAAGCGATTGGCCCGTCGTCGGCAACGACCCCGGCGGCATGCGCTACTCGCAGCTCGACCAGATCAATCGCGAGAACGTGCACGAACTTGAGGTCGCGTGGACCTACCGCACGGGCGAACTGGTGGACGGCCGGGGCAACACGATCGAGTGCACGCCGATCGTCGTCGACGGCGTCATGTACGTCACAACGGGGCGATTGCGCGTCGTCGCCCTCAATGCCGCGACGGGCGAGGAGCGATGGAGCTTCGATCCGCTCAAGGAGCATCCCTTTCCGCACGCCCCGACCTCCGGCGGCGTCAATCGTGGGTGCGCGTACTGGTCGGACGGCCAGCCCGGCGGCCAGCGGCGGATCATCCACGGCACGTCCGACGGGCGATTATTTTCGCTCGACGCGAACACGGGCCGTTTGGATCCGGAGTTCGGCGCCGGCGGCGTCCGCAATCTGCGCAACGAACTGGAGCCGGAGGTGGCCAATTTCGGTTACGGCCCGACCTCTGCCGTGGCCATCTGGCAGGACACGATCATCGTCGGCGTCTCCTGCGGCGAGGGGCCGGCGATCGCGGCGCCCGGCCACATTCGCGCGTTCGACGTGCACACCGGGCGCGAGGTCTGGCGGTTCCGCACCGTGCCGTCGCCGGGCGACGTCGGGCACGACACTTGGGCCGGCGACTCGTGGGTCAACCGCGGCGGCGCCAACGCCTGGGGCGGCTTCAGCGTCGACGTCCAGCGGGGGCTCGTGTTCGCCGGGCTGGGGTCGGCGGCGTTCGACTTTTACGGCGGCGATCGCCACGGCGAAAACCTGTTCGCGAATTGCACCGTGGCGCTCGACGCCCGCACGGGCGAGCGGCGGTGGCATTTCCAGACGCTGCGGCACGATCTGTGGGATCACGATTTGCCGGTCTACCCGAACCTCATCACGGTCACACACAACGGCCGGCAGATCGATGCGGCAGCGCAGGTGACTAAAACCGGTTACGTGTATCTTCTAAATCGCGAGACCGGCGAGCCGCTGTTCGAGATCGAGGAGCTCGCCGTCCCGCTTTCCGACGTGCCGGGCGAGCGGGCGTGGCCGACGCAGCCGATCCCCGTGAAGCCGCCGCCGTTCGCGGTGCAGCGGTTCGATGAGTCCAACGTCACGGGCATCGGCCCGGCCAACCGCGACGGCGTGCTGGCGCAGCTTCAGAAGGTTCGCAGCGGCGGAGCGTTCAATCCGCCCAGCCTCATGGGCACCGTCGTCATTCCCGGCTTCCACGGCGGCGCCACCTGGAGCGGCGCGTCGTTCGACCCCACGACCGGCGTGCTGTACGTCAACTCGAACAACGTCCCCAACCTCATGACGCTGGTCGAGGAGGACGACGGTGGGCCGCGCTACGGACCGTTCGGGCACGCGGGGTACATCCAGTTTCGCGACCACGAGGGCTACCCGGCGATCGCGCCGCCGTGGGGCGTGCTCAACGCGATCAACCTCAACACCGGCGAGTTCGCCTGGCGCGTCACGCTGGGCGAGTACCCGGAGCTGACGGCCCGCGGCGTGCCGCAGACAGGAACCGAGAATTTTGGCGGCACGATCGTCACCGCCGGGGGCGTGGTGTTCATCGGCGGCACAAAGGACGAGCGGTTTCACGCGTTCGACAAGGACTCGGGCCGGCTGCTGTGGGAGCACCAGCTCCCCGCCGGCGGATACGCAACGCCGTGCACGTATTCCGTCGGGGGCCGGCAGTTCGTGGTCATCGCCGCCGGCGGGGCGGGCAAGCTGGGCACCAAGGCAGGCGACGCATTCGTGGCCTTTGCGTTACCATAGTGGGATGACCTCTCACGGGCGAATTTGGGGCCATCGCAACGGCGGCGCGGCCGTGCTCGCCGCCGTGTCGTTGATTTTGCCGGCCATCGCACGAGCGGCCGACGTCAACTTCAACCGCGACGTGCGGCCGATCCTCGCCGCCCGGTGCTTCAAATGCCACGGCGCCGACGGGGAGCACCGCGAAGCAGACTTGCGGCTCGACGTCGCCGAGGAGGCGACGCTCGACCGAGGCGGATACGCTGCCATCGTCGCCGGCGCTCCGGATGCGAGCGAATTGATCGCCCGCATCGCCACGGATGACGAATCACTCCGCATGCCGCCCGTAGACGACGGCCCTCCCCTGTCGGCCGAGGAAATCGCAACGCTGCGTGGTTGGATTGCCTCCGGGGCGGAGTACCAGCCTCACTGGGCCTTCATTCCGCCCGCGCAGGCGCCGCTTCCAGAAAGCAATTCCGACTGGCCCGCGAATGAGATCGACCGGTTTGTACTGGCACGACTCGAATCCGAAGGATTGCCGCCCTCGCCGCGGGCGGATCGTCGAACGCTCGTGCGGCGGGTGTACTTGGATCTCACCGGCCTGCCGCCCTCGATCGCGGAGGTCGACGCCTTCTTGGCCGACGAGGAAGCCGGCGCCTATGAGCGTCTCGTCGACCGCGTGCTCGCCTCGCCCCGCTGCGCGGAACGGCTGGCCGTCGCCTGGCTCGACGCCGCGCGGTATGCCGACACGAACGGGTTTTCCATCGACGATCATCGCGAGATGTGGGCCTGGCGAGACTGGGTGATCGACGCCTACCTGCGCAACATGCCGTATGACGAGTTTCTGCGCGATCAACTCGCCGGCGACTTGCTGCCCAGCGCGACTCCTTTGCAGCAGTTGGCGACCGCGTTTCTGCGGAACAGCATGAACACGCACGAAGGCGGCACGCTGGCAGAGGAGTACCACGTCATCTCGATCGCCGACAAGGTCGACGCAGCTGCGACGTGCTTTCTCGGCCTCACGATGAAGTGCGCCCAGTGCCACGATCACAAGTACGATCCCATCACGCAGCGCGACTACTACCGCTTCTTCGCGCTGCTGAACGATTCCACCGAGCCCGGCCATGGCGCCAGGAACGGCAACACGGAACCTACGATTCCCGTCGAAAGTCCGTTAACGACGCCCGACCAGTTCCGAGCGCAGATGGATCGGCGCATCGCCGATCTCGAGCGGCAGCTCGTCGAGCTGACGCCGGAACTGCGCGAGGCGCGCCTCGCGTGGGCCGCCGGAGAACTCGATCGTCTGCGACAGCTCAGCGGCTCCCAATCGCTCGACGCGGAGGCAACGGCGCTCCGAGCGGCGCTTGAATGCGGCCCCGCCGACCGGACCGCGGAGCAACGAGCAACGGTCTTCGCCGCATTCCGCCGGGCGCATCTCCCCGCACAACAGTACGCGGCCAGCATCGAAGAGGAGCTCCGCATTGCCCGCGCCGCGCACGAGTTGGGCGGCCGGGTGATGGTGATGGACCACAAGGCGGCGGATCGGCCGACGCACCTGCTGGCGCGCGGGCAGTACGACCAGCCTGGGGAGATCGTCGAACCGGGCGTGCCGCGGCAAATTGCAGGCGAGCTGCGAATGGCCGTCGGCAACCGGCTCGAGTTGGCCGCCTGGATGACGGATCCGCGGCATCCTCTCACCGCCCGCGTGGCCGTGAACCGCGCGTGGCAATTGTTGTTTGGCGTCGGGCTCGTTGAAACGAGCGAAGACTTCGGCACGCGCGGCGCGTGGCCCTCGCATCCTGAACTGCTGGACTGGCTCGCCGTCGACTTTGTCGAGCACGGCTGGGACGGGCGACGCCTGCTGCGGCAAATCGCGTTTTCGGCGACCTATCGGCAGTCGTCGAACGTGACGCCAGAATTGCTCGCGCGTGATCCGGCCAATCGTCTTCTGGCCCGCGGGCCGGCGAAACGGCTCGACGCGGAGTTCGTGCGCGACAACGCGCTGGCGATCGCGGGCGTGCTCAGCGGCGAAATCGGGGGCGCGAGCGTTTATCCCGAGCAACCCGCGGGCCTGTGGCAGGCGGTGAGCCACTATGGGCACCCTGAGGTATTCACGGCTCAGGCCTACTACGCCTCGACGGGCGTCGACGCGCGCCGGCGCAGCATGTACTCGTTCTGGAAGCGCACGTGCCCGCCGCCGTCGCTGGCGGCGTTCGACGCCCCCAGCCGCGAAACGTGCACCGTGCGGCGCGGCTCGACGACCACGCCGCTGCAATCGCTGGTGCTGCTGAACGATCCGCAGTTCGTGGAGGCGGCGCGGCACTTCGCGCTGCGAACGATCGCGGCCGGCGAAACGACCGGCGCGCGGCTGGAGTTTGCGTTCAAAGCGGCGCTCGCGCGGCCACCGTCCGCGCAGGAGCGGAGCGTATTCGTGACGCGATTGGAGTCGCTCGAGGCACGATTTACACACGACGCAGATGCGGCACGAAACGTCGTCGGCGAGAAAGACGCCGGCGGCTCTGCACAGGATGTCGACCAAGCCGAATTTGCGTCGTGGACGATTCTTTGCAGCACAGTATTGAATCTCCGCGAAACCGTCACGAGTTATTAGGATCGGCGAGACCATTTGCGCCGCCGCATGATGACCTGGACCGCCCCCATGAGGCTCAATCCGATGTTCGATGCGGTCCGCGATCTGTCGCGGCGTCAGCTCTTGCGTCGCACAACCGGCGTACTCGGCGCCGCGGCGCTTGCGCATTTGCTCCCAGAGGAGGTCGCACGGGCCGTCGCGGGCCGTTCGGCGCCGTCAGCTCACCCGGTGCAACCCATTCCGCCGCGGGCCAAGCGCGTGATCTATCTGTGCCAGTCGGGCGGCCCCTCCCACCTCGATTTGTTCGACTTCAAGCCGCGACTCGTCGCCGAGCACGGCCGCCCCTTGCCGCCGAGCATCATGGGCCAGCAGCGGCTCACCACGATGACCTCCGGGCAGAGCGAGTTTCTCACCTGCGGTCCGCTGCGCCGGTTCGCACAGCACGGCCAGTGCGGCCGCTGGGTGAGCGGCCTGCTGCCGCACACCGCGCAGGTGGTCGACGAGTTGTGCTTCATCAAGTCGATGTACACCGAGGCAATCAATCACGACCCCGGCATCACGCTGCTCAACACGGGTTCGCAGCAGATGGGGCATGCCAGCCTGGGGGCGTGGGTCGCCTACGGTTTGGGCTCGGTCAACGAGGATTTGCCGGCCTATCTCGTGCTCGTCAGCCAGGGGACGGGAAAAAACCCCGGGCAGCCGATTTTTTCACGGCTGTGGGGCAGCGGCTATCTACCGTCGAAGTATCAGGGCGTGTGGCTCCGCGCCGGGGCGACGCCGGTGCTCCATCTCAACAACCCCGCCGGCGTCGATCGGGACCTGCGACGCGAAATGCTGGACGATCTCGCCCAGCTCAACGAACTGCAACTGGCCGAGCGGGGCGATCCGGAAATCGAAACGTGGATCTCGCAATACGAAATGGCGTTTCGCATGCAAGCCTCGACGCCGGAGCTGATCGACCTTTCCGACGAACCCGAGAGCACATTTGCCCTTTACGGTCCCGAGTCGCGGCAACCCGGCTCCTATGCGGCCAATTGCCTGCTGGCGCGGCGGTTGGCGGAGCGCGGAGTGCGGTTCATCCAATTGATCCACCGCGGCTGGGACCAACACGACAATTTGCCCGAGCACCTCGCCGCTCAATGTCGCGACACCGACCAGCCGACCGCCGCGCTGATCGTCGATCTCAAGCAGCGCGGCCTGCTCGACGACACGCTGGTCGTGTGGTGCAGCGAGTTCGGCCGCACCGCCTACAGCCAGGGCAAGCTGGGCTTCGGCCGCGACCATCACGGCCGCTGTTTTTCCATGTGGATGGCCGGCGGCGGCGTGCGGTCGGGCCACGAGCACGGCGAAACGGATGCGTATGGCTACAACCTGGTGTGCGACGGCGTGCACATTCGCGACCTCAACGCGACGATCCTCCGCTGCCTGGGGATCGACCACCGGCGGTTCTCGTTCCTGCACCAGGGGCTAGAGCAGAAAATTACCGGGCCAGAGGAGGCATTTGTGGTGGAGTCGGTGCTGGCGTGACCCCCGCGAACCCCTCCGGCCCCCTCCCCTCGGTGGGGAGGGCTGGGGAGGGGGGCGGCAGCGGGTACACGCTTGGCGCCCAGCGCGAAATCGAACACCGTAGCATGACAAAGGCAGCCGGAATCAAGCTTGGTCGCGAAAATAGGACGCGTGTACCTTGTTCACCCCCCCTCCCCTAACCCCTCCCCGCCGAGGGGAGGAGAACGGAGGCTTGCTCATGGAACTCACGATGCCAATGAATGCTCCTTCGGCCGTCTCGCGACGACGATTCCTTGGAACCGCGGCGGCCGGCTTCGCCGCGGCGCCGGCCCTCGCCCGCGGCGCCGAGCCGATCGTGCGTCCCGGCCCGGCGAAGATGAAACTGTCGCTGGCCGCGTACTCGTTCAATCGCGATCTGCCGACGGGCTGGCCGAAGCCGACAGGCGGCGGGGGTTCGATGACGCTGCTCGACTTCATCGACTACTGCGCGGAGCTGCAGCTCGATGCGACGGAACTCACAAGCTATTACTTTCCCAACCCGCTTACGCCCGACGACATCTTGAAGGTGAAGGAAAGAACCTTCCGGCTGGGGCTCGACATTTCTGGCACGGCGATCGGCAACGATTTCTGCGTGGCGGAGGGGCCGGCGCGCGACGAGCAACTGGCGCTCTGCCGGCAGTGGATCGACTATGCCGCGGAGATGGGGGCGCCGGTGATTCGCATTTTCGCGGGACAGGTTCCGTTAGGCGATTCCGAGGAGCAGGCCCTCGACCGCTGCGTGGCGGGAATCAACGAATGCCTCGAGCACGCCGCCCAGCGCGGCGTCGCGCTCGCGCTGGAGAATCACGGCGGCGTCACCGCGACGCCCGAGCAGCTCTTGGCCATCGTCCAGCGCGTCGATCCGTCGCCCTGGTTTGGCGTGAACCTCGACAGCGGCAACTTCCACACGGCCGATCCCTATGGCGACCTGGAGAAAATCGCTCCCTACGCGCTGAATGCCCAGATCAAGGTGATGGTCGAGCCGGCCGGGGGCCGCAAGCAGCCGACGGACCTGGCGCGGGTCGCCAGGATTCTGCGCTCGGCCGGTTACCGGGGATACGTCGTGCTGGAATACGAGGAAAGCGATCCGCGCGGCGAGATCCCGGGCTATATCGAGCAGTTGCGCGAACTCATTACTGAGTTCGAAGATTGAAACCACGAAAGACGCGAAAAACACGAAAGGGGATCCCAGTCATCCATTTTCATGCTTTTCGTGCCTTTCGTGGTTGCTTCACGACCGCGCCGCTCATTCGAGCAACTCCTCCATGGCCTTTAGCAGGATCGCCTCGGACCGCGGCGATACACGTGAGGCCCGAGACTCAAGGCCCGTTTCATAACCCCCCTCGCTGTAGGCGGCCGCCGTGCCGATGTAACCCGTGCCATAGTCGCCGTAGGCGGCCATGCAGACAAAGGCATCGGGCCGCATCCGCTGCGCGGCGAGTTGATATTCGACGAACAGCTCGCCCGGCATGTGCAGGACGTCGACGGGACCGATTCGCAGACGGGCCAGGGAAATCGGCGGCCCGCCGGCGCTGCGCTGCCCCCAGGCAAGCGCCCGAGCCGCCTGAACGCGCTTCGTCTCCGCAAGATTGGGGTCGTTCATTTCGGCACGGCTGGCGGCTTCGTCGTACCACGTCGCGACGGGCAGCGAGACCTCCGCGGTGCGCCAATCGAGCGTCAGCTCGCTTGCGGCGATGCGCTCCGTCGCCTCCCACGCGCGGGCCATGCCCGCCGCCAGTCGCTCGGCAAGCACGGGGCGGTTCGCGGGATTGCCATCGTTGTATTTGCCGGAGCCGATGTTGCCGCCCGCGCCGTTGAAATGAATGTGCAGCCCCGCGCCTTCGCGTGTTTCGCTGGCATCGCGGGCCATGCCCACGAAGTCCGCGCTCACAACGCCGGCGCCGTAGTAGCTTTGCGGGTGCGTAGCGTAGTACGAGAGCACGGCCAGCGGCGTCTCGTTTTGCCAAAAGCTGACCAGCCGCACGTCCGGATCGACGAGCCCTTCGGGCTTCGCGCGAACCTCGGGATCGGTGCACGCGGTGTAGCGGACGAATTCCACCTTGCCGTCGGCGCCCAGGATGCGGCGGTTGCTCGCCACCTGCTCGACGCGGCCCAGGCCAGAGCCCAGGTGCGTAACGGCGACCAAGTGATTCTTGGCGTCGCCGGCGGCCGCGGCCACGCGGGAGATCGTGTCGCGGGCAAACTCGACCGGGAATGCTCGGCCCGCCAGCCCCGCCTCAGCGGCGATCTCTTCGGCAAGAAAATCACAGCCCGGGGCATCGTGCTGATGAAGGCAGTGCACGGCGACGCGCTGGGGCGTGATGCCGCAAGCCTCGGCGATCGCCGTGCGCCAGGCGTCGTGGCCCGAGTTGCCGATGCCGACCCAATCGACGGCGACGAGCACGACCGCAGGATCGTCGCCCGACTGCAGCACGATGCCGCCGGCGGAGAGCGGGTCGCCAATGCGCGCCGCCGGCGGGCACAAGCCATCGCACAGCGGCGCGCCCAACGGGGGCGTCGCATCGACTCGAAACGTCGCCACGCGAAGCTCGGCCGCCGCCGGCGAAACCAACGATGCAACCGCCCCCATCGCCAACGCCCAGAATTGCCAACGCATCGTTACGGCGTCTCCTGTCCGGCGGCGGTTGCCGCGCTCATGAGGTAGGCCAGCAGGTCGGCCATGGCTTGCTTGTCCAGGTGCTGCTCGAAGCCTTCGGGCATGAGCGAGGCGCCGGAGCTCTTCAGCTCGTCGATGTCGATTCGCAGAATCGTGCTCGTCTCGCCCTGGGGACCGATGAGCGAAACGCTGCTGGCCGACTCGCCCGCAATGATGCCCGACAGCACGCGACCGTCGACGGTGACGGCTGTGTAGGCTGCGTAGCGACCGTCGATCTCGCCATTGGGAATGAGAATATTGTAGAGCAGCGCGTCGGCGCCGCGATTGGCCATGGCGGCCAGGCTCGGGCCAATCGCGTGCCCGCGCCCGGCAACCTGATGGCAGTTCGTGCAGTGCTGGTCAAACAACGCAGCGCCGCGGTGAGAATCGCCTGCGAGATCGAGAGCTTCCCTGTAATCGTCGAAGACCTGTTGACGGTCGGCGGCGACCGACGCGCCGCGAAGTTTCGCCGCTCGCGCGCGGACGCTTTCACTCGGATAATTGGCCAGCGCGAGTGCGCCGGACGCCGGAATGTCGGCCGCCGCGATGGCGCCGCCTTCCAAGGCGCCAAGCAGTTGGTCGACCCATGCCTCGCGGGACGCCAGTAGGGCAAAGGCCTGCTCGCGCAGCTCGGGCGTGAACTGACTCCACGCGGCCAGCACGACGTTCGCGACGGCGGGCGCCCCTTGCTGTGCGAGAGCCTGCAGCGTCGCCGCCTGCAGCTCCGCCGGCTGCGCCGGCGACAGCAACTCCGCGAGGCGATCCGCTTCGGCCGTCAAATCGCCGAGGCTAAGAAAGCGGATCGCCGCGATCTTGGCGTGCACATCGGGCTCCTCGCGATCGAGCACATGGCGTGCAAGAGTTACATGCCGACGGTACGTGGACGCCCGAGCCTCTTCAAGGGGATTCCCTGCGACCGAACGGGACGAGCCTGGCCCTTGGTCCAAGGGACCAAGGGCCGCGAGCGTCGCGGCGGCCGGCGAATCAAGCGACGGAGCGTCGCCCGATTTCAGTATCTCCACGAGCGTTGCAATGTCATCGGCGCGCCCTTGCCGCTGAATTTGACGCGCTAGCGCCGCCAGCGCCTCGTGCCCGCGCGTGCTCAGGCGGCCGTCTTCATTCGCGATCAGGAGGCGAAACACATCGCCTGCGCAAGAGTGCGAAGCGACGAGCGCGGCCGAAATGAGATCCGAATTCTCAGCAGTGCGGAGCAAGTGTGCGAGGACCTTGCTGGCCGACGAGTCGTCGCAGGCCCCGAGCGACAGGGCCAGTTGAAAACAGACTTTCAAATCGCTGTCGTCGGCCAGCTTGCAGGCCGCGTCGAGTAAGGCAGACGAGGCCTGCAGGCGCGATTCCGCAAGCCGCAGCACGTGGCGGCGGACTTGCGGATGGGCATCGGCGAGCGCCGCCTCGAGTTCGCCGTCGGCCAGCGCCCTGGCTCCAGCCAGCACGTAGAGCGCATGCATCCGGGCCTCCGCCGATGGGGACGATCGCAGGAGTTCGCGGGCCAGCTCGGCCGTCGTCGGGTCTCGCCGCTCGTAGAGCAACCGCGCCGCGCAAGTGCGTACCCACATGTTAGGGTTCTCGAGCGACCGGACGAGTTCTTCGGTCGCGGCGTCGCCCAACGGCGCTGCCTTCGTCGGCGGCAGCGACGCGGGCGCCAAGCGGTAGATCCGCCCGCGATCGCGGCCGCTGGTGAGATCGACCGTCTGCTTGATCTCCGGCGGCAAGGATGCGGGATGTTCGATGACCTCGCGGTACATGTCGGCGACGTACACAGCGCCGTCGGGCCCCGAGGCCATCTGCACGGGGCGAAACCAGTTGTCCGTCGACGTCACGAGTTCCAAGCGCTCGTCCAGGCGCTCGCCGCGATACGTCACGCCGTCGGGCGCCAGGCGCTTGCGGTGAATTAAGTTGCTGCCAACGTCGGCCACCAGCGCGAGCGTTTCGCCGTGCAGGCCGCCTTCGTCGATCGTGACGCCCGTGGCGCTGGTGAAGTACCCCGACGCCCGGCCGCCGCCCTCAATCGGCCCGGGCGCCAGGCCCGCCACGCGCAGCTTCGTGCGAGCGATGCGCCACGGCTCGACAGGACTCGTGCGATACACCTCGGCCTGCGGTCCGTCGGCGGCGATCGAACGCTTCGCTCCGGCGACGGCCTGGTAGGGGTTGCGTTCCAAGTAGCGATCTTCGAATACGATCGCCTGCAGATGGTCGCTGTTGGAGCAGACGAATCGGTCGCCCCACCGATTGAACGAGGCGCCATGCTGCCCGCCGCCGGTGATGGGCGCCGCCTCGTGGGTGCGAGGCTCGAACGCGAAGTCGCGACCTGAGAGGGCAAGCCCTGCCGACTCCGGATCCTGCGGGCGCCGCAGCACGGCGCCGGCGCTGCTGACGGCCACGTGGATGCGACTATCGAGTCCCCACTGAAAGCTGTTGACCAACCCCTGCACGTTACCGCGTCCCAGGCCGGTGAAGACGACGGTGCGCTCCTCCGCCGCGCCGTCCCCGTCAGCATCGCGGAGATAGAGCACGTCCGGGGCGGCGCCAACATAAACACCGCCCGCGTAGCAAATCACCGCCGTCGGCCAGGATAGCCCCTCGGCAAACACGGTGCTGTGGTCGAAGACTCCGTCGCCGTCTTCGTCCGACAGGAGCCGCACGCGGCCGAGCCGCTCGTGCTCCTGCTCGGAGTAGTCGATCATCTCGACGACGTACAGCCGGCCGAATTCGTCGAAACACATGGCCACGGGGTCGACCACCAGCGGCTCCGCGGCGACCAAATCCAAGCGGTAGCCCTCGGCGACGTGGAAGGTTGCGGCCGCGTCCCCCGACTCCGTGGGTGGAATCCGTACCAGCTCGACGCCCGCTACGTGAGCCGGCTTCGCCGGCGGCTGCTGTTCTGTGGCCCCCGCCCCGTATGCGGTGGAAATGGGAAGCAAAACACCGAGCAAGGAGACGCGCGCAGCAGACGTGACGCTCCATGGAATCCAAGAGGTTCGACTCACGGCACTTTCGGGGGCAACAGCACGAGGTGGATTAATGAGGCCTGCGTAGTTAATGAACCCCTGCCGGCAACGGCTCTCGGCGATCGGCTGTCAGCCAGAAAGCACGCGCGTTCTGCGCCTGGCTGACAGCCGAGAGCCGATAGTCCCGAGGCCCATTTGTTGCGCAGGGATCGATAAATCGCTGGGTTCACCGCAACAGCATACACCATGTTGCCCCGCCGTTGGACGGAGCCGCATCTTCGCCGAGCTCCGCAGATATTGTGAAGTTTCTACAACTTCACACACTTTAGCGTTTCCCCAATTACAATGCCGCGCATGCGACAGAAGTTTCCCGATCCGACGCCGGAAGAAATCGCGGCCGCCTGCGCCGAGATTCGCCGCTCGTGGACGCCGCGTGAACACTATTGGCGCAGCGTGGCCATGCCCGGCGGGTCGCGCGAAGACTTGGAGTCGGATGACCGGCCGCTGGCCTGGCAGCTTCCGGAAGTTGCCATGCCGCCTGTCTCAGCCTAAGCGCGAGGCAGTCGCAAACTCGTGGCGCGTCACACCAGTTTGTTGGGGTCAGGGCGCCACGCCCAAGTCTTCGCAGGGCGTGGTTGGAGCGGCGAGGGCGTGGCCTTAACGCACCACGCCCTTGCGGAGGACCTTGGGCGTGCCCCCCGAAAATCCTCGTGTGACGCAGCACTCGGCAGTCGGCGCATCAGGCCGGCGCGGGCGATCCACCCCCCCGCGACGAGCAACGGAGCCGTCGATGGCTCGGGGACGCTGGCAGGGCCAGGATGGACCGCTTGTCGTCGTTCAACGGCGATCAGAAATTGAGCTCGCCGTCGCCGATCAGCCACGCCCCAGGAAATCGTTGTGTCCTGAGGGCGCTAATTCGCGCGAAATCTCGCCCCGCCCCAATCGACAAAATGAGGGAAGATTTGCCCGCGCGCTCCGAATTGCGATATGAAGTGCGATAGCAGGCAAGTTATCGCAGTGGGCGTCGCGAGGATCCCACCGCGCGGCAGATTGTCGAATCGTTAAGAAAAAACGCCAGTCCCGGGGGCCGAACGATGAAATCCACCCGTCGTCCGCACGTGCTTTGTGCTTGGATTCTGATCGCGGCCTCCGCTGCCAGCGCGCGCGCCGACGACCGGAAGCCCGCGGATGTGCTGCCCAGTACGACCGTGGCCTACGCCGAATTGCGGCAGCCCGCAGCAATTCTCAAGTCCCTCGAGCAGCACGATCTCGTTGCTCGCGTGCTGGCCCTCGAGCCGATTCGCCAAGCCATGCAGGATGAAAAGTTCGTGGCATTCCGCGGCGTTGTGGCGGTCGTGGAACTGCAAATGGGCCGCACGTGGCAGCAAATCGCCGAACACAGCCTCGATGGAGGCGTGGCCATCGCCTGGGACCAGGCGACGGGCGGCGTGGTCCTCCTGGCCAAGGCGACCGATGGAGTCACGCACAAGAAACTCGTCGAGACGGTGACGACGCTCGCATCGCTTGATGCGAAAAAGAAGGGCACTGCGGAAGCCATCGAGGAGAGCGAGCAGCGCGGCGAGAAGATTTACCGCGTCGACAAGCTCTGGATCGCCGCGCCCTCCCATTGGTTGCTGGCGACCAACAACGCCGAACTCCAACAGCAGCTCCTCGATCGCATTCTCGACGGCGCCGATGATTCACTCGCCACCGAAGAGCAATTCGCCACAGCGCAAAACGCCGCCGCGACGTCGTCGTCGGCGTGGGGCTATTTGAACACGTCCACGCTGCGCGAATCGGGCATCGCGGCCGGGGCTTACTCGGGCCGCACGGACAACCCGGCCGCCGAAGTCCTGCTCGGCGGCATCGTGAGCACATTGCAAAATACTCCGTATGTCGTCGTGGAGTTAACCGCCAGCGACTCGCAATTGCGCCTTGTCGCGTCGGCAGCGCACGACCGCGGATGGGCCGGCGATCTGCGCGAGCACTACTTCGGCCCCCAAGGTCTAGGAGCGGCGCCGCCCCACCTGCCGATCGATGGCGCGATCCTGTCGATCGGCGCCTATCGCGATCTCTCGGCCATGTGGCTCCGCGCCGGCGATTTGCTCGACGAGCAAGCCAACGAGAAGCTCGCCCAGGCCGACAGCGGCCTCTCGACCCTGTTCTCCGGCAAGGATTTTGGCGAGGATGTGCTGGGCGCTTTTGGGCCCGAGGTGCGGCTCGTCGTGGCGCGCCAAGACTTCGCCGAGGGCCAGCCGGCGCCCGCGATCAAGCTGCCGGCGTTCGCCTTGATCACCGAACTCGACGATCCGGACGCGACGCGGCCCGAGCTGCGCCGCACGTTCCAGAATCTCATCGGGTTCTTCAACGTCGTGGGCGCCATGAACGGCCAGCCGCAGCTCGAGCTGGCAATGGAGAAGACCGACGCGGTCGAATTCGTGTCGGCGAGCCACTTGCCGGACCTGGAGGCGGCAGACCCGGCGCAGTTGCGGATCAACTACAATTTCTCACCGACCGTGGCGTTTGCCGGCAGCAGGTTCGTCATCGCGACAACCAAGGACTTGGCGCTCGCCGCCGCAACGGCGCCGCCCATGAACGAAGCTACAAGCAACGCGGCGGGCGATGCGTCGCGCATCGTCAACTCGGATGTCGTGCTGCGGCCCGGGGCGCTGCGGGACATCCTCGCGGATAACCAGGAACAGTTGATCGCTCAGAACATGCTCGAAAAGGGCCACAGCCGCGAGGAAGCGGAGCGGGAGATCGGTGTGCTGCTGGAGCTCTTGCCGTGGTTCGACCGACTCGCCCTGCGACTGGACACGACGCCCAGCGAGATTCGGGTTTCCTTCGATTTGAACATCCGCGCGGCGGATTAGTTCAAACCCCAGTAACCAGGACGCCCTGCTGGCCTCGCCACGGCGGCCAGCCGCTTACTTGATCCATCTCGACATGGCATCGGCAACGAACATGATCGACCCCGACTGGGCGTGGCGGCCCTACTCGCCGACGGCGGACCAACCGTGGAACCGTGCCGCCGCGGCGCACCTTTTTCGCCGAGCGGCGTTCGGGGCGAGTGCGGCGCAGCTCGACGCGGCCCTCCAGAAGTCTCCGGAGCCAGTCGTCGACGAGCTCATCAGCGGATTGGCCGAGTCGCCCGAGTTTCGCCGCGACAGCGACGCGCTCGCGTCCGCGGTGCTGTCCACCGGCGAGCCTCGCCAGCTCGCGGCGTGGTGGGCCTACGTCATGCTCCGCACGCCGCACCCGCTCTTGGAGCGGATGACGCTGTTCTGGCACGGGCATTTTGCCACGAGCGCCGCCAAGGTAACGGACGCGGAGCTCATGTTCCAGCAGAATCATCTGCTGCGTAGCCGCGCTCTGGGCGACTTCCGCCAATTAGTGCATGAGGTCGCCCGCGATCCGGCGATGCTGATCTACCTCGACTCGGCGACCAATCGCAAGGGCCGCCCCAACGAAAACTTCGCCCGCGAGTTGATGGAGCTGTTCTGCCTCGGCGAAGGCCATTATTCGGAGCAGGACGTTCAGGAGCTGGCCCGCTGCTTCACCGGCTGGGAGATCAAGCAGAAGAAGTTCCGCTTCAATCGGTTTCAGCACGACGCCGGCGAGAAGTCGCTGCTGGGCAAGGCGGGGACGTTTCCCGGCGGCGATTCGATCGATTGGATCCTCGACCAGCCCCAGACGGCGACCTTTATCGTCGGCAAGCTGTATCGTGCGTTGGTATGCGACGAACCGGCGCCGGACCCGCAGTTGCTCGCCCCGCTGGCGGAAGAGTTTCGCACCAGCGGCCTGCAAATCGCGCCGATCGTGCGGCGAATCCTCGCCAGCCGGCTGTTCTTTTCGGAGCACGCGCGGGCTCGCAAGGTGCGATCGCCCGCCGATCTCGCCGTCGGGCTGCTCCGCACGCTCGAGGGAACCGCCAACGCGCATCAACTGGCAGCCGATCTGCAAACGAACGGCCAGGGACTGTTCTTCCCGCCGAACGTGAAAGGCTGGGACGGCGGGCGGACGTGGATCAACACGGCGACGATCCTCGGTCGCGCGAACATGGCGGCGCGGCTCATCGGCGACGAGAAGATGCGCTTCGGCGGCGGGGCGCTCGACGAGTATTTCTCGCGCCTGGGCGCCGACGAGCCCAGTGAGATCGTGGATACGGCGGCGGAACTGTTGCTGGCCGCCCCGCTGTCCGCGGAACGTCGCGATCGCGTGATCGAGGTGTGCCGCGACAACGACGATCGTGCCCGCGGCATCGCGGACGCCGTCCGCACGCTCGCCGCGCTGCCGGAATTCCAGGTGTGTTGAGCAAGCTGTCGATAGAATTTGAATCTTTAGAGCTGGTTTCAAATCCCCTCCCTCGAAGGGAGGGGCTAGGGAAGGGATTGAACGACTCGAGCTGTTCGCCTCTCACCCGACCTCTCTTCAGGGGGGAGAGCAGTTTCAAAACCGGCTCCACAAATCTTTGCGACCCGCGCATAGCGGAGGAAGTCATGATGAACCCGTCGCGACGCACCTTTTTGGCACAATTGGCAGGCGGGTCGGCCGTGCTCTCGCTGGGAGCACGCGCGCCGTTGTTCTGGACGACCGCCGCCGCGGCCGATTCCAGCCCGCGGAACGACGCGATCCTCGTCGTCGTGCAACTCACCGGGGGCAACGACGGGCTCAACACCATCGTGCCGTATCGCGACGACGATTACCGCAAGGCCCGCCCGAAATTGGGGATTCCCGCCGCCGACGTGCTCGCCATCAACGACCAGCTCGGTTTCCACCCCGCGGCGCGGGGGCTCGCCGATTTGCTCGAGCAGGGCCAACTCGCCATCGTCCAGGGCGTCGGTTACCCAGAACCCAACCGCTCCCACTTCGAATCGATGGACATCTGGCATACGTGCCTCCGCAAGGGCGGGCCGCGGACGACCGGCTGGCTGGGGCGGCTGCTCGACGAAGTCGGCCAGTCCGCCGGCAGCGACGCGCCGGCCATCCACGTGGGCGCCGAAAAGCAGCCGCTGGCGCTGGCGGCCCGCGCGGTGCGCGTACCGTCGTTCGCGTCCCCCGAAGCCTTTAAGCTCGAAGGCGGCGACGATCAGCCGGTGCGCGACCTGGTCGGCGGCATGCAGCAGCACGAACCCGCCGCGGCCGACCCGCTCCTCGGGTTTCTCGAGTCCAGCACGACGAGCGCCTTCGCCGCCAGCGAGCGGATCACCGCGGCGTTGGGCAACGATGCCTCGCCAATCGCATATCCGGAAAGCGACCTGGCCACGCGGCTCAAGACGATCGCCCAGCTCATCGACGCGGGCCTGTCGACGCGCGTGTACTACGTGGAGCTCGACGGGTTCGACACCCACTCCCAACAAGCGGCCGCCCATGCCGCCCTGCTGCGGCAGTTCGGCGACGCGCTGCGCGCCTTCCACGACGACCTGGCCCATCGCGGCCACGGCGATCGCGTGCTGACCGCCTCGTTCAGCGAGTTCGGCCGCCGCGTGGCGGAAAACGCCAGCGCCGGCACCGACCACGGCGCCGCGGCGCCGGTGTTCCTCTGCGGCGCCCCCGTCCGGCCGGGAGTCGTCGGCGAGCACCCCAGCCTGGCCGACCTGGACGACGGCGACCTCAAGTTCCACACCGATTTCCGCCAGGTGTACGCCGCGATTCTGGACCGTTGGCTGGGCGGAAGGAGCGCATCGATTCTCGGCGGAAGCTTTGAGCCGGTGGACGTTTTCGCCACATAGCGATGGTGAAAATCACACGGCCCACGGATCCCGCGCCGGGCGCGAGATCAGCATGTTCGCTTCCTGATCCTCGACGAAACGTTCGTTCTTCGGATCGATCGTCAGCTTACGTTGCAAGATCCACGCCGCCGCGGCGGCATGACACGCGATGTGCGACCGCCGCATCACGTGCTGATTGGCCCGCGGGAGGCTGCGTGACTTCACGCAGTCGATGAAATCGCGGGCATGAGCGGCGACGTCCAAGCCGCGAACCTTCGCCGGCTGCTCGGGAAGCGTGCTCGCGAGCGCGGCAGGCTTCACGACGATGCCGCCGCTGTCGCCGACTTCCACCGAACCTTCGTCGCCCTCGAAGCGCACCGGGCACGTGCCCAGGTCCTGAACCCAGCCAGGCCGCTCGCCGAACGGCGTGTCGAGGAAGTGCATCACGAGCTGCACGCCATTGGCATAGCGCGCGGTGATGCGATCAGCCGCCGGCTCGTACTCGACCGGCAGCGTGTCGTCCGCCTGGTTGGCCCACTGGCACAAATCCACCGTGTGGGCGCCCCAATCGAGCAGCTTCGCGCCGGAATCGAGGTCGTAGTGGCCGCGCCACCGCCCGGCGACGTACTGGCTGTTGTAGGGCCGCCACGACACGGGGCCCAACCACAGGTTCCAATCAACCTCGTCCCGCGGCGGCGGCGGTTCGCCCGGCAGCCACGCCGTGTTGATCTCCGGTCGATACACCGAAGCGTGCAGCGTGTGCAACTTGCCGAGCTTGCCGCCGTGGGCCAGCTCGACCGCCTGCTGGAAATTCGGCACGCTCCGCCGCTGCGTCCCCGCTTGGAACACGCACTTCGTGCGATCGAACGCGGCGGCCAGTTGCTGGCACAGTTCGATCGTCATGCCGCAAGGCTTTTCGCTGTACACGTCCTTCCCGGCTTCGGCGGCCATCATCGACGCCGGCGCGTGCCAGCGATCGCCGGTGGCGATGAGCACCGCATCGACGTCGCCGCGATCGAGCAGCTCGCGAAAGTCGCGATAGACGCCGCAGTCTCCATTGCCGTAGTGAGCATCGACGCGCTGTTTGCCGGCCGACCGCCGAGACGCCTGCACATCGGCAATGGCGAGGCACTGGACGTCGGGCAATTCAAGGAACGCCGGCAGGTCGTACTCGCAGCGCGGGCCGTAGCCGATGACGCCAAGGGTGACGCGCTCGCTCGGCGCCACGGCGCCGCCCAGGCCAAGGGCGCTGGCAGGCAAAATGGTTGGCAACGCGACTGCGGCGCCGGCCGCGGAAGCCTGCTGCAGGAAGCGACGTCGTGATGTGCGACGATTGGTCGTCATCTCAGTCTCCTGTATTGGAACCGCCATGGAGCGGCGCTGGTTGCTGCAGTCATTGTCGCCCGTTCCCCGCCACGATGCCACCGGGACGCGGACACAAACATGGCCGCCGCCGGCAAGGAGCGCTGCACGCCATGCGCGCTGGCGTCCGCTCAATCGCCATTCGCGTCACCGAGGCCGCGGCGCAGGTCTTCGCAACTGATCACTTTCTCGACCAGGTCGCCCCCGACATAGAAGTAGTGATTGGACGCCTCAAAGCCAAGCCGCGAATCGCGACCGACCAGCGCGAAGAGTTGCTTCGCCAACTCGATCTCATCGTCCAGCAAGGCGAGCATTTCGTTTCGCGCCGCTGTGCGTTGTTGCACCGTGGACTGCGGCGCCAGATACGTCGTTCGCGTCATCACAAACAGCGCTTGGTTGGCCACCGCGGCAAAATGCAGCCCCGCCGCCTGCGCGACGTTCAGGTCCGCAGCGGCGTCCGCACGACGATGCGGCGGAGCGTTCGCGACGGCCAACTCGAGGCGTTCAAGGCCGTCGGCCCACCCCGTGGCCACCTGCTGCATCTGCCGGACAAAGGTCTCCGTAGGGTAGGGGCCGCACCAGGCGGCGAGGTCGTCGTAGGGGTAACCGACCATCGTCGCGGCGTAGCCGGTCGGCCGGGCGAACAGGAGGTTGGCGGGGCCGAGCTGCTGCGGTCCCTGGTAAACCAGGCCGCCATGGTATGGGTACTCCGCAAACGCCCGGCTGAACGCCGTCCACGCGCGGCGGGCGTGCACGGCGCCCTTCGGTCCGTAGAGATCCGCCGCCAAATCATCGAGCACCGCCTCGGGCGTCGCCGTTGGCGACTCAAAAAAGTGTTGGGCGATGCGCAAATTCGGCGAGGGATACCCGCCGACGCTCCACGAGAGCATCGCACCGTCGACGTGCTCGTCCCGCAGCCGAGCGCAATGGTCCGCCACCAGGTCCATCATGGGGAGGTAAGGGACCGCCGCCAGCTCCCAGGTCGTGTTGAGCTGCAACTTGGCCATCGTCTTCAGCCCCCGCGCGCGGGCCAACGCCCATTGCTGACGCGCGCGGGGCCCGGGGCCGACGACCGACAGCGAGTATTCGCCCACGGTCGTGGGAATGCCGCCGCGCTGGATCGGCTAGGACCACTCGCTCACCGACATCAGCCACACGTCCGCCGGCAGCTTCGCGACGATGCCCGGCGCCACGCCGTGGTTGTGCCACCCCCAGTCCCACACAAACACTTTCGCATCGGGGCTGCCGCGCCGCACGCCGGCGGCGATCAGTGAGTTCACATCAGCGATCACCTCGTCGCTGGAGCGCTCGCGGCAACGAGGGCAGGCCGCGTGCTGTCCGTGCGAGGCACAGTTGGTCAGATTCTCCGAGGCGGAAATCGTCAACACGCCGCCCAGGTGCGGGACTTCGCGAAACACATGGGCCAGGGCATCGCCTAGCCACGTGCGGACCTGCTCGCTGCTGGTGCACAGGGTGCGGAAATCCCCTTCGGCGACGCCGCCAACCTGCTCGCGGCCGGCGAAGAAGCTGGCCGGCATCGCCCGCGGCTCGTTGATGTAGAGATAGACGGCGATGCCGAAACGCCGCGCGCGATCGACCAGGCGGCGCAGATTCTCCAACCGCTGCTCGTGCCCGGCGCCAAACTCCGGAAAATTCGGGCCCCCCGGCGCCAACTGGCGCAGGACGACGTGCAGCCAGACGCCGCTCGCGCCGCGCTCCGCGAGCCGGGCAAGCAGTCCGTCGGGATAGGGATCGAGCGCCGGGTCGGCCAGCGGATCGCCGAACACGCCGAAGTAGGAATAGATGAAGCGCGGAGCAGTCTCGGCTCGCGCGGCGTCAGGTGCGGCAGCGTTCGCGTCAGCGGGCGGCGAGCCGGCGCCTTCCGGAACGGCGCCGAGCTGAGCAATGAAATCGAAGGGCTGCTCCGGCGCTTCTGCTGGCAGCGCCCCGAAATGTTGCGCCACGCACTGGGCAATCTCCGCCGCGCGGCGCTGTGCGGCGTCATCCGGTTCGCGATACACGATGGTCTCGCACCGCGGCTTCAGCAAACCAAGTTTGACGAACAGGAAGTCGTCCTCCCGCAGGGCAAGCGCGAGCTCCTCCGCCGTCATCTCGAGGAGCACCAGCAGTTGCTCGTAGGGTACGAGATGCCAATTGCGGCGCACGATGGTGATGTAACCGCGGCGGCGCCAGTGCGGCGAAACCGTCGCGTCGGCCGGCAAGCCCAACGACGCCGCAATCGATTCGATCTGAGCCGTCGTGGCGCCGACGGCTTGAGCAAGGCGCTCCGCCGGAGCCAGCCGCCAATTGCGCCACACGAGCGCATGGAGCCGGTCGGGAAAGTGCGGCGTCTCCACCGGCGCCGGCTCGGCGCCGCGCGGCAGTTGAAAGGCCTCTTCGGCCCGCGCCGGGCCGGCCATCAGCAAACTCGTTGTCAGCCAACATGCCAGTACCGCAGTCTGCCTCGAACGCCGCTTTTGCATGGGAAGGATTCGCACCGTCTGCTACCTCACGTTGTTCTCAAGACGCTTGAGTTCGCCGTCAAGATCCGTGCCTTCGTAAAACCACAGCCAGCCGCGCAGCCGCTGCGTCTCGCCCGGCGCACAATCCGGGAACCTCGGATCGGAGTGCAAACAAGGGCAGGGCTCGTTTCCCCAGGCGCGGGCACAGTGTTCCCAGGCCGTGATGATCCAGCGATCGCCGGCCGCGTTTCCACAGGCGGCGTAGGGCGCTTGAAATCGCTTGTTCGCATTCGCCGCGGAACTGAACTCCTCGGCGCCCTTGAGCATGACGCAGTTCTGCACGTCGAGCCCGGCGAGCGTTTCGTCCGATCCGTTGGTAAGCCATAGCTCGATGTCAACCGCGTCGCGCGACGGGACAACTTTGGCGCCAAAGGCGACGTTGTTCGGCAGCCGTCGTTCGATCTCGAGCGATCCGTCCGCGTGGCGCGTCCATTCGAGCGGCTCGAGTTCGACGCCTTGCCGCGTCCACATCGTCGGGATGTGCGTGTGGGCGAGGTACAGCAGCTCGCGGCGCTCGCCGACGCCGGTCCACATCGCCTCGGGGACGTCCACCACCACGTATTGTGTTTGATCCCACGGCAAGAATGTGCTGAACTTCGTTTCGCGCTGCGGTCGAATCGCCCCGTCGAGGAACCCGCGGCGCGGATGCCGGCCGCCGGGATAGGGCCGCACTTTGATGGCGGCCCGGTCCGCTGGCTCGTCGCGCGCGGCCCGCTCAATCGACAACCGCTGCGCCTCAGACTCGACCTCCTCCGGCGAGAGCCCCGTGGCGGCGCTTGTCTCATAAATCGTGTAGCCGTGATCGACGAGCATATTTTCCAGCCAGAATCGCAGCTCGGCGTCCGTGCCGGGGCGGCGGGCCTCGTCGGGCGCCGCTCCGCGTGCCACGATTGCCTGCCGGTCCGCAATGACCTGCTGCGGATCGGACGGTCGTATGCTGGGATCGACATACTTCGCCAGGTCGCGCATGGCGATAACGGTAGAGCCGTTCTTCGCCAGGTAGTTCATGTAACTCTCGAAATCCCGCTCGGACGTGTTGACCCAGCCATGCGCCGTATCCGGCACGCCGTGAAACTGTAGAACGGCGATGCGACCATGCCGCGCCTGCTCCACCGCGGCGATCACGTTGTCGAGCGTCCAGTCGGGCCGCGCGTCGCCGGCCGTAGGGATCAGCAACGGATGGTCGAGTCCCGGCTCGTAGGCGAAGCCCTGCCCGGAGGGATAGTCGTACTCCGGCGTCCCGCCGCGGCGCGCGAAGCGGATGCCTAGCTCCGCCAGGCGGGGCAGCGCTGCGGGGGCCGTCGCATTGCCGGGATACGCAAAGCTGATCGGGCGGGGGATTCCATGGGCCGCACAGCGGGCGTTGATCGCCTCAAGCTGCTCTTCGAGTTGGTCGACTTTGTCGGCCGTGATGCCCAGATGGTCGCGCGTGTGGTTGCCAATTTCAAAGCCGTCGCGGGCCAGCTCGGCGATTTCCTCCCACGTCATGTAGTCGGACTTGTTCGTCGCGAAGTCGAACCCTTCGGTGATGAAGAACGTGGCGCCGAAGCCGTACCGTTTGAGAATCGGGCGGGCGACGGTGAAGTGCGACTTGGCCGAATCGTCGAACGTGAGCACGATGAGCTTGTCGGGAATCGGTTCCAGAGCATGAACGAAGGAAGGGCAGGCCGCCGTCCCAACGAGGCAGAGCAGAACGAAGGAGCAAACGTAGGGCAGCCTGGATTTCATCGTCGTTGGGATCTCATGGAAAGGCTTGGTTGCAACGCAACGTCGTCACGGCGCCGTCAACTGCTCTTCGAACCAGTCGGCCAGCGTCTGCACTTCGCGCGGCAGCGTGAGCCACGGGTGCCCGCCGCCGGGCTTGACGATCAGCTCGACGGGGACGCCGGCCGTGCGTAGGGCGGCGACCATCGCTTCGGACTGCTGCAGCGGCACGACCGGGTCCGCATCGCCATGAATCAGCAGAAACGGCGGCGCCTGTGGCGAAACCAGCCGGGCCGGCGAAATGAGCCGCATCGCTTCGGCGATCTTTTCGTCCGTTTTCCCGTCGAGTCCATCAGGAAACGCGAGGCGGCGCATCGCCTGGCCGATGCGGTCCTCGGCACGGGCGTCCACGGGCTTGCCGCCCCAGTCGAGGAAGTCGGTCGGGG
>CAYSFP010000060.1:0-30198 GCA_964430075.1 uncultured Planctomycetaceae bacterium | reverse complement strand
GTCCCCCCGCGTCCCCATGGACCCTCGCCCCAATCGCCCGATCCCGCGCGGCCGCGGCGCCGCGGTCCAGCCGGACAATCCGTACCTCTCCGCGCAGCGCGTCGACGATCTGGAGCACGTCGCCGACGACGAGGAGTATCTCGACTCGCTCCAGCGTCCCGCGACCACGTATCTCGACGATGCCTCGCAAACGATCGTCGCGACGAATGACAGCCCCGACATCGGCTTCCGCTACAGCGTGAATCCCTACCGCGGCTGCGCCCACGGCTGTAGCTACTGCTACGCCCGGCCGGGGCACGAGTACCTCGGCCTGAGCGCTGGCGTCGACTTTGAAACCAAGATCATGGTCAAGCGCCGCGCGCCGCAGTTGCTGCACGAGTTCCTGGCGAACCGCCGCTGGCGGCCCGAAACGATCGTGTTCTCCGGCGTCACCGATTGCTACCAGCCGATCGAGCGCGAGCTGGAACTGACCCGCGGCTGCCTGGCCGTCGCGGCGGAGTGCCGGCAGCCGATCGGCATCATCACCAAGAACGCGCTGGTGACGCGCGACATCGACCTCTTGGCCGAGCTCGCCGCGCACCGTGCGGTCCGCGTCGCGGTGAGCATCACGACGCTCGATCAAGAGCTGGCCCGCGTGATGGAGCCGCGCACCAGCAGCCCCGCGGCGCGGCTGCGGGCCGTCGCTCAGCTCGCCGCGGCGGGCATCGAGACCGAAGTGATGACGGCGCCGATCATCCCGGGGCTGAACGACCACGAGATTCCCGCCCTGCTGGCGGCGGCGCGCGACGCCGGCGCCACGAGCGCCGCCTACGTCCTGCTCCGCCTGCCGACGACCGTGCGGGACGTGTTTCTCGACTGGCTGCACCGCTGCCGGCCCAACCAGGCGGCGAAGGTGGAAACCTTCCTCCGCTCGGTCCGCGGCGGCAAGCTGAACAGCTCCCGCTGGGGCGAACGCCAACGCGGCCGCGGGCCGATTGCCGAGCAGGTCGCGCAAACCTTCCGGGTGTTCGCCAGGCGGCACGGCCTCGACCGCCGGCCGGAGCCGCTCAATTGCGAAGCGTTCCGACCACCGAAAGCGACCGGCGGGCAACTCGACTTGTTTTGAGTAGCCGTCTCGCTCCGCGAGACGAAGATTCCTCTCGCGGAGCGAGAGGTCTACACTTGGCGCCTTTCGTGGTTCATGCTCCCAGCGCCGCGGCCAGCACGGCGTCGACGTAGGCGGCAATGCCGGGCTCTTGCGACGCCCGCGGGCCCGCCACGTTCAGCCGGGCAATCTTGTGCGCCGCGACAAACTGCCGCAGCATGGCGGCGGCCTCCAGCGGACCGCGGTCGGCGGAGCAGAGGTGCCGCAGGGGACGCCCCATCGATTCGGCCAGCTCGGCCGTCAGCCGCGTGCCGCCGGTGAGCTCCGCTTGCAAGGTGAAGACCACCGTCGCGTCGCTGTCGCGCACGTTCCACGCGGTACGCTCGGCGTAGTTGGCCGTCGGCGTCTCGCGGAGCAGATACCGGACGTCCAGCGGCCCGTCCTCGGCCAGCCGCCCGCGCGGACACCAGCCCTCGTGCGGCAGGCCGGCGCGGATGGCGAAGTCGAGCGCCGCGCGATCGGCGCCGGTCTGTCCGCCGGAGACGATCGTCAGCGGCGCGCCCTTGGCGCCCTCGCTCGCGGCAGGCGCCGTCACGGCTTGAGGCCCGGCCGCAAGCCATTAGGAAATTCCTTCGCGATCACCTCCTCGATGTAGGCTTCGCGATTGGCCGGCTTGGGGTGCGTGCTGAGGAACTCGGGGGGGCCGCCGCCGCCGCCCGCTTCGTCGAGCACGTGCATCACGTCGATCATCGACCGGGGATCGTAGCCCGCCATTTCCATGAGTCGCACGCCCCAGCGATCGCTTTCCAGCTCCGCCTCGCGCCCGTACTTGGTGCTCAGCACGGCGCCGATCATCTGGCCCATGCGGGCGCTGTTCACGTCGCCGCCGAGCACGCCGATGGCGCCGGCGATGCCCTGGAACATGCCGGAGCGGGCCATCTGTTTGTTGCTATGCCGCGACAGCACGTGGCCCACTTCGTGTCCCAGCACGCCGGCCTTCTGGCCGTCGGTGCTCAGCCGATCGTACAGCGCCTGCGTGATGAACACCTGCCCGCCGGGCAGCGCGAAGGCGTTGACCGTCTGCGGATCGGCCAGCAACGTGAAGCGGAAGGTCTCGCGGTAGGGATTCGACCGCAGATCCTCAGGATGCTCGCGGTTGTGCTCGGCCAGGTCGCGGTCGAGCGCCGCGAGCAGCTCGCGACCCAACTGCTGCACGGTGCGCTGCGCCTGCAGGTCGAGCGACGGACCGCCGTGCATGCCCACCATTTCCGGCGCGGCCTGAAGGCCCAACTGCACTTCGTCGGCCTCTTCGGTCAGGGCGACGCGCTCCGTCTCGCCGGTCACTTCATTGCGGTCGCCAGGCTTGGCGTAGTAGCTGATCACGGCGAACAGCGCGATCGCCAGGGCGATCAACAGCCGCGTCTTGATGGCGCTCGACATACCCCCGCTCTGCGCGGGGGCGCGGCCGAACAGGGGGCGGCGGTCGTATGATTGCTGTCGACGTTGCTGCGGAAAGGGAAACGGCAATCGCATGGATAAGCTCCGAGCTGCGCTCTCTGAAAGCCCCCGGCTCGGCCGGTGGACTCCGTATGTTTCACGCGCACGCGCGAACGGTCCACCGGCCGAGCCGGGGGCTTTCATCCGCGAGTCGCTCCCAGTATATCAGGCGGCTAGAATGCAGCCATGCACCGCTCGCCGCGCGTCGAAATCGTGTTCTGCACGCAATGCCGCTGGCTGCTGCGGGCCGCGTGGATGGCCCAGGAGCTGCTCACCACGTTCGCCGACGAGCTGGGCGAGGCGGCGCTCGTCCCCGGGACGGGCGGCGTGTTCGAGATTCGCGTCGACGGCGAGCTCGTCTGGGACCGCGCCGCCCAGGGCGGTTTCCCGGACGTCAAGGAGCTGAAGCAGCTCGTCCGCGACCGCGTGGCGCCGGACAAGACGCTGGGACACAGCGAAAAGTAGGGTGCGTGAAACGCACCAAGACGTGCACGCGCGAAACGCCAGCAGTCGCTCTTCGCTGCGAGATTCTCGATCCGATTGGTGCGTTTCACGCACCCTACAAGCACTTCGCCAGCGAAAAGTAAAACCCGCCGTCCGAGGGTGTGTTTGCACGACGAGCAGGAATCGAGTCGCTTGTTGGAAGGCGTGATTGCAGTCGAATGCGTACAAAACCCCCGGCTTGCGCCGGGGGCTAGCGCTGAGATGAGTGCACGCTTTTTGCAAGACGCTAGCCCCCGGCGCAAGCCGGGGGTTTGAGCACCGCGCCGCCCTTCACTCATCCGGCGTGCGCCGCTTGCGCGTGCGGCCGCGCGGCGCGAACATCCGCGTCACCGCCGCGACGCCTTCCAGCAGGCGATCGACTTCCTCGGGCGTGTTGTACAGATAGAAACTCGCCCGCGTGCTGGCCGTGATGCCAAGCTGCGCATGCAACGGCTGCGTGCAGTGATGCCCGGCGCGCACCGCCACGCCGAACTGGTCGTTCAGCACTTGCGCGAACTCATGCGCGTGGATCCGCTCGAACGCGAAGCTCACGAGTCCTGCGCGGTGCTGCGGCCCCGGGCCGAGGATGCGGAGGTCCTCGACCTGCGACAGCGCGTCGTATGCGTAACGCACGAGCTCGTGCTCGTGCCGCTGAATGTTCTCGATGCCAATGCTTTCGACGTAATCAATCGCGGCGCCGAGTCCGATGGCGGGAACAATCGGCGGCGTGCCCGCTTCGAACTTGGCCGGCAGGGCCGCGGGCGTGAAGCGGTCGAGCCGCACTTCGTTGATCATGCTGCCGCCGCCCAGAAACGGCGGCATCTCCTCCAGCAGCGCTTCCTTGCCGTACAGTACGCCGACGCCCGAGGGGCCGAGCATCTTGTGGCCGCTGAACGCGAGAAAATCACAGTCGAGCGCCTGCACGTCGACCGTCACGTGCGGCACGCTCTGCGCCGCGTCGACGAGCACGAGCGCCTCCGCGGCGTGGGCGAGCCGCACGATCTCGGCCACCGGATTGATCGTCCCCAGCGTGTTCGACACGGCCGTCACCGCGACCAACTTCGTACGCTCCGAAAGCAGCCGCGGCAGGGCGTCCATGTCGAGCCGCCCGTCGTCGGAGAGCGGGATGTGCTTCAGCAATGCGCCTGTCCGCTGGGCCGCCTGCTGCCAGGGCACGAGGTTCGAGTGGTGCTCCATGACGGTGAGCAGCACCTCGTCGCCCGGTCGCAGATTGGCGTCGGCCCAGCTACGCGCAACCGTATTGATAGCGCCCGTTGTGCCGGAGGTAAAGATTACTTCGTTGAAGCCGCGAGCGTTGAGAAACTGTTGTACCTTCTTGCGGGCCAACTCGTACTGCTCGGTGCTCAGTTCGCTGAGCGTGTGAATCCCGCGGTGCACGTTGGCGTACGTGCGCTCGTACACGCCGCTGATCGCGTCGATCACCTGCCGCGGGCGCTGGGTGCTGGCGGCGTTGTCGAGAAACACGAGCGGCTGCTTGTCGCCGACTTCTTCGGCGAGGATCGGAAAGTCGTCGCGCAGCGCGGCGGGCAGCAGCTTCGAGCGGTCCACGGCGTTGGCGGCGAGAGCGGTCATGATGCTGGATGCTGGATGCTGGATGCTGGATGCTGGATGATTTGCCAGCATCGAGCATCCAGCATCAAGCATCATTCTTCTCCTCCACCGGCGAATGCACCGCCCCCTGCAGCACCTTCCACGATAGTAGGCAGCACTTCTGCCGGTTCGGCGTCAGCCGCGGGCCGTACAGCTTCAGCATGTCTTCGGCCGAGAACTGCTTCACGTCGTCGACGGTTTTGCCGAACATCTCTTCGAGCAACATCGACGCGGAGGCCTGGCTGATGACGCACCCGGCGCCGTCGAAGTACAGATTTTCGATCTTGCCGTCCTCGTCGACGGCCAGCTCGATCCGCACCACGTCGCCACACAGGGGATTCTTGTCCTCATGCGCGTGCGTCGCCGCGGCTAAATGCCCGCGATGGAACGGGTCCTCGTAGTGGTCGAGGATATGGTCTTGATAAATTTCTTCGTCGGAAGGCATGTGAAGCGAATGCGGAGATGCGTGAGCAGTGTGCTGTATGAATCGTGAGGCTGGATTGATTCCGCTCTCAACGGCAGTAACAAATTCCTCAAGTCGCTCGATGATTCGAGATCCAACGGACTTTTTCGCACCTTTAGTCATGTGCTCATTATACGCCCCAGGAATTGTGGGGAGCGATGCGAGACGCCAGTTCGAGCTCCACGTCCCTCACCATGCCTTATCCCGCAGTATCTCCATCGCCGCGTTCTTCCCGCAGGCCCCCATCACGCCGCCGCCGGGGTGGCTGGCGGCGCCGCACAAGTACAAACCCGGCACCGGCGTGCGATGGTCGGCCCAGCCGGCCACCGGGCGGAACATGTACAACTGGTTCGGCCCCATCGCCCCCTGCATGATGTTGCCGCCCGTGATGCCGTACACCCGCTCCAGGTCCAGCGGGCTGAGCACTTGCCGGTGCTCGATCGCCGCCGGCACGTTGGGGGCGTACTGAGCCAGCACCTCGATGCAGCGGTCGGCGAACTTGTCTTTCTCCTCGTCCCAGGTGAGCCCCGCGGCCAGCTTGTACGGCGCATACTGGACGAACATGGACAAAATGTGCTTGCCCGGCGGCGCCAGCGTGTCGTCGACGCTCGTGGCCATCGTCATTTCGAGTACCGGGTCGTGACTCCACCAGCCGTACTTGGCGTCGTCGTACGCCCGGTCGAGATAGTCGAGCGTCGGCCCGATGTGCATCGTGCCGCGATGGTGCGGCATCACGCCGGCGCCCGGAGCGCACGTGAACTGCGGCGGCTCGGCCAGCGCGAGGTTGATCTTCGCCGACGCGCTCGAGTAATCGATCCGCGCGACCGCCCGGCGAAACTCCTCCGGCAGCACCTCGGGGTCGAGCAGCTTCTCGAACGTCACATGGGCGTCGACGCTCGAGCCCACGACGCGGGCGTCGATCTGTGTGCCGTCGAACAAGCCTACCCCGCACACGCCATGGCGATCGGTGTGGATGTGGTGCACCGCGCTCTCGCGCCGCACGTCGACGCCCAGATCCTTGCATGCCTTCTCCAGCGCGTCCGACAACCCGCCCATGCCGCCGCGCACGTAGCCCCACACGCCGCGGGCGCCGCCCGCCTCGCCCATCACGTGGTGCAGCAGCACATACGCGCTGCCCGGCGAGCTGATCGACGTGAACGCGCCGATGATCGCGTCGGTCGCCAGCGTGGCCCGCAGCACTTCGGTCTCGAACCAGCGCTCCAGAATCGGCCGCGCCGCCCCGGTGAGCAGCTCGATCGCCTCGGGCAAGTCGCCGCCGAGTTCCTTGAGCGCGCCGTACAGCGCCCACAGCTTCTTGCCGTCCCGCATCTTCTTGGCGAAGCCGATCTTCCGCCACGACTCGGGCATCGGCAGCGGATCGGGGGCGCTCTCGGCCAGCGCCGGCTCGAGCACCTGCGCCACGCGTTCCAAGAGCGCATTGTACCGCGGATACGCCGTCGCATCCCGCATGCTGAACTTGGCGATCTCCCGCTCCACGAGCGCCGCATCCGGCCCCAGCGTCAGGCTCCGCCCGTCCGGCAGCGGCGTGAACGACGACGGGTTGCGCGGCAGAATCTGCAGCCCATATTGCCGCAGGCTTAGCTCGCGGAGGATCGGCATCTGGAACAGGCTGATCACGTACGCGGCGGTCGACACGCGGTAGCCGGGCCACAGCTCCTCGGTCGTCGCGCAGCCGCCCAGCACATGCCGGCGTTCCAGCACGCACACGCGGCGGCCCGCCTTGGCCAGATAGGCGGCGCACACCAGGCCATTGTGCCCGCCGCCGATGATGATGCAGTCGTACTTTCCGTTGCGAGTCATGCGAAGGGCTTCCATGCGAAAGGGGCAAAATGCCGCCGACTCTCGCGTTATACCCCAAGCACCTTCGCAGTGGCCAGCCAGTGGAGCTCGCCGCAGTCGGGGCCGATCGTGTCGCGCACGCGAATGGCCGCGACGGCGCCCTTGGAGAAGCGAATCGCGGCGCCGTCGCCGACGAGCCCGCTGGCGAGCCAGCCGACATCCGGCGCGTGCCCCACCCACGCGACCGATTTTCCTTCGCCAAACTCGCGCGTCCACGCGCAGAGATCCTCAAGGTCGCTGCCCGGCCGCAGCGAAGCGTGTTCCACGACCGCCGGCCCATGCGGCGCGTGCGCGGCGATGAGATCGGCCGTCTGCCGGCACCGTACGTACGGGCTCGTGGCGATCGCATGCGGCTCGAATCCGCGCGGCACGAGCTGCTCGACGCCCCGCACCAACCGCGCGGCGCCCTCGTCCTCCAGCGGCCGTTGCGAATCGTCCGGCCACCGCGGATCGCCATGCTCGAAGGCCCACGCGTGGCGCACGATGTAGATGAACATGGTGGGCGTGGGCAATGGTCAGTTGTCCGTGGTCAGTTGTCGATCGCAGAGTACTACGACTGTCGCTCGCCATAACCGACGTGGTAATACCAGTCGATGGACTCGAATCGCTCCGCAACCTGAAGCATTTTCTTGCCCCAAACCTTCGACGAAGCGTAGGGCTCGCGGCGACAACCGCCTTTGAAACGTTCACCTAGCCTCAAGTCAATCCAGGTGACCTGGTCATAGGCCGGTGATAGCTGTAACTGAAAGTGAACCGGAGTTAGAGTCTGATCGGAAATGAATATGGCCAGACCCAGCAGCTCCACCTCGCGATCGCCGGTCTTACGGAAGATATGTGGATAGACGCCATCCAAGCTTTCGTGCCGCCACTCTGAGTGGTGTACTCCGCAAAGAACTTCCGTGAGAAAATACTCAAACGCTGACATCAGATGCAGGTCGTCGCCCATGGCGCCAAGTAGGTCGCCGACTGCGTGGCCCCTGAGTAGCGGTCCAAGTCCTTCACATACTCGCTGCTCTGAAAGAGAGATCTCGGGCACAATAATGTCCCCGGGGAGACTAATTTCGAGCCCGTTATTGGCCGCCGCTTTGCGGTGTGGGGCCTCGCCCGCGTCCCATCGCCGCCACCGTCGCGATAATCTCGCGCAATTGCAGCAACTTGTCACCGTCGCCGTCGATCAGCGCGAAGTTGTTGGCCAGCCGGTCGTACGGTTCCGCTTCTTCGGCGCTCAGCCCCAGGTCGCCGTTCGCGTCGGCGCCATCGAAGATCCCCACCAGGTCCAGTCCCGTGTGGACGACCTTCGTCCCGGCGCGGCGCGAGTCGTCCCGCGGCGTCAGCACGTCGAAATAGCCGAGCATCATCTCGTCCCACGACTGGTCGCCCCAGCGCACCGTGGCCGTCGGGTCGGGGTTGGCCAGATTCGACGCCGAGTTGTCGTACCACGCTCGGGCGTGAATCACGGCGCCCGCCGGTACGTGCAGCGGTTCGGCCAGCACGTAGCGCGTCTGCCAGTTGAAGTCGTACCGCGGCACGTCGAGCAGCGTCGTGCGCTTCCCGTCGGGCAGCACCAGCTCGTACTTGAACGCCTTGCCGCGCAAGTGCATGTGCGGCGACAGCGATAGCACGGTCGCGTCCTCCTTCAGCGGCTGGCTGGTGGCCGTCACCTGGTAGTCGTCGTCGCCCGGCGGGATCGCGAACTGCGGGTTGACCAGCTCGGTCGTCACCACCTCGTTCTCGATCTGCGACTCGTCCGCCAGCAAAATGCCCACCTTGGTCGTGTCCTGCTGCGGCGAACCATTCGGCGTGTAGTGGTTTTCGAAGATCAGCACGTAGTCCTTGGGCACGCGCCTCGCGCTCCCCGCCGGCGTGCCGTCGAACCGCAGCCCCGGCACGTAGGCCGACAGGAAAATCCAATCGTCGCGATCGCGATTCCCCTTCGGCGCCAGGTACGCGATGACGTGGTGCACGACCGCGCGGTTGCCCGGCTGCACCTCGGCCGCCTCGATCCACGTGTCCTCGGTGAACCCGGTCGGCACGACGAAGTACTGGTACGGCACGCCGCCCTTCCCGCCGTCGGCCGGCACGTCGAACGGCTTCTCCATCGCCAGCACCACGTCCGGCTCCCGCGGCATCTGCCAGCCGCTGGTGAACTGCCGCGGCGGCGGAGCGTCGTTCGGGTCGCCCTCGGGACAGCCGGCAGCCACCCACTGGTAGACCAGCTCCTTCTCCCCCTCCGGCATGCTGCGGTCGTTGGCGAACACGCCGTGCTCGGGGCTCGCGTGCCACGGCGGCATCCGCTGGTCGCGCACCACCTCGACCATCATCTCGCCCCAGCCGGCCGCTTCCTCGTAGGAGGTGAGCTCGAACGGTCCGATCTCGCCCGGGCGATGGCACGCCACGCACCGCTCTTGCAGGATCGGCGCGATGTCGCGGGCGTACGTCACCGCGTCGTCGCCCGTCGCCTCGCGCACGCGACCGATGAGGCAGCCCAGCGCGTCGGTCGTCGGCGTCACCACTTCCTTGCCGGCGAGCAATTCGTCGAGCGCTGCCTTCAGGTCCTCGCGCGTCGGCTTGTCGCGCACGATGCCGACGACGTACTGGTCGTCCACGCGGCCCGCGTAGCGCACCACGCGGTCGCGGTCGAGCACGAACACGGTCGGCGTCCGCTCGGCGGCGAACTGGTCCGCCGCGGCGTTGCGCTGGTCCCTCAACACCGGGTACGACAGCTCGTGCCGCCGCACGTAGGCCGCGATTTCGGTCAGCGAGTCCTGCACGTTCGATATTACGGCCACGACCGCCACGCCGCGGTCGGCGTACTCGTCGGCGATCTTCTGCAACCGCCCCGCGTAGAGTTTGGCCAGCGGGCACTCGGTTCCCAGAAAGGCCACGACGGTGAGCTTGTCGCCGGCCACGTCGGCCAGCGCGTGGTCCTTACCCAGGTGGTTGGGAAGCGTAAAGTCTTCGATCGTCGCGCCCAGCTTCGGGGCGGCCATCGCGGCGGGCTGGCAAAGAGGCAAGGCGAGCAGCACGAGCGGGGCAAGCAATCGCAAACGCATGACGTCGTCCTTCAAACAATGGGGGAGGCGGGCCTTTTATGATACCCGAGAATCGCGGGCAACTGAATCGAAGCTAGTGTAGTCGTCTCGCTCTGCGAGACGAAATCTCCTCTCGCGGAGCGAGAGGACTACACTCGGAGCGAGAGGACTACACTTCTGGTCGCCCCGGCCGCCGCGTCCTTTCACCGCTCCCGCCACAGGTCCCGGTCGGCGATTCCCAGCTCCGCCTGGACCGCCGCGATCGCGGTGCGAAACCGCCGCGAATCGCCGGGATAGCCCGCTGTCGGCCGCAGCTCCGGCAGCCGGGCGGTCCAAAACGCGTTGAACGCCCGCATTGCCAGTTCCCGCTGGTATTTGGCGGTCATCGAGGCCAGGGCCGTCGGCAGAAACTCCTCGCACCCCACCCGGAATGCCGCCGCGACAGGCGCGCCGCGGTGCTCCCACTGATAGCGGCTTTCGGCCCGGCCTTCGGCAATCGGCTCGATCCAGCATTCGGGAAAGTGGTGCTGCAGCAGGGCCGCGTAGCGGCTGCGGCCGCCGTGCTTGTCGAAGTAGATGCGAGTGGGCGGTGGGCCGTGGGCGGTGGGCAGGGCGTCGACGAGCTGTCGCACCAGGGCCAGCGTGACGTGCGACAGCGCGGCGCCCTTGGTGTCGAACTGGTCGACCAGGGCATTGAACTCCGTGGGATAGACCAGTCTGGCCCGGATGGCGACGAGCGCAACGCCGCTGGTCAAGCACGCCGCCTCGAACAGCGCCGCCGCGTCGGCGAGCTCTTCGGCCGTGAGCGCCGTCGGCAGGCCGTCGGCGTCGGCCGTGTGGCACGGCAACCCTCGCCGCCGACCGTCGGGGTCGGCGCCGAGCCGGTCCACGAACTCCAGCACGGTCGAGCATTCGCACTGCAGCAGCGCGAGCGCCGCG
Organism: uncultured Planctomycetaceae bacterium; assembly: GCA_964430075.1. GTDB lineage: Bacteria > Planctomycetota > Planctomycetia > Pirellulales > Lacipirellulaceae > Lacipirellula. The sequence continues at coordinate 19,229 of CAYSFP010000060.1, read as the reverse complement.
AGCACGCCGCGCTCCAACTGCCGCAATCCCAGCCCCGGCTTATACAGGGCCTTCGAGTCGGCAATCGCCACGCGCCGCGCGCACTGGGCCGGATCGCGCACGACGCCCTTGCGGAGCAGTCGATACAGGTCCGGCATTCCCGCGCCGCCGTCCGCTTGCGGTTTAGCGAGCGCCGTGGGCGAGGACGCCACGGCTCGCTCACCATGGCTCACGATATCGCGCGTCCCCCGACGCCTTCCTTCCGCCTTCCCCCTTCCGCCTTCCCCCCTCTTCTCCACCCGCCACGCCGTCGCCGCGACGACCAGCGGCCCGTAGTTCGGCCCATACCCGGCTTCATCCACGCCGATGAGAACTTCCATGTGGGGAGTATAGCGGACCTTGCGTCCGTCACGGGAGCCCCGCGAGAAGTTGGGCAGTGCTCACTGTCGTGATGCCGGGCAAGCCATCGAAATCGCGATCATTCGTCCAAATCGGATGGCCTAGCGCAAGCGCCAACGCGACAACAGGCACATCGCCGGCGTCGCGTCCGCTGATCAGTTGCTGGGCGCGCGACATCTCACGGCCGTAAATAGCAGGCTGACATGCTTTGACCGGCAGTCGTTGAAAGGCATCGAAGACCTGGGATTCCGTGCGGCCGATGAGCGACGCGACCCGCGGAATGTAGCGTTCCACTTCGAACAGCGTGACCTGCGGCGACGAGAACTCGTGGGCGCCGACCGCCAAGACTCGTGCGGCCGCGCCGCCCAGGAGCGCGGCAATCAGCGGATTGGCATCCACAATCAGCCGCAGGGGAGAGGCGCTACTCATGGCCCTGACGACGCCACGCTTCGAAATCTGCGATCACGTCCTCTTCTGTCAGGCCCTGGGCGAGCATTGCTTGACGGTTCCCCTCGACCAAGCGAAGAAATTCTTCGGCGCGGCGCTCCTTCTCCAACTTTTCTCGCACCGCGACGGCGACAAACTCAGACGTCGACACCGTGGGCGGTCGCGTCGCGTCGATCTGTTGAAACAAGTCCTGAGGGAGATCGATTTGAGGCATCGCGGCGGGCCTTACATCAGAAAAATAGGCGCTGGAAAATCACGCAACCTAACGCCATTTTAGCTTGCCTGCAGTGGCACGCCAATTTCCTCAGATCGCCACGCGGCATAGGCCAGCGCCGCATGAATGTCTTCGCGCTCCAAATATGGATACGCAGCGAGAATCTCGTCCGCGGTTCGTTCCGCGGCAAGCAGGCCGACGATCGTCCCCACGGTCACGCGCAGGCCGCGAACGCAGGGCTTGCCGCCCATGATCTGGGGGTCGACGGTGATTCGGTCCAGGCTCACGTTCACGACGGCCTCGCAGTAGTGCGACTTCCTGGCGTCCATTCTAGCTGCCAAGATTGGTCTGGTCGACTTGTCGCCGTCGCCGCCACGACCAGCGGCCCGTAGTTCGGCTGACGCCGCCACGCTTCGAAGTCCGCGATCACGTCCTCTTCGGTAAGACCTCGTGCGAGAATCTCGTCCGCGGTTCGGAAAGGGCCCGCGAAAGACGCGAAAGGACGCGAAACAGACGGGAGGCGGCGGAGCCTTTCGCGTTCTTTCGCGCCTTTCGCGGGAAATCTTCCGCGGGCGAAATGACCCGGCGCGGCCGAGCAGCACCGTTGGCTGCGCTCCTCGGATGTCGCGAAGAGACGCGCGAGTCGCGGTTTCAAACGCCGAAGCCGCACAGAGCGCCCCACCGCCTCCGCCAGCGTCGCTGCAGAATAACGAGCCGCCTCCGCGCTGCATCTGCTCCACCAGCGACGGGCGGTCAGTACAAATTGCCGCTTCCTTTCCCCAGCCTTTTCGCCAGCGACGAGTCGACGAGTCCTTCCCATTCTGCACGATATCCTTCTTCCCATGCCGCCTTGATCGCTTCGACTCGGTCGCTGGGGAGATCGAGTTTCTGAAGCGCCGAGTCAGCAAATTGTTGAAACAGTCGAGAGCTTTGCACGATCGGATGGTTGATCGTGAACGCGGCCATCGCTGCGGGAACGTAAAGTTCGGGATCGCCCGTAGCGAGAATCTCCTTGAGCGCGTCCAGAACCTCGCGGCGACGTTCCTCCCTGTCCTCCCTGTGCGATTCGAAGAATCTCGGCAGCACGGCCACCGCGCGAGCTGCGTTGCGATGATCTTGCGTGCGCCGCGGGTCTTTCAAAATCTCCAAAAGCTTCGAGACGACCTGGGGCATGGAGTTCGGTCGCGCAACGTCGCGATTGTAGATTCTTGTCAGCAGCGTCCGCGCCTGCCGGCTCCACTGCTCGTCCGCGTCCAACAACTGGGCGAACGCCTCCGGCCAACGCTCCAGATCGTCAAACCCAACCAGTGACAGCGCGGAAATCGCGTTTTCCCGATCAGGGCCAGTCAACGCCTGTCGCAAGAGCTGGGTGACCTGCTGATCTCTCTCGTCGCCGCCGCGATAGAGCGGACGCAAAAAGATCGATATCGGCCCATATTTCGTATCCCCGCCCATTTCAAGCAGCATCTGCCGCGACGGTTCATCGAGGCGATTGACGGCGTTGAACTCATCCAACAGCTTCGCGGCGATCGCCCGCCACCTGGAGGGGTCAGCCGCCAGGCGTTCCCGCAGCGCCGGCAGCCACACGGAGGGCTCGACGCGGGACGAGCTTCCCGACGTCAACAGCTCGACAAGGCGGCCCTTGAGCTTCCCCTCCGGGCTGCCGTCGATCGTGCGGAAGTCGTACTGCCCCGCCACGTCGAGCAGCGTGTCGGCCGCCTCGCGGCCCATCCCGCTGCGGGCGAACGCCGCCAGCGCCTCGATTGCCTCCATCCGCCGCTCGACCTTCAACTCGCTCTTCCACAACTCCTGCCACTCGCCAAACGTCTTCCCGTCGTATAGCAACCCGCCGCCCTCCGACATCCCCCTCCCTGCGAGGGAGGGGCCAGGGGAGGGATTCGCGTCGCTGGCAGCAGTGAAGTTTGCCGCGACAAGCGTTAACTGTAATTCAACATTCGTAAGAATTGTTTCCAGGTGCTGCTCGATCGCGCGTTCCGCTTCCAGCAGGGTTAACCCCGCGACGTCCACGCGCCCGTAGGCAGGTCCCAGAGGAATCGTGCCGGCCGGTTCGATCGTGAACTGGTCATGCAACGGCGCTTCAGGAAGGGTGCCGTGCGCGCGAAGCTGCACCAAATCCCCCGCCGCCAACCGATGCGGCTCACCGATCCCCCTCCCTCGCAGGGAGGGGCCAGGGGAGGGATTGCCGCCGCTTTCAGCATTCGCGTCCCAAGGCAGAGTCGAGTATTGACTCTGAAGTCCTCCAGCACGCTGCGCTTCGCCACCGCCCACCTCCAGCCGCACCACGACTTTCTTCTGCCGCAGCGCCGGGCTCGCCACGATGCACTTCACCGGCGACAACTCCGCGAGATCCTCGCGGCCGAGCACTTCGCCCAGCGCGTCCATGTCGGCGACCGGCCACGTGTGAATGCCCGCCAGGATGTCGTCTTCGTTCCACGAGTACGCCGACCCGCTCCGCACGCCGATGATCCGCACGCCGCTGGCAAAGCCGAGCTCCTTAAGCAGTTTGCGCTCCTCGTCGGACGCGACCAGCGGCTCGACCTCCAGCCCCAGCGTGCGATACGCCAGATCCGCGATCGCTTGATCGTCCGCCGACAAGAAGGGCCTAGCGGCGCCGCCCGACACCATGCTGGAAATGAAGTACTTCAAGTACCGATGCCCCGCTCGTGCGGTCGTGACGCGCAGTTGCAACCCCGCGCTGATGACTTCACTTTCGACCGCTACGCGCGGGCCATAGGGCTCAGTCCGAAATTCTTTGATCACGTCGCCAAGAAGCGACATCTCGGCAAATCCCTTCGGCAGGGCGAAGTCGCGCCCCGAATACACGACCGTCTCCACTGGATTCTCGGGACTCTCCATGAACAGCAGACGAACAAGGCTAAAGTCACGACTGGCGCCAAGCTTGTCCACGTCGGCTGTTTGCCCTTCCAAGACTCGCGCCGCCTCCACATCGCCGCGCTCAGCCCGTTCGAGAACTGCCAACGCCTCGGTTAAACTCGCGACAGTCAGCGAGGCCGCCGAGACCTCGTCCGCGGGCGTCGACGGGGCTGAGGCATCGCCCTCTCCTGGTAGCGCCGCTTCCCTCCAGAGTGGCTGCGGACCGGCCTCCGCGTGTTGATCAGTCAATTCGTCCGCCGGCTGTTGCGACGCTTCTTCGTCAGCGGGCTCTTCCGCGTCCGCAGGCTGCTCCTTCGGCGCCACGCGGAGCTTGAACTCCCGCTCGCCGCCGGACTCCTCGACCTCCAAGAACACATCGAGGTCCGCAGGAAACTCCGGAACCTGCAGCCGGATGCCGTCATCCGCCAGCACGGCCGTGACCTCGTAGCCCTGATCGCGCAGCTCGCGCGCCAGCCGCCGGGCATCATCCGGCGTCATCCACTCCGGCAGACGAAAATCGAGTGCCCGCGTGCCGGCTTGTACGGTTGCCGGCGGCGCATCGCCGCCTGAATCCTGTTGCGGCGAAGACGGCGGTTTGGCATTCCAGGCAAGCAACCGGCAGTGCATCCCCTGGCCGTCCTCTTCCCACACGGCCTGCCACTCCACGTCGGCACTAACCGGCTGCGGCGTCACGGCAATCGCGAATCGGTCGTCCTCGTTCACCAACCGCGCCCGATGCCCCTCCGCCTCAAGCTCGCCGACGATCCGTCGGCCATCGTCCTCGCTCAGCCCAGCGGGGAGCGGCTCCAACAAGGTGATGGGCAGACCGGATGATTCAACCCCCGGCGGCGCGGGGGGTGCGGCGTCAACGAGATAAGCTTGTTCCAATTTCTCGATCAGCTCGCCTTGCTTCCTGATCGCTTTAACGAGTTGCGCACGCATGGACGATTCGTCGGCCTCGCCCTGCAATGCGACGAGCTGCTCTTCGAGTTGTTTCTCAATATTCGCCTTCTGCGCCCGGGCCGCGTTCCGGCGAGATTTGTACTCGGCGTAGGCCGACCGCATCGCCTCGTTCGGGAGGTGTCGCACTTTCTCGCGAGCCGCGGCTTCGGCCCCCGCCTGGTAACTCTTCATCGCGCTTTCGGTGTATGCATACTGCTGGCGGAGTCTTCTCAGCGTTGTGTTGTTGGGGTTCTTGGGGGACGCCTCCATCAACTGGATCTGTTGCGTTAGCGCAAAAAGCTGCTGCTGATACATCGCAAGCGAGGGGTCCCTCTCCAGTGCTTTGGCGACCGCTTCCTCCATGCCGCTGCCAGGAAGGCCCGATTGCAAGGCACTTTGCCAAGATACATTGAAATCCCTCAGTTCTTTCGCAATGGCGAATCGATTCTCCAGGCCGCCGTTAATCGCAACACGCAGTTTCTCGAGCGCCGTAAATTCCTCACCCTCTTCCGCAACGCTGTCGAGAACCTGCGCCCAAAGTCGTTCAACGACCTTGGCAAGATCGGGCGAAGCATCCTGAAGCGAAGCGGGCATGGCGCCGTGCTCGCCCTGCTCGGCATCCGCCTGCCTGGCCTTCCATTCCTTAATCTTCTGCTCGAGCGCCAGAGCCAGTGCTTCCTGTGCCTTGATGTCGGCCTGGAGCATGCGCAACTCCGGATCGCCGGCGGCCATTTCGCTGATGCGATCGTTGGCCTCCTTGAGCTGCTTCTGCAGCTTGGCCCGCCGTTCTTCAGCTGCCTTCTTGCGGACCGTGTATTCCGTGTAAGCCGACCGCAAAGCCTCGTTGGGCAGCGATTGAAGCTTCTTGCGCGCTTCTTCCTCGGCCGCGCGGCGATATTTCTCCATCGCCTTGGCCGTATTCTCCAACTGCTGCTGAAGCCACTCCATAGACGCATTGTTGGGATCCTTAGTGGCGGCCTCCATCAACCGAATCTGTTGCGTCAGTTCGTCCATCTGCTGCTGGTATTCGGCAATCGACGGGTCCTTTGCCATGACTTCGGCAACGGCGGCATTCATTGCGGAGGGCGAGTTGGCGTCGTTGTTGGCCGATTGCCAAAAAACTTCTAGGTCGACCAGTTCCTTCTCGACATCGAAGAGCTTCGCTTGATACATCGCGATGTTCTGACGCAGCGTCGGCAATTCATAGTTCTCAAAGTTCAGCGCGCCGCCGCCGCCTGCTAAGGCCGCAAGGCGGTTCAACTCTTCGCGTCTCGCCTTTTGCGCTGCTTTGGCCTCATCCAGCACCTTCTCCAGCACCTCGCGGAGGTTGTCTTGGGCGGCAGTCTGGTTCGTGCCGCCGGAGAGATCGCCCGCAACTTCCGCTGTTGCCGCCGCGTTCTCGGCGCGAGCTTCGGCCAAGAGATTGGCCAATTCCTGGTGCCCTTCCTTCGTTGCGGTCAGCGTCAAACTGCTGCTGGGGTCATGCCATGTGATTTCGGCTCCGCGTGCGCGCAGCGACTCGGCCAGCCGCAGCCATTTGTGCAGATCGATGGTTTCGATGTCGCGAATCGGATAGGCCCTCGCGTCCACGCGGTCAGCCGCGTCCTCCGCCTGTTCCGGCGACGTCGAGTCCTCCGCCGCGGCATTGTGGTAGTACAACCCGCTCGCGACGGCGACCGCCGCCGCCACGACCATCGCCAGCGATCTCCGCGAGACGCGCATCGTTTCGTCCTCCAGTTTGAGTATCCGCCGCACGCGGCCGGCGAGCGGGTGGTTGGCCATGGCGGAGCCTAAGAGCCGGGGGCGAGGGCGCCCCGGCTCGCTGCGGCGCGCTCGCACGGCCGCGGCGATGGAGACCAGCAGCGTCGCGTAGGCCTCCGGCTGCGCGGTGTGCTGCACGACCAGGGCGTCGCAGCATTCCTCGCGGTCGCGGCGCACCTGCCGGCTGGCCAGCCACACGCAGGGGTGGAAGAAGAGCAGCGACTCGATGAGCCGCTGGGCGAGGTTCACCAGGTTGTCCCACCGCCGCACGTGGGCCAGCTCGTGGGCGAGCACCATTTCGAGCTCCTCGGGCGACCAGCCGGTGAGGGCGGCCGCCGGCAGCAGGATCGTCGGTCGCACGATCCCCACGAGCACCGGCTGCACGAGACAGTCGCACGCCGCGAGCGCGACCCGCCGCGTGACGCCGAGCGATACTTGCATCTGGCGGCACGCGTCGAAGACAGGCCCGTCGACGATCGCCGCGCTGCCGGCGCGCAGCCGCCACGACCCCGCCAGCCCCGCGGCCAGCAGGGCAAACGTCGCCGGCGCCCCGACCAGCCACGCCCACGGCAACCACATCGCCAGCCGCCCCAAGATCCCCCTCCCTCGCAAGGAGGGGCTAGGGGAGGGATTTCCAACTGTTGCATCCACAATCGCTACGTCCGCAACGCCCGCCGCCCCGCTCGGCGCAACGGCCTCCGCACGCGCCAGGTCGATCACAACAGTTGCCGAGTCTCTCCGAGACTCGGATCCGCCCGCCAGTGAGAGACGGCCCCACGTGGCCGCGTCTCCACCAGACGCGGATTCCGGCACGTCTTCCACGCCGAGTGTCGTCGCGTTATCGCTTGCCGGCGGGATGGCAGTTTCGGAGAAACTGCCCAACAGGTGACCCTGCCCCACGGCGACCGCGATCGCGATCGGCAACGCCGCCAGCACGGCCAGCGTTATCAGCGACGCCGCGTAGCGGACGTTCGGCGACGCGCGGCGCACCGCGAGCCGCAGCACGCCGCCTCCAATCGCCGTCGCCGTCCCCAGCCACAGGAAATGCAGCATCGTCCAGCCCGCCAACTGCCACCCAGCCAGTCGCCAGGCCGGCTGGGCCATATCGATCCAGGCGTTCATCGCTGGGCTCCTTTCTTGGCTTTGGGCGTCGCGGCGTTCGCCCGCTCATCAAGCATCGCGCGGATTTCGTTGAGTTGCTCGTCCGACAGGGCGCCGCCCTCGACCAGATGGGCGACGAGCCGATCGGCGGCGCCGTCAAAGACGCGGTCGACCATCCGCCGCACCATCGTGCGCTCGGTCTTATGCTGCGACACAGCGGCGCTCCAGGTGGCGCCGCGGCCCGCGCCGGTTCGTTCCACCAGTTCCTTGGCGCTCATCACGCGGAGCATCGTCGCGACGGTCGTGGCCGCCACGTCGCGGTCCTTGCGCAGGGAATCGCACAGCGCACTGAGCGAAATCGGCCCGGCGTCCCAGAGAACGCGGAGGATTTCCAGTTCACCGTCCGTGGGTTGCGTGCTGGCGGGTCGAGGCATCGCGGAATCTCCAGAGAGGGCATGGCCGTCGGTCGGCGCTAATTCTAACGAATTAGAATTAATGGCGTCAACACAGCTTGCTGCAAAAAAAGATTCAGTGAAACCTCCGGTCCCCTCCCCCTTGTGGGGAGGGCTGGGGAGGGGGGTAAGCGGAGGGTGCACGCCTTGCGCGCAATTCCGACAGGCGGCTCTTGTGCGCCACGTGTACCCGCTGCATCACTCCTCCCCATCAAGGGGAGGGGAGCGGAGGATGCGCAAGAGCAACGCGCGCTCACTCGTATAACAGCACGCCGAAGCATTGCGGCCCGGTCGCCGCGGCGTCGCAGGCCCAGCGTTCAATTACGCCCCGCGGCGCGACCCGCTCGACCGCACACGCCCACGCGTCGCCGGCCTGAGGCGGCCGCGCGGCCAGCGCCGACCAGGGGATCGCCGCCTCGATCGTCCACGTCGCACCGCTGGCCGCGTTGCCCTCGCCCGCGGCCACAAACCACTCCGGATTCCAACTCGCATCGTCCCACACGCGATCCCCCGTCCAGCCGCGGCTGTCGACGACCAGCTCGAACCCGGTCGCGTAGTCGCGATCGGCGTCGAGCACGATGCGCACGCGATCGCGTCCCGTGAGATCGGCGTCGTAGGTGCGCGGGCTGCCGTCGTCCGCGTAATCGACGCCGGGCCGTTTGATGCACGTTGCCGCGACGTAGAGATACTCGCCGTCGTAGGCTAGCATGACTGCCCCGCCGGGCGACGCCGCATCGCCCAACATCAAACCGGCGCCGGCTTGCCAAGACGGCTCCTCCAGCGCGCCGTCGAGGTGCGGGCGGTCGCCGGCCGCCACGCAGCGCGCCGTCGGCTTCGGCGGCGCCGCGCTGCGCGATTCGGCCAGCCACGCTTCGACGCGAGCGCAGTCGCCCCACGGCTCTCCCGGCCGCGTGTGCTTGAGCGGCGTGAGCAGTCCCGTGGCGACTTTGGGGTTCCCTGCGCGTCGCGCGGCTACGGCTCGAGCGAAGGTCAATGCGGCGTCGTCAACCCGCTTGGGACTCGGCGCCGCCGCTTCGTCGGCGGACGCGATTGCCGGGCTCGTCGCCGCCAGCCCGTTGCCGAGTTGAAATGCGTACAACGCCATGCCTTGGTCCGCCTCGTCCGCCGGCCCGCCGTCCGGTCGGTGAGCGAGCGCCACCTCGCTGCTGGCGTACAATCGCACGAGCCACACGCGCGCCGCGCGCGCCAGCGGCTCGTCCGGATAGGATTCCACCAGCATGCGCCGCGCTTCGGCCGCGAGGTCGAGATGGCCCGTCGCGTGGTGCGCGACGGCTAATTGCTCGAAGGCTTCCGCGGCGTCCGCCGGGGCGAACTCGCGCGTGAGCTGGATCAACTGGGCCGCCGCCGCTGCGTCGCCGCCGCGCCGCCGCATCAACTCGCGAACGAGCTTCGTTTGATCGAACGGCTCGCTGTCGTCGCCGGCCGTCGCGAGATGCGCCGCGGGAGCAACCAGGTCATTCCCCGGTTCGCCCATGGCCCGCTCCCCGGCGCAGGACGTGGCCAGAACAACTCCCGCCCAGGCTCTGACCGCCGCTGGCGCCAATCTCACGCGTGCCCCCGTCGCTATTTGTAGACAAAAATATTAGTTATATGGCCGTCGTCGCCGACGGACGCCGCGGCGATTGTACAGCGCACGTCCCTCAAGCCCCCAGACGAGTGCCGATCGTACCGGTCGTGCTAGCAGCGCGGCCGCGGCGATGTTCCCGTCGGCGCGTAAGCTACACTTGCCATACCCGCCGCTCGCACCAGCGCCCCGCACCTCTTGCCGCCGCCGCACTCATGCCCACACTGACCGAGCCCGCGCCCAGCGTCGCGACGAGCCCTTCGACCACCGACCTCATCGTTCGCCGCGCCAGCTCGCTGTACACGCTGCCGGCTGTGGCCGTCGAGGTGCTGCGCCTGGTCGAGCAGCCCCAGTCGGACGTCCGCGCGCTCCGCGAGTGCTTGCAGCAAGATCCCGCGCTCACCGCCAAGGTGCTGCGCGTGGTCAACAGCTCGCTGTTCGGGCTGAGCCATTCGGTGGGCGACCTGAACGACGCCGTGGCGCTGTTGGGCATGAAGCAGCTCAAGCTGCTGGTGCTGGGCTTCAGCCTGCCGGAGCAGTTGTTTCTCGACATCGCCGCCGAGCAGCTCGACTGGTACTGGCATTCCACGCTGGCCCGCGCCGTGGCGGCCCGCGAAGTGAGCGAGCAACTGTTCCGCCGTCCCGGCGACGAAGCGTTTCTTGCCGGGCTGCTGCAGGATCTGGGCGTGCTGGTGCTGTTGCGCGAGCTGGGAGCCCCGTATGCGGCCCTGGTCTCGGAGGTGATGAGCCATCGCGCCGACTTATCGCAGATCGAACAATCGAGCATGGGGTTCGACCACGTGCAGCTCACGGCGGGACTGTTGGCCAATTGGCGGATGCCCGAGTCGCTGGTGCGCGCCGTGTCCGAACCGCGCAACGCGAAACGGCTTGCTCGTAGCCGCGAGGATCACGCCACGCTGACCCGCGTGTTGCATCTGGCCGAGCTGCTGGCCCAGCTCGTGGGCCAGCATCGCCTGAGCGTGCTGCCCGACTTGCTGGAGGCGGGCAAACTGTACTGCGAGCTGTCGAAGAACCGATTGAACGAAATCGTCGCATCGCTCGAGCCCAAGGTGCGGCAATTGGCCGATGTGCTCTCGCTGGACGTGTCGCGCACCGACGAATACGCGCAGGTGCTGATGAAGGCTCATCAGGCGATGGCCCGCGTGTCGGAGGATACGGTGTCGCCCCTTGATGCGCAGCCAGATCGAGGGACGGTGCGGATCAGCGAGGCGCGCAAGACGCACCCCTGCAGTGGCACGGTGACGATGATGGAGGTGCAGGCCGCGGTCGCCAAGTTTCTCGACGCCCCGCCGCCCGCGCCCGGGGCGCCGTCTGCCGAGGCGCCGCGCGTCGATGCGCGCTCCGTGCGCGAAACCTGGTCGCGCGAAGACCTTGCGACGCCCGCGGTTGCTGCAAGCTTGCCGCTCAACGCCAACCACCGTAGCGAATTCGACGTGAGGCTCACGCTCGTCCTGGGCGAGTGCCGCTCCGAGCGCCAGCCCCTGAGCATCGTCGCCCTGGCCGCCCGCCCTCATGAGGCACTGCGGCCGGAGCAATCGCGCACGCTCGACCGCGTGCTGGCGGCCGCCTGTCGCGGCGCGACGGCGGCGTACGAGCCGATCTCCACGCCCGCCGCTTGTCGTCGCGTGATTGTCCTTGCGCGCCGCGATCGCCAGGAAGCGATCGTCGTTGCCCGGGGGATTGTCGATGCCGCGATGAAGATGCTCGGCCCGCTCGAGCGGTCGGGCCAACTGCCGCCGTGCGTCGCCGCCGCGGGCGTCGCGACCGTGTCCGAGCCGCCGAAAAACTTCCAGGGCGAGCGCCTGATCGAAACGGCCGAACGCTGCTTGTCCGCCGCCATGACCAGCGGCGGCGTCAAGAGCTTGGAAGTGATTTGAAGAGGGCTGTGGGCTTTCGGCTATCGGCTGTCAGCCAGAGCCGGACCAGACACAGGTGGGCAGCCGTCTGCAAAGCATTGGAATGATAACTTGCCTTCGGCGGCGCCTCCGCGCCGCGTACTCCTCCTTCTTGCCGATAGCCGATAGCCGATAGCCACCTGCCCGCCCTGTCCGCTCACGCAGCGTGTGCTATGATTGGCGCGATGAGCAGCGCGGTTCCCCCTCCCTCTGAGCGGCCGGATTCGGCCTCCGCCGCGGCTGCTTCCGGCGAGTCGGCGGCGCCCGTCACGCCCGTCGTTCCGCCGCAGGTCCGGCAGCCCGCGCCCCTCCTTCGCCAGGGGGCGGACGATCCGTTCTACGATCCCTCGGTCGTTCATTTTCCGGAACTTCGCACCGGCGACCTGGGCTACCAACCCCAGCGCAATCTGCCGCCGCAGCGCCGCGTGATGCTGCCCTTGGCGCTGTTCTTCGCAACGTGTGCGTCCACGTTTTGGGTGGGCGTCACCCGTTGGGACCCGCTGCGGGTGGAGTACTCCGCCAGTTGGGAGCTGGTGGGCCGCGTCATCGCCGCCAATTGGCAGACCGGTTTGCAATACATGGCCGCCGTGCTGGCCATTTTGCTCACGCACGAGATGGGCCACTTCCTGCAGACCGTGAAGTACGGCATCGCCGCCAGCTACCCGCTGTGCATTCCCGTGCCGTTCAACCCGATCGGCACGATGGGCGCCGTCATCGGCATGGACGGGATGCGCGCCGATCGACGGCAGATTTTCGACATCGGCATCGCCGGGCCGCTGGCCGGCCTCGTCGTCGCCGTGCCCGTGCTGTGGATCGGCATCCGGCGGCTCGACCTCAGCGGAAGTGCGCAGCCGGGCGAGATCGAGTTCTACCTACCGGTCATCGGCCAGTGGATTCTCGCGTGGACGCACCCCGGCGCCGAGTGGGCGACCGAGCGCTGGGCGCCGCTCTCGCAGCTCAATCCCTATTTCATGGCCGGCTGGGTCGGCATGCTCATCACGGGGCTGAACATGCTGCCCATCAGCCAGCTCGACGGCGGCCACACGATGTACGCGCTGTTCCTCGATCGGGCCCACTCGTTCGCCCGGTTCTTCATTTCGTTCGCGATTCTGTACGTCGTGATCAACCTCGACGAAGCGGTGCTGTGGACGCCGATGCTGCTCTTGGTGATCTTCCTCGGCATCCATCACCCGCCCACCGCGAACGACGACGTGGAGCTGGGCCCCGTGCGCCGCGCCATCGGCATCGCCTCGCTGGCGATCCCCGTGCTGTGCTTTCCGCTGTTGGGCGTGCGGCAGTAAGGCTATGTTGCCGAGTCTCGCCGAGACTCGGATCGGCAGTTTCGGAGAAACTGCCCAACCGTTGTCGAGTCTCTGCGAGACGCCGACTCGAACCGGCGCGGCCAATGGTATAGTGAGAGCATTCTCCACGCGAACAGGCGTGCCGTTTTCCACCGCATTTCTCCGTTTCAAGGGGAGGCACATGTCGCGGCGCAGCATCCAACTGCTAACCTGCCTGCTCGTCACAGGCTGCTCCACCGTCTCCTCCCACGCCCTGCTGGGCGATCCGGCGCCCGACGAGATCACAAAGCAGTTGGAGGGAGTCTGGCTCGGCGAGCGCGGCGTCCCGCTGTGGGTCAAACATGTGAACGGCAACGAATTGCGCGTCGCGGGGCTGGAGTGGCGCGACGACCAGTCGCGGTTCGCCCTCGAAGAAATGAAGGCGTTTGTTACGCAGGACGAGGAGATCAACTATATCAACATACTAGCACCCGATTCCGCGGATGCTCCCGACCGCTACTACTTTATGCGCGTCGGAGGCAGCGCCGAAGGCGACGCGATTGTCCTGCTGATGCCGCGGGCCGACGTCTTTGCGGGCGCGGTCGAAAACGGCGCCCTTCCTGGCGAGGTGCTCAAGGATTGGAGCGGAAAATCCGTCCAACTCGCAGCGACTGCCGAACAGCTCAACGCCTTCGTGGACCCCGCCAAGGCAGGCGAGCACTTCGATCTCGAAACGATGCCGTCGCTGCGGCGCGTCACGCGGTTGGACGATGAGAAATCGCCCGAGTGAACGGCCCCCGGCGATGGTATAATTGCCGCGTACTCCAATGCATTGTCAGGCTGCTGCCATGTCCGCCGGATTCATCACCGCCGCCGAGCTCCAACAATCCCTGGGCGGCGTTCCGTTAGAACGCATCCGCGTCGTGCCGCCCCCAGGCCAGGCGACCGAAGAAGACGCCCTCCGCATTCAAGACGCCGAGGGCCGCACGTGCGAAGTGATCGACGGCGTGCTTGTGGAGAAGGCGATGGGATATTTTGAAGCGCGGATCGCGACTGTCCTTCAGTTTTTGATCGAGACGTTTCTCGAAACAAGCGGCCTGGGCATCGCCGTCGGCCCCGACGGGCTGCTGCGAATTTCCAGTACGCGAAGCCGAGCGCCGGACGTCGCGTTCTTTGCATGGGATAAGTTTCCAGGCCGCGCGTTGCCAGCTGAGCCCGTTCCCAGACTTGTACCGGACTTGGCGATCGAAGTCTTGTCGCAGGGCAATACCCGTGCAGAGATTGAAACGAAGCTCGACGAATACTTCGCCGCAGGAGTTAAGGCGGCATGGATCATCGATCCCAAGCGATGCAGCGCGAAGGTTTATTCGACGCGCGACGATGTCGAATTGATCGCTGAGAGTGGCAGCCTGCGAGCGCCAACCGTGCTACCGGGATTCGAATTGCCGCTGCGCCAACTCTTCGATCGTGCGGGACATCGGCAAACCAGATGATCGCCGACTTTCAACAACTCGCACGCGGGCGCTTCACGATGCATCCTTGAACTGGCTGATGCGGATGTCGCCGCGCGGCATGTGGGCGATGATCTCCAAACTCCCGCCCAGCGCCTCGATCAGCCGGCGAGGCGTGCTGATCTGCATGTCGTCTTGATTTTCCAGCTTCGACAAGCTGGGCTGCTGAATGCCCAGCGTGGCGGCCAATTCTTCCTGCGTCAGACCGACCGACTTGCGAACCTCCGCCAGCAGCATGTCAGCCATCATCGCGCGAGCTTCGGCAGCCGCTTGAGCTTGCTGCCGAGGCGTCATTTTGTCGCGCAGTTCACCGTATGGTCGGCGAGCCATCAGATGAGACCTTCCTGACGTAGTTCTTCCAAATGGTCGTCGTACAGTCGATCAGCCAAATACCCCTTCACATCGTTCAAAAACCGCGCCGCCGCGGCCCCGTCGACGATGCGGTGATCGGCCCCATTACAATTCTTCCCAGCTTTGCGCAGGTCCGTTGAGCTGCAGGCATACGGAGTTCAGTACATTGCGGCCCAGAATTCCGCACACGTCGTCAATAAGCAAAAAACTTCCCCGAAACGACTTGCCCAAGAATCGAATCTCCGCCTGAATCGCAGGAGCGAAGCTTCTTTCGCCCGCGAAGCCCGCGAGTTCGTACATCGGCAATTCATCGCTTGTTTCAATCAACGAAGCGACCGCAGCTCGCGGCACAAGCGACACGTCTGCGCCCGTATCGATCAGAGCATGCGAACATTGTCCGCCGTCGCCGAGGACGTCACCGATCGAACTGTGACGAGAGCGACCGGCGCCGGCGGGTGAAAGCCCGACGAGTCATACGCGGGCATCCGGCGCCTCCTCCACCGTCAGTTGAAAATCCGCCGCCTGCTCGGCATGTGCGAGTCGCGGGCTTAGGATGCGCCTCGGCGAATCGTCCGCGGCAGGCAACACGGTCACCAGCACGCGGGCGTTTTCCGGCAGCAGGACATGATCTGGCAGCAGAATATGACCGTTGACGACGGCGCCCTCGTAGGTCAGACCGTTCATGGCGTCACCAAGCGCGTGAAAAGAAAATCGCACCGCGCTTTCGACAATTGTAACTTGCCGCCTTGGGCAAGTCACATGACCATGACGCCCAGGAAGTCTCGCGCGTTTACGGCGCGAGCAGCAACTGCCCCGGGTTCGCCAAATACCCTTTCACGTCATTCAAAAACCGCGCCGCGCGGCCCTGTCGACGATGCGGTGATTGTACGTCAGCGGCAGCATCAGCCGCGGCTGCCACTCGTCCTCGAACCACTGCGGCAGCGTCCGCGCGCCCGGCATCTCAAGCAACCCCTGCCTTCTTCGCCGGCAGGAAGCTGAGAAACTCACGAACTTCGAGTTGCATACGATCGATTTCCGCCAGGAACCCCGCCGCTGCTGCGTGATAGTTGGCAGGATTGGATTCCGTGGCGCGCAACCGGGCCAATTGTTGCTGGAGCCAGGCGATGCGGTCGAGCGTCGTTTGCAGCTCGTGATCGTTGGCAATCATGCTATCTCCGGAACAATCTCGACGATGCCGCGACGGCCGCCGTCACGTCGCGTTTGCCAGTATTCTATCATAGCCTGCTCGCCGCCTAATGCGCTGCTCCGCGGAGTCCAAAAGACGCTTGCACCAAAATGCGCGTCGGCATCCATATGGCGAAAAACCAAAGCCGCTTCTCCGGAGATCGAAGTCACGTCAAACTCGTCCTCCATCAACAGAACCACGTCCACGTCCCTCGGTTCGGCGGCGTCGGTGACGAATGACCCAAAGACGACGAACCGAGCGAGCAAGCCCGTGGACACAGCAAGTTCGTAGACACGCCTCAATCGGTCCGCAACCGCCCTGCGCTGGGGCATCCCGTTGCCGAACCTCTGGAGCGTCTCTTCAAGCGTTGCTAGATGGACTCCGGGCGGAAGATCGCCCTCTTCGTTGAAGTCTGACAACGCCACCGCAGCAATCGTCCGATGAAACGCTTGCCCGCGTCGCGCTCCCCTACGGCGCCAACAACAACCGCCCCGGGTTCGCCAGATACCCCTTCACGTCGTTGAGAAACCGCGCCGCCGCCGCCCCGTCGACGATGCGGTGGTCGTAGGTAAGCGACAGCGGCATCAAGAGCCGCGGCTGCCACTTGTCGTCGATCCACTGCGGCAGCGTCCGCGTGCGGCCGGCCAGCAGGATGGCCGCCTCGGGCGGGTTGATGATCGGCGTCGAGTACGTGCCGCCGATGGCGCCAAGATTGGAAATCGTGAACGTGCCCCCGCGCATATCGTCCACCGCCAGCGACCCGCCGCGAGCCGCCTCGGCCATCTTCACCAGGTCGCGGGCGATCTGCGGGATGTTCTTGCGGTCCGCGTCGCGCAGCACTGGCACCATCAGTCCGCGCTCGGTGTCCACGGCAATGCCGATGTTCACATACTCTTTGTAAACGATCTCGGCGCCGTCCTTGCCCACCGACGCATTGACGATCGGGTGATGCTTGAGCGCCACCGCGCAGGCCTTCACCAGAAACGGCATCGTGGTGAGCTTGATGCCCTGGGCCGAGTAGTCGCGCTGGCTGTCCTGCCGCAGGTCCTCCAGCTCGGTGACGTCGACGTCGTCGAAATTCGTGAGCTGCGGAATCGTCGTGTACGAGGCGAGCATGTTGCGGGCGATTGTCTGCCGCATCCGCGACATCTTTTCGCGCCGCACGCCGCCGTAGGCGTCCGAATCCGGCGTCCCGGGCGGCGTGACGCCCTTGATCGCCTTGGCCTCGGCCTCGGTCTGGCTACGACGGACGTAATTCCGGACGTCCTCCTCCGTCACGCGGCCGCCCTCGCCCGTGGGCCGCACGCGGCGCAGCTCGACGCCCAATTCGCGCGCCAGCCGCCGCACCGCCGGTCCCGCGGAGGCGGCCGCTTGTCCATCGCCCGGCACGTCGCCGCCTGCGCTCGCTGGCTGCTTCGCTTTGGACGTCTTCTTCGCAGGCGCCTTCGCCGCGGGCTCGTCCTCCACGTCGGCGTCCGCGCCGCCCGCGTCGTCCTCCTCCGATTCGACGATCACCGGCGTCGGGTCCGGCGGCGGCGGGGGCGTCTTGGACTTTTTCCGCTTCGGCGGCTCAGGCGCCGCGTCGGCTTCGTCCGGCTCCTCCTGCTGGTCGGCGACCTTCTCGGCGATCTCCTCCGCCGAGGCGTCTTCGTCCTCGGGCTTCGCCTTGTTCGCCGCGGCCGGCTTGTCGGCCTGAGCCGCCTTGGCCGCGGCTGCTCCGCCCGCCGCCTCGATTTCGAAGATCGCCCCGCCCACCGGCACATTGTCGCCTTCGGCGACCAGCACCTTGACGATCTTCCCCGCCGACGGGCTGGGAATCGGCATCGTCGCCTTGTCGGTTTCGACCTCGAGCAGATCCTGATCCTTGGCGACCTCGTCGCCCTCGCTCACCAGGATCGAAAGCACGCCGGCCGAATCGATGTTCTCGCCCAGCGACGGTAATTTGATTTGCGTGGCCATAGGCTTATGTGGTTCTATTTCGGAAATGCCCGCGAAAGCAGAAAAGTGCGAATATCAAGTAGTAGATTCGGAGGCCAAGAATCGCGACGCAACTCCAGGCGAGATTGCCTGCCGATGAACAACCCCTGACGATCTTGTTTCTTTCCGCAATTCGGCCTTATTCTTCTACAACTCTCTTTTTTCGCGTCCTTTCGCGTGTTTCGCGGGCAATCTTAAGCGTACAAAGCGGACTGTTTCTCCGGATCGATCCCCAGGTCGCGGATCGCGGCCGCAACGCACGCGCCGTCGCAGTCGCCGGTTTTCATGAGCTGGTACAGCGCGGCGACGGTGATCGACTCGGCGTCCACCTCGAAGTGTCGCCGCAACGCCGGCCGGCTTTCGCTGCGGCCCATGCCGTCGGTCCCCAGGGCGAACAGCCGCCCGCCCAGCCACGGCGAGAGCTGCTCCGGCAGCGCCCGCACGTAATCGCTCGCCGCGATGATCGGTCCGTGGGTCCCGGCGAGCTGCTCTTCGACGTACGCGTGCCGCGGGGGCTTTTCGGGGTTGAGCATGTTCCACCGTTGGCACTCCTGCGCCTCGCGGCGGAGCTGCGTGTAGCTGGTCACGCTCCACACGTCGCTCGTCACGCCGTACTTTTCGCCGAGAATCTGCTGCGCCCGCAGCGCCTCGCGCAGGATGGCGCCCGAGCCCAAGAGCTGCACCCGCTTTTCGCCGGCCTGCCAATCGCGCAGGCGGTACATGCCCTTGATGATGCCTTCCTCGCACCCCGCAGGCATCTCGGGCATCGTGTACGGCTCGTTCTCGAGCGTGATGTAGTAGATTGCCGTTTCGTTGTCCTCGTACAGCCGCTTGAGGCCGTCGAAGATGATGACCGCGGTCTCGTAGTTGTACGCCGGATCGTAGGCCCGCACCGTGGGGAACGCCATCGCGTTGAGCAGGCTGTGGCCGTCCTGGTGCTGCAGTCCCTCGCCGTTGAGCGTCGTGCGTCCCGCGGTGCCGCCGAGCAAAAAGCCCTTGGCCCGCGCGTCGGCCGCGGCCCAGATGAGATCGCCGATCCGCTGGAAGCCGAACATCGAGTAGTAGATGAACATGGGAATCATGTTCAACCCGTGCGACGAGTACGTCGTGCCCGCGGCGATGAACGACGACATCGAGCCCGCTTCGGTGATTCCCTCTTCCAGCAGTTGCCCGTCCTTGGCCTCCTTATAGTAGGCGATCTTGTCCGAATCGACCGGCTCGTACAACTGCCCC
>CAYSFP010000059.1:0-31136 GCA_964430075.1 uncultured Planctomycetaceae bacterium | reverse complement strand
ATCACCGCCCCTAACTGAACACATCACAAAATATCTGAAAAGTGCGACTTGCACCGTAACATAGGCGCCTCGCCTCATGCATTGCAGGGCACGTTGGGAGCCGGTAAAATGCCGGGCTCGACTCGTCCCTAGGGGGGCGATCAACCGAACATCTCGCCACACCTCGGGCTGGCGCCGCCGCCCCGGAAACGGCGCCCGCCCACAAGGCTCCAGTGCCATGACGATCGACAAAAGCCTCAAGGTACGCCGCGGCGCCACCAGCACGCGCAGCGTCTTAACCCGAGCCGAACGGCTGGAGCGTCTCAAAGAGACCGAACGCTGGACGGAAGGCGACTCTCCCCTAGGCCTGCCCAAGGTTCGCGTCCGGAAGCTGGCAATGAAGAAGAAGAAAAAGAAGGCCAAGGAAGACGAGGCGGCCGCAGAACCTGCCAAGGGCGGCAAGAAGTAGGTGCGTCGTTTGTCGTGGTGGCTTGGGGGAGGCTGCGCGGTCAAATCGTCCAAGTTTCTACGACCCTCAGGGCGCCCTCTCCGTCGGCCATCAGCCGGCGCGCCTGCCGCGTTCGGTAGTTAGTCAAGATCGCGAACTTGCCGTCCGGCGCCACTTGCATCGCCGCATCGAGACGCCCGTCAGGGTCATAAAGTTGCCAATATTCGCTTGACGCGCATCCTTGCGCGGGATGTTCAATCCGTACCGCGACGCGCCCGCAGCTCAGCTCGCGCACTTCGCACAATCGGCGCTGGGCCGACGCGGTCACGACCCGCCATCGGCCGATCTGCACCTCGCGGATACTCCCATCGGGGGTCCTGTAAATAACGACTCTTCGTTCTGCGCGATGGGATGCCGCATTGCAAAACAAGGACTCCATGGGCAGATTCCCCGCCTTACTGAGAGCCCCAATCACGCTAGACGGCGAAGAATCCCGGGACGGCTTGCGGCGGCTGGAGTTCAAGGCGACCATGTGGCAATTCCTATCAGAGGCGCTAGGCGATTTTCGACTCAGTTTGGTGGGAATCGGCGGCGGCGTGGACCTTCTGGTCTAAGCGAATTGGCCGCAGCCACGTTACAAAGGCGCTTGTGCCCCCTCGCCAGAGTGGGGTAAAACGGCCGTCGAGGCAAATTCGTCAAACCGGGCCGCAATATCAGGGATAAAATAGCGCAGGGACCTATGGCCTAGTCGCCCCCCGCGGCTTAAAACGGGTAACCATCGGACCTCCGCCGGTCAGGGTGTAGACCGTAACGTTACGCGGAAGTTTGTTAATATCGCACCGAGGGTCATAATGTTTTCGCAAACCGTTGAGTACGCGCTCCGCGCCATGGTTCAGTTGGCCAACGAGGCGCCGGAGGCATCCACCACGCAGAACATCGCTGAGGCGACGAAAGTGCCGGGGGCCTACTTGGCCAAGGTACTCCAATCGCTGCGGCGCGCTGGCCTGATCACGTCGCGCCGAGGGGTTGGCGGCGGGGTAAAGCTCGCCCGCCCGCCGAAGAAGATCAACCTGCTGGAAGTGATCAACGCCGTCGAGCCGCTCGAGCGCAGCGTCGACGCGCCGAAGCAACGCGCGGGCGCCACGCTGGCCGCGCTGAATGGCAAGTTGGACGCGATGTTGGCACAGCTTCAAAAGAGCTGCGCCGCGACGTCGCTGGCTGACGTGGCGCGCCGCCCGGCGGCCAAAGCTAAAGCCAAAGCCAAAGTCGCTCGCTAGGTTTCCTCACAACCGGTCAAAGGCAGCTGCGACGCTCCGGCGCCGCGGGTCGAGAAACGATCCGCACGCCGTCGGTCGCGGCTGCCTTGCCGCGTTTCTGCCCGAGGCACGCCGCCGCTGGCGCCTCGTTAGGCGTCTTCTCGCGCAGCAAGCCGAGCCTCCAACCGATCTAGCCGCTCGGCAATCTGCTGCAAATACGTAATGATGATGGCGTGCGTGTACTGCGCATCGATGCCGACCGGCGAGTCGGCTACGCTGATCCTCTGGACGATGGACGCATACGCGCTCTTGGGTGTTTGAAGCGGGTCGGGCATCATGGAAGTCCACCTCCGTAGCACAGGACGATCTTGCCGGCGTCGTCGGTCGCGGCCGCCAGGGCGTGCGCGTCCCACAATGAGCCGACTGTTCTTTACGAGGCTATTCTTGAGCGCGTCGCTGCCAGACTCAATGGGCGCCGCCGGGGCGTCGGCGCGAGGCCTCGATCGTGGCTTGTGGTCGCTTCCGTTCGTCGGCGGCCGGTATGTCACCGCGCCGCGTCGCGAGTCGCTGTTAGCCCGCGGGCTGCCTTCGGTCGCATTCTACCTGAAGTACGCCTCGATTGTTGGCCGCGCGGCATGGAAGGCCAAACGCGGCCGCTACGACGGCGTCGACTGGAGCCGCAGCAGCCTGGAAGTCGTCCGCGCGCTGGAAGCCGTCGGCTGCCAGTTCGACATCAGCGGCGTCGAGCACGTCGAGCGCCTCGTTGGTCCCTGCGTCGTCGCCGGAAATCACATGAGCACGCTGGAAACGTCCGTGCTCCCGGTCGTCATCCAGCCCATTCGCCATGTCACCTTCGTCGTCAAGCAAAGCCTGATCGACTATCCCGTGTTCAAGCACGTGATGCGCTCGCGCGACCCGATCGCCGTGTCGCAGACCAATCCGCGCGAGGACCTCAAAACCACGCTTATCGAGGGCACCGAGCGGCTGAGCCGGGGCATTTCGATTGTTGTGTTTCCCGAAGGCTCGCGGATGCCCTCCTTTGATCCCGAGCAGTTCAACACGATCAGCGTGAAGCTGGCCGGCCGCGCCGGCGTACCCGTCGTGCCGCTGGCGCTGTCCACGAGCGCGTGGGAACTCGGTCGACGCTTCTCCGACGTTGGCAAGATCCGGCCCGACCGCAAGATCCGCATGGAGTTCGGGCCGCCGCTTGCCGTCGAGGGCCGCGGCGGCGATCAGCAACGCGCGATCATCGACTTCATCCACAGCCGCCTCGCGCGCTGGCAGCACGAAGACAATCGAGCGACGTCGCCCGGCACGTGAGCTCAAGGGATATAGCTTCCGCGGCGCGGTTTCACTATAGTCGAGCGCGCCGACGATTGTTGCCGCCGGCGTTCCCCATATCGGAGAGACTTCGATGGCAAACAAGGATCAGAACAAGGGCAAGTCCAAGGGCAATGCGCCCAAGCTGACCGCCAAGCAGAAGAAGGAAAAAAAGGCCGCGAAGGCCGCCGCCAAGGCCGCCAGGCAGTAGCGCGGCGAACTAAACAGCGCGTCAAACAACGAGACCGGCGCAAGGCTCGACGAGCCTTGCGCCGGTCTTGCTTTGTTTTCAACATTAAGCGGAGAGGACAGGATTCGAACCTGCGGACCAGGTTTCCCCGGTCACCGATTTAGCAAACCGGCGCATTCGACCACTCTGCCACCTCTCCCGTTATGGAAAACATGCCTGTTTTCTCGGCTAAAGTCAAATTCCAGCGAAATTTGACCGTTTAACCACTACGCCCAAACTACGCCCACCCGGGCGTAAGGTAGTGTTGAACATGAAGCCCGAGAAACCTCGCAAAGACTTTCCACTGTATGCCCATTCTTCAGGCCAGTGGGCCAAGAAGATCAAGCAACGGGTGTATTATTTCGGGCCCTGGGGCAGTCCGCAAGCCGCTGAGAAGCGGTACAAGGCGGAAAGGGCCAATATCGAGGCTGGCTTGCCCCGTGATGGCCTGGCTACGCCCGATACTACTACCGCCGTGTCGGATGTGCTGGAAGCGTTCTACGAGGGCAAGGAAGGGGCTCACGAGACCGGCGATATCAGCGATCGCACCCTGGGCGAGTACAAGGGGATTTGCGAGATCATTGGGGACACCCTGGGCGACGACACGCCCATCGACGCCGTAGGCTTCAATGAGCTGTCTCGGCTCAGGCGTAGGCTTGGGCGTGGTAAGCGAGGCAAGTCCGTCTCTCCAGTGACCCACAAGCGGCTGCTGACGTTCGCGCGGATGATTTTCGCGTTTGGGAATGACGAGCTTGGCACCAACGTCCGGTACAAGAAAGCTCTGAAGACGCCCGCCGCCAGGCTGATCCGGAAGTCCCGCAACGAAGTTGGGGAGCGGCTGTTCACGGCTGAGCAGGTACGCAAGCTCATCACCGCATCCGACCCCGAGCTGCGCGGCATGGTGCTGCTGGGCATCAACGCTGGTTTTGGACCGCAGGACTGCGAAACGCTGCCAACGCGAGCCGTCGACCTGGACGGCGGCTGGATCAGCGATGAGCGGCCCAAGACGCAGGCCCCGCGGCGTTGCCCGTTATGGCCAGAGACTCTGGCCGTGCTGAAGGCGATCGCCAGCGATCGGCCGCTGGTGTTCCACAAGTACGACGGGCGGCAGGTGTGGAACCGCCATATCATCGGCCGGGCGTTCAAGGAACTGGTTGAAGGTCACGGTTTCTACCGCGACAAGATCACCACGTTCTACAGCCTGCGAAGGTCATTCGAGACCGTGGCCAGCGCTGGGAACGTGTCTCAGGCGGTTATCGATCTTGTGATGGGCCATCCGCCCCACACGGGAGACATGGCCGCAATCTACCGCCAGCGAGTCTATGACGACCAACTCCGCAACTGCGTTGAGCACGTTCGGCAGTGGATGCTAGGCGCGGTAGTTCTTCGTTGATTTCTTCCGCGGCGTTCGCTTCGCAGGCGGGTCTGGTTGCCGCAGTGCCAGGAAGGCGTCAACATCGGCCCGTTTGACTCGATACCGCGGCCGGTTCGCGCCCTTGCCGACGTTCGACGCCGTCAACTCGCTGCTGGTTATCCACTCGATAACCGTCTCTGGCGTGACGCCGATTATCTCGGCGAGCCCAACCTGCTTGATCAGCTCCAGGATCATCCCCAGGCCGCCGCAGGCGACCGCCTGTTGTTTCTCGGCCAATTGGTAGTTCGCCCGCGGCGGCTTGATCTGAGGTGGACCCCAATCGTTGGACAGAATCTGGGGTTGATTAAGGTTGGGGAGCGGCCCGCCAGACCCTTCTTAGGTCTGGCGCGGTCGCATCCGTTAGCTCACTCATGGAGTACCGTTTGATTCTCCTCTTCTTGCGCGCGAAAACTCATTGAGGTTCTTCGTCGCATGACCCGCCTCGCCTTCAACTTCGCCCCCGGTAAACGTCCGCCGGCGTGCGGTAGCCCAGCGCCTGATGGACGCGCTCGTGCGAGTAGAAGCGGAAGTACGCCGCGAGCCGTTCTTCCGCCTCCCAGCCGTCGGCGTAGTCGCGCAGATAAATCTCCTCGTACTTCACGCTCCGCCACAGTCGCTCGACGAACACGTTGTCGAGGGCTCGTCCCCGACCGTCCATGCTGACGGCGATCCCGCGCGACTCCAGCCGCGTCGTGAACGCCGCGGCCGTGAACTGGTGTCCTGGTTCAACGTGAAATGGAATTCTCGCTTCGTAGCGTTAGCGGGTCGATGTGTTGTTGAGGGTTTAGACTTCCGCGAGCCGTGGAGCGGCTTTTGCCGCGGGGGAATTGTTTGCGTTCACGCAGACCAGGGGGCTCATGGCCGCCCCCTGGACCCCGCTAGCCTTTCTCTGTGTTCCGGTGTCGCACGCGACCGACAGGGCGGCCTCGCGACGCCGAGTTGCACGGCGCTCTCGCGCCGCCGCGAGCTTCCGGTCGCGCTCGGCGAAGATCGCCGCTTCGCGCCCCGCGAGCTTGTCGGCCGGCGTCACGTAGCCAAGGGCCGAGTGAAGCCGCGCGTGATTGTAGTGCTCGACGAACTGGGCGACGAGCCGTCGCGCCTCCTCCAGCGACAGCGGAACGGCCGGTCGCAGGCAATCGCGCTTGAGCGTGCCGTGCCAGCGCTCGAGCTTGCCGTTGGACTGCGGGTAGTAGGGGCTCGTTCGCACGTGGGTCATGCCGCTCAGGCGGATGAACTCCTTGAAGTCGCGGGCGACGAACTGGGGGCCGTTGTCGCTGATGATCCGCGGGCGGGCCTCGGGAAACTTCTCCCGGGCGCGCTGCAGAACGATCTCGACGTCGGCTTCCTTCATGCTCTCGCGCAACTCTCAGTGAACGATGTATCGACTGCAGCCATCGAGCACGCTGATCAGGTAGTAAAACGTGCCGCAGACGTTGACGTAGCAGACATCGACGTGCCAGTGCTCGTGCGGTGCCAAGGGCTGGACGAAGCCCGTTCCCTGGGCCGTTTCCCGGCGGTTCCAGCGGTCGAAGCAGCCCTCCTGCTGGAGCACGCGGTAGACCGTGGCCGGGCTGGCCGCGACCCGGTCGGCGTCGAGCATCAGGTAGGTTAAGCGGCGGTAGCCTTCCAGCGAATGCTGGACGTGGAAGGCGAGAATCGCTTCTTTCTCCCACGCTTCGAGCCAGTGGTCGCGGGGCACAAGCGCGTTGTGCTCGTTCACTTTGCCGTGCCGCTGTCGCCAGTCGTAGAACTTGCTCATGCCGATCCCCAGCCACCGCACCAGTTGCTTCGCGGAAAGTTCCGCCCGGTCGCTCCACTTGCCGACATAGTCGACGACTTCGTCCCGCACGTCCGGCTCGACCCACCGCTTCGTCAGGGCCGGCCATCAAGTTTTTTTAAGAGCACGCACTCCTCCCTCAGCTCGCTGATCACCTCGTTCTTGTTGGCCAGCTTGGCCTGAAGCGCGTCGATCCGCCGGTCCTTGGCGTCGGGGGCGCCGCTCTTGCGCCGCGTCTCGAACGCCGCCGCGGCGCCCTCGAAGAGCTGCTTCTGCCACGGGTAGAACTGGTTGACCGTGATCTGGTGCTTCTCGCACAGATCCGAGATCGGGGCCTTGTCGACCAGGTGCGCTTTGACGATCGCCGCCTTCTGGGCGGCCGAGAAGTGGCGGCGCTCACGCCGCGACGAGCCGTTGTCCGATGCGTTCATGGAATCCTCCTTCGCCGGTCGTTATGCTAACGACCGCGAAGGAAAACTCCAGTTCCGACTGAGGCAGGACAGACGTGTTAGGTTTGGTATACCAGCGCCGTGCCCGCGGCCTTCTTCTCGCAGTGGGCGTGGTCGATGAGCACTTCGTCCAGATGCGCATCGACCTGGGCGAGCCAACGGGCGTGGGTGGGAGAATGAAGGTGGAGCATGCGGCAGGGTTCAGGGTTCAGGGTTCAGGAGGGGAGCAGCCCCCGGCGCAAGCCGGGGGTTAGATGGGTTCAGGAGTTACGGATCAGGGGTCAGGAATCAGGAATCAGGGGGAGGACCAATATTTCGCAGTGCTTGTTGGCCATCAATCACTGGCGTTGTGCTCCGACGGCCGATCGAAGGTCTTGCGGTAGCCGCGTTCGATGAGTCGCTGCAAGCTCCACGGCGCGAGCCGCCGCCAGCGGCAGAACATCCGCGCGCGGCGGCCCAGGATCACGTGCAGCGCGCCGCGGTCGGCGGCACGCAGTGCGGCGCGAGCTACGTCGTCGGCAGTGAACGTCGCCCGTTGCGTCAAACGCTCGGCCTGAGCCCGGTGCCGTTGCGTCGCGAATTCGCCGCGGTCGAGCAGGCCCGTGCGAAAAAACCCCGGCGCCACGACGGTGACGCGCACGCCGTGCCGCCGCAGCTCCGCATGCATGGCCTCCGAGAGGGCCAGTACCGCGGCCTTGGAAGCACAGTAGGCGCCCATCGCCGGCAGCGGCAGATAACCGGCGACCGAGGCGACGTTGATCACCGCCGGCGCGCGGTGCGATGGAGGCGCGGCGCGGGTCGACGCCTTGAGCCACGGCGTCATGGTGTGGCAGCCGTTGAGCACGCCGAAATAGTTCACTTCGGTGAGCCGGCGCCACGCGGCGAGATCGCCGTCGCCGACCTCGGCGGCCAGGCACACGCCGGCGTTGTTGACCAGGACATCCAGCCGTGGCCAGGCGCGCTGCAGGCGCTCGCGCAGCGCTTGCCACTCCGCCGCGTCGGTCACGTCCATCTCAACGACGTCGCCGGAGGCGGACGCGAGCCGCTCGCATTGCGCGAGCGTCTCGGCGGCGCCGGCCGCGTCGAGATCCACGGCGACGATGTGCCATCCGCGGCGTTGTTGCGCCAGTTGATGGCAAAACACCCGCCCCAGCCCGTTGGCGGCGCCGGTGACGATGGCCAGTGGAGATTGAGTCGCGTTGGGGGCTGCCATGCGTGTGCGGGCGGGGGCGCGGGGGCGCATGATAGCATACCGCGGCGGTCGCCGTCGCGGCGGTTGCGGCATCTCGATAAGCTTCGCCGCATGAAACGACTGGCATACTGCGCCGCCCTGGCCGTCGTGGCTTTGTTCGCGCCGCTGCTAGCGGCCCGCGCTCAGCCGGGCGAACCCAGCGGCCGCGCGCGGCGCCGGCAGCCTGTTGCGGCGGCCCCAGCGATTCCGTTGGCGGCCGACGGGTACTGCGTGGTGACGCTACGCGACCAGCGCCAGTGGCAGCCGGGAGACCCGCGAATCGCGGTGATCTTCGACGGACGGATCTATCGGTTTGCCGCGAATCGGCAATTGGCTATCTTCGCCGCGGCGCCGACGGTGTACGCACCCGTGCTGAGCGGCGACTGCCTGACGACGTTCGCGGAAACAGGACAGCGCGTGCCGGGCACGATCCAGCTTGGCGTTGTGCAAGGCGGCCGGTTGCATTTCTTCGCCGATGCGGACGCACGGCGTCGATTTCTCGCCGATCCCGCAAAGTACGCTGACGCCGACGTCGCCGACGGCGGTCGGTGCCTGGTGACGCGCGTGGACCGGCAACGCGAGGTCCCGGGGTTGCCCGAAACGGCCGTGCTGTGCGGCGGGCTGCGACGGCTGTTCGCCGGCGCCCACGAGCAATCGCTGTATCTGCGGAATTCTGCACGCTACGACGCCGAGAGCCGTTCGCCGGCGCCAAGCCAGATGACGGCCGTTGGGCAAGTGGCGCAGTTGCCGCCCGAGTACGCTGCCGCTCTCGGAGCCTCATCGGCCGACGCCGCCGCGCCGCGCAAGGGATCGTCGACCGCATCCACTCCGGCAAGCGGCCAGGACACAGTCAACAACGAGCCCATGCTGGGCGGCTACTGCCCCGTTACGATCCAACAACGCGGGATCTGGGTGCGGGGACGCTATGAAGACCGCGTCGAGCTTAACGGGTTCGTCTTCTACACGGCCGGTCAGGAGGAGCAAGCCGCTTTTCAGGCGGATCCGGCCCAATTCGTCCCCGTG
This sequence comes from uncultured Planctomycetaceae bacterium, assembly GCA_964430075.1. GTDB lineage: Bacteria > Planctomycetota > Planctomycetia > Pirellulales > Lacipirellulaceae > Lacipirellula. The sequence continues at coordinate 22,010 of CAYSFP010000059.1, read as the reverse complement.
CTGGGCGGCGAGTGCGCGGTTTCGCTCTTGGACCTGGGGCAAAAGGTGCGCGGCAGCATCTTTCACGCGGCGGAGTTCGAAGGCCGCCTGTTTCTCTTCGCCAGCGCCGAACACAAGGTCGCGTTCAAACAGGCGCCGGCGCGGTACGCGGCCGTCGATGTGGCCGCTCACGGCGAATGCGTCGTGACGCTCGCCGAGACGGGGCGCCACTTGCCGGGCTTCCCGCAGTACGTTGTGTGGCACGAGGGCCTGCTCTATCGCTTCGTGGGGGAACAGGAGAAGGTGAAGTTCTTGGCGGCGCCGGAGAAGTATGCCGTGCAGACATCCGAGCAATGACGCTCGGCTGAGTCGCGAACGAGGCGCCCACGTCCTAGCTCCGGCTGCTATAATGAAAAGACTAATGCGGGAGCGCCTTCCATGATGAATTCCGATGTGATCCGCCAGCTTGTTCTCCGCCGGCCGTTCGAGCCATTTACGGTGCATCTTTCCGAGGGCGAAACTTACGAAGTGCGACACCCGGAGACGGTGGCGCTAGGCAAGCAGCGGATCGTCGTAGTGGATCCCGAGAGTGATCAGATGGCGATCTGCTCGCTGCTGCATGTCACAAGCGTGGAGACGCTTCAGTCGGCTTAGTTCTCCGTCGCCCAGTAGCCGCCGCGGGCGTGGTCGAACGTCGCTTCTTCGCCGCGGACGTTGTCGTCGACGCGGCCGTCGCGGAAGACTTCGCGGCCGCGAACCCAGGTGCGGACGGGCCAACCGGTGAGCGCGGCGCCGTCCCAGGCGCTCCAGCCGCACTTGGTGAGTTGTTCGGCGTTGCGGATGGTGTGCGTGCGTTTGAGATCGACGAGCACGAGGTCCGCGTCGTAGCCCGCGGCGATGCGGCCCTTGCCGACGATGTCCCACACGCGGGCCGGGGCGTCGCACATCCAGTGAACGACTTGTTCGAGCGTGCAGCGCCCGCGGTTCACTTCGTTGAGCATCAGCGCCAGGCTGTTCTCCACATTCGGCATGCCAGAGGGCGACTGCGGGTAGGGCTTGGCTTTTTCTTCCCAGGTGTGGGGTGCGTGATCCGTGGCGATGACTTGGATCCGGCCGTCGGCCAAGGCCTGCCACAGCCGAGCGCTGTCGTCGGCGGTTTTGAGCGAAGGATTCATTTGCGCGAGCGTGCCGAGCCGTGCGTAGTCGAGCGTGCTGAGCAGCAGATGATGCGGGCAGGCCTCGGCAGTGATGACGCGGCGCGACGCTTCGCCCACCGTCGCATAGTACTGGCCGATCGCATCCGCCTCGGCGCCGGTCGACACGTGCAGCACGTGAAAGCGGTGGTTGTGCCGGACAGCCAGTTCGATCGCGCGCTGGGTGGCGACCAGCGCCGCGGCGTGATCGCGGATTTGCGAGTGGACAGCCACGTTGAGGCGGCTATCGGCTATCGGCTGTCGGCTGTCGGCCAGCTTGGGAGGAAGTAGCCGCGCCGCGTTGGCCCGCACGGTGGTCTCGTCTTCGCAATGTGCCGTGAGCGGCAGCGTCGTCTCCGCGAAGATGCGCTCCAGGGCCTCTTGATCGTCCACGAGCAAGTCGCCGGTGCTCGAGCCGATGAAGATTTTGATCCCCGGCGTGTTCATCGCCGTGCGAAGGTCGGCGATGTTGTGGGGCGTTGCGCCGATGTAGAAGCCGTAGTTCACCAGCGACTTTTGGGCCGCGAGCCGCCGCTTCTGATCGATGCCGGCCTGCGTCGTCGCCGGCGGCACGGTGTTGGGCATTTCGAGAAACGTGGTGACGCCGCCGGCCGCGCAGGCTCGGCTGGCGGTGTGCAGGTCTTCCTTGTGCGTCAGCCCCGGCTCGCGGAAGTGGACCTGGTCGTCGATCACACCGGGAATCAAGTGCAGTCCCGTCGCGTCCACCGCTTCATCGGCGCGGGCGTGCTCAGCCGCGTCGATCGCGGCGATCGAATGCCCGTCGACGAGCACGTTTGCGCGTAGGACGCCCGTGGGCAGCACGACCTCGGCGTTCTTGATGAGCGTCTTCACCGGCCGCCATTCTCCGCATCCCTTGGCGGTCGACGCGGCCCTCCGCCGAGCCAGCCTTTCCGCTTGAAGAAATAGAGCTGCCCCGCCGCCACCGCGCCCATCAAGGCCAGGGCCGCCAGATAACCGTAGGGCCACTCCAGCTCCGGCATCTTGTGGAAATTCATGCCGTACACGCCCGCGATAAAGCTCAGCGGCATGAAGATCGTCGAGATGATGGTGAGCACCTTCATAATCTCGTTCATGCGGTTCGAGATCGCCGTGGCGTAGTAGTCGCGCAGGTCGCTCCCCGCGTCGCGGAAATTCTCGAGTCCGTCCATGATCTGCACGGCGTGATCGTGGCAGTCGCGCAGGTGAATCATCGTGTCCTGCGTGACGAACTCCGGCGGATTGCGCAAGAGGTCGTCGATCGCATCGCGCAGCGGCCACACGATCCGCCGCATCAGCCGCACGTCGTGCCGGATGGACGCCATGGCAGGGATCAGCGACGGATCGTTCTGGTCCTCGATGCGGTCGTCCAGATCGTCCAGCACGTCGCCCAGCTTTTCGAGCACGGGAAAGCAGGAGTCGATCACCGCGTCGAGCAGCGCGTAGAGCAGGTAGTCGACGCCGGCGGAGCGCGTCACGCCGCCGGTGACCTGCAGCCGTTTGCGCACGATATCGAACACCGCACCCGGGTGTTCGCGCCAGCTCAGCACGAAGTCCTTGCCGACGAAGATGCTGACCTGTTCGGTTTCGAGCACATCGACGTAAGTGGGCAGTTGCGTCACCGCGAACAGGTGCGCGGGGTACTCCTCGACCTTCGACCGCTGGGGCGTCGTCACCATGTCCTCCAGCGCCAGCCTGTGCAGTCCGAGTTGTTCGCCGAGTAGTTCGATGAGCCCCGCATCTTCCAGCCCGGTGGCATCGATCCACGTGACTGGGTACTTGCCGCGCAGGTCGCGAATCTGGCTGAGCGTGCAGTTGGGCTTGTCGACGATGCGGTCCGGCCCGTAGCACGTGACGCGCAGCACCGTGGCCTGCGCGTCCGGCGGAACCAGGATCGTTCCGGGCCGCGTGTGCACGTGCAGCGACTGCTCGGCGCGGCCGCGGCGGCGTTTGCGAGATTTGGCCCGGCCGTTGCCCTTGTGTTGCATGAGTGCCCCTGAAGCGAGAATTGCGTCGCCGGTGTTAGCGTCGTGGCCGGCTGCTACGGCTGCGACCGCGGCTGGAGCGCGACGCTCCGCCGCCGCTACGTTGGTTTTCGATGGCGATGTGATTGAGGGCCGCGATATCGAGGTCGATCAGCCGCCGGAGCGCCGCCACGAGGCCCAGCCCGATCAGTCCGCCGCCGAGAACGATCGCCAGCGGCCAACTCGGCGTCTTCGCGGCATCGCCCGTTCCGTCGCTGCTGGCGAACACGACGACCAGGGTGATAAGCAGGCCTCCGAGCAAGGGCACCGCCGTCGCGGCGTAGCCGTGCACGCCGTTGAGGGCCTGAACTCGTTCCAGATCACTGCGTCGCGGACCCGCGATGGTCCCGTTGCGCACCAGGCGCGGCACGAAGTAGTGCACGGCCATTGCCGTAATCAGGAAATAGGGGTAGGCCGTCGCCGCACATCCGCACAGTGCCAGCGACAGGAAAAAGTGCAGATAGAACCCCACGCTCAAATCGCTCAGATGATTCCAACCCACAGCGATCGGAAACGCGAGGCCCGATGGCACCCACAGACACAGCAGCAAAATGGAAATATAGCCGCCGAGCACGAGTACCCTCGTGCAGCCTTCCTGCGCTTCGGCGGGGATCTTACTGCGCAGGAGGCGATAGGTGCCGATCGCCAACCACGCGCCGGCGATAATGCCGACGGGAAACGCGATTCCGTTAATCCACATCTGGACCGTGTCAAACCGGTCGTCGATTCCCTTGAACTCCCGCTGGTCGGCCATGCTGTGGATGCGCATCTTGTTGTACGTGAAATTGAACGCGGCGGTCAGGGCATTGGGGATCAAGCCCGCGAGCACGATCGCCACGATCGGCCACCGCAGTGCGAACTTCCCCAGCCGGCTCCGCGGCGGCTCGAGCAGGTTCCAGCATCGCGGGTTCAAACACAATCGCAGCGCCCGCGCTAGCTCGTCCGCCGACTTGAATCGCTTCGACCTGTCCGGCTCCAGTGCCCGCACGAGCACGCGTTCCAGCGACGCGGGGCAATCCTCCGGCAACTGCTCGGCGAGCTGCTTGAAGTCCACGCGCCGTCGCGTCTCGATCATCCGCTGCAGCCGCACCAGCGACCCGCCGTCGGCGGGCACGGCTTCGTCGCGAAACGGCCGCCGGCCGCAGAGCAGCTCCCACAGCAGCACGCCGAGGGCGTAGACGTCGCTGGGCTCGCGCACCAAGCGCGGCGAGCCGCCCAGCAGCGGATGGCAGGCTTCGAGCTGCTCGGGCGACATGTAGGCCAGCGATCCCCCGAACGTGTCCTCGGGGTTCTCGTCGGCGCGGCCGCCGTTGTAGCTCACATTGAAGTCCGCCAGCTTGGGCCGCGCTTCGGCGCTCAGCAGCACGTTGGCCGGCTTGATGTCGCGGTGCATCACGCCGCGGCCGTGGGCGTAGGCGAGGCCCTCGGCCAATTCAGCGCCGATGCGACATACGATCTCCGGCCAGGTGGCATCCTCGATCCAGTCGCGGCTTTTTGAACTCTCAGGAACGGGCGTGCCGGTGGCGCTCAGCCGCTCGTCGACCGCGGCCAGCAGCAGATCGCCGCTCGCCTGCCCATCGTAAGCGTGCCTGGCTCGGGCGATCACATCCTGCAGCGTGCCGCCGGAGACGACCTCCATATACAGCAGGCTGGCCGGCGGGTCATCGCAGTTGCGCTGGTCGTAAACGCGGACGATGTGCGGGTGATCGAGCTGGGCGAGCGTCTGCGGCTCGCTGCCGGCGTGGGTGGAAATCTTCAGCGCGACCATCCGCTCCATGGACTTCTGCCGGGCGAGAAACACGCGGGCAAACGCCCCGCTGCCCAGCGGCGTCAGGAGTTGGAAGTCGTCGATCGCATCACCGGCCTGCAAGTGGGCGAACGGCGCCGTCCGGCCGCCCCCTGCCGCTTGCGGCTTAGCGCGTCCCCCGTCCCCCTCCTTCGCACTCGCCACCGTGTCGGCAAAATACGTCGCCGTCGGCGACCCCGTCACCGCCATGTCTCCCAGCAGCCGCAGCAGGGCCTCGGCCTGTACCGGAAACCGCTCCTCGACTTCCTTGCGGTACACCGGCGCCCCGGCGATCATCCGCGCCTGCAGCTCCTCGTAAATCAGGTCGACCGGCAGCTTCGCCACCGGCCCCAGCACCGGGAACTGCGCCGCGTACCATTCCACCGGCTGCGGATCGCGCTGGTGCTGCCCGCGGCGCTCCATGTCGAGCTTGACCAGCTCGAGCAGCACGTCGCGGGCGGCGCCGGCATCCAGGTCGGCAATGGCCGCCCCGAGATCCGGCGGCGGAGCGTCCCTTTCGGCCGCCGCATCCCACGCGGCGGCGAAATCGTCGATCCGCTCGGCAATCAGCTCCCACGGCGGTTCGCCCGCCGGAGCCGCGGCGCTCTGGGAAGCCTCGCGCACAGAGCTAGAATGGGATTCGCTGGCCTGCATAGAGCTATATCATTAGATTGAACCACGGAGGCACGGAGAGCACAGAGATCGGAAAAGGAAGATGGATGAAGTAAGAGCGAAGAAGGGCGATTGCCGTTGAACGTCACTGCGCTCGCGTGGGTCGCGATCAGCGTTGCTTTGCAGTTCTTACTTTCTACTTCGTTCTTACTTCTGTCCTCTGTGTCCTCCGTGGTTATCTGATCTTACTTTTCAAAGTGCCTCATGAACGCCGACGCTGACCATGATACGAAACTCCTCGCCCGGCTTCGATCCGGCGACGAGGCCGCGCTGGCCGAATTCGTCGAGGCCAATCGCCCGGCCCTGATGGCGTTTCTGCACGCCCGCATCGGGGCTCATTTGGCCAAGAAGGTCGAGGCCGACGACATCCTGCAGGACGCGTGCGTCGAGGCGATCCGCTCGCTGGACAAGGCGCCGCTCGACACCTGGGACCCGCTCCACTGGCTGTTCCAGATTTGCGAGCGGAAGATCATCGACGCCCATCGCCGGCACTTCGAGAGCCAAAAACGCAACGCCGCCCGCGAGGCGTCGATCCCTGACGGCAGCGAAGAAGCCGGCGGCCTGGCCAACCTGCTGGCCGCCAGCATGACGACGCCCAGCGCCGCGTTTTCGCGCGACCAGCGGCAGCTTCGCGTGCTCGCGGCGATCGACACGCTGCCGGAAGAGCAGCGCGAGGCGCTGCGGCTGCGGTATCTGGTGGGCCTGCCATCCAAGGAGATCGCCCAGAAGCTCGGCAAGAGCGACGGCGCGGTGCGGGTGATGCTATCGCGCTCGCTCGGCAAACTGCAGGAGATGCTGGCGGAGGAGTGAGACGAAGGGGGAAGGCGGAGGGCGGAATGGGGAAGTAAGAATGCTCGACCTGCGCTGCGCTTTCGCAAAGAATCAATAGCCGCGATCCTACGGATCGCAGGGCGCCGCCGCAGGGCTCTTATCGCACTTCCCCTGCGATGCGTAGCATCGCGGCTAACACGCTTGATGGAGGCACGCTTGATGGAGGCGACAGCGAAATCATCTCCCTCGCCTTCCGCCTTCCCCATTCCGCCTTCCGCCTTTTTCCTGCACCCCTTTCGCCCCGCCGCGGCACTATTCCTTCCATGCCCGCCGTGAGCGATCCGCCCCGCGTCGAGTTCGATCTGGAAGTCCTGGTGCGAGAGCATCAGGCCGACCTATGGCGGTATCTGCGCTACTTGGGCGCCGCGGCGGACGATGCCGACGATTTGACCCAGGAGACCTTTCTGGCGGTCGCCCGCACGCCGTTCGAGCTGCGTAGCCGCGGCGAGACGGCGTCTTACCTGCGGACGGCCGCCCGGAACCAACTGCTGATGCTCCGCCGCCGGCAAGGCCGCGAGGCCTCGACGGTGGAACTAGCCGCCGCCGAGGAGGCGTGGGCGGCGGCGACCCCCGAGGGCGACTCGAGCGCGGTGATGGAGGCGCTCGCCGCCTGTTACGAAACACTCGCCGGCCGGCCGCGGGAAGCGATCGACCGGTTCTACCGCCGCGGCGAAAGCCGCGAGGAGCTGGCCGCGGCATTCGACGTGACGATCGACGGCGTGAAGTCGCTCCTGCGGCGGACGCGGGCGACGCTTCGCGGCTGCATCGAACGGCGGATGCGCGGAGCGGGTGATAAACAAGCGAACGGGCGCGACGCGAAGTAGCGTTGCGCCGCACATGAGCGCAACAGCCGCGATGCTACGCATCGCCGGTGAAGCGCGAATCAACGTCTGCCTCCACATCCCCTGCGATGCGTCGCATCGCGGCTAGTGCGCCACTGCGGCGCGTGAGCAATGCCATGTCCGATGAACCACATGTTAAGTCGCGTGATGAGCTCGACGATCAGCTTGTCGACCGTCATCTGCGCGAACTGCTCGGCGGCGACGCGCCGCCCGATTTGTCGAAGCGCATCCTGACCGCCGCTTGCGGCTTAGCGTCCGAACCCCTCGTCCCCGCCGGAGGCCATGCGATGAACGCCGTTGAACCGTCGCCCCGTAAGTCCGGCATCTCGTGGCTAACGCTGGCCGTCGCCGTGTGTTTGCTCATCGGCGGCGCGGCGTTGCTGTTGCCGGCGATCGAATCGCACCGCGAGGCGAGTGACCTTGAAGATCTTGCCTTGGCCGCCGATGCCCCGGCGCCCGCGCTTCCTGCCGCCGGTCCCGCGGCGCCCGTAGCCGATCCGGCCGACGACGAACAATTCGCAGAAGGCGAAGCGGGAGCAGGCTTTCCCTATCTCACCGTCCGCGGCCCCCGCGACCACTATGAGGGCGACGGCCAAACGCCCGCCGGGCCAGCCTCCACGACCTTCGGCGTCATGGATGGCCTGCTTGTGTCAGGCAGCGGGATCAACGCCGACGCCGGCGCACCGGTCAGCGGGACGAATCGCTACGCCATGCCGACTGAGGGCGTGGATGGTGGGTACGGCGGCGGGGGTCGCGGCATGGGATTTGGCGGTAGAGACGGAGGGGGCCGTGGGGGCATGGGTTACAGCCAGGCTGGCGGCGGACAGCAAGCTGCCAGCGGGGGCGAAGGCGGCCAGGGGGCAGGCGGCGGAAACGGTGAGGAGGCCCCGGCGACGGCGGCCGATTGGATGCCCATGTCTGCTGAACAACTCGCCAAGTTTCCAAATTACACCGTCGATCTCGACATGCCTTATCGGCAGGGATCGTTCGGATTGTCACGCGAGTCGTTGGCACGCGAGTCGCTGCAAATGATGGTCACGCCCGGCATCATTATTGCCGAAGAGGAGGAGGAAGCGCGGCTTGGCGTGGAAATGGGCGGCGAAGCCCTCGGCACAGGTCCGCAAGCCGGCGGCGATCAATATGCTCCCATCATCGAAAACCCGTTCCGCGCAATCAGCCCCGCCACGACCGACAACCGCCTCAGCACGTTTTCGATCGACGTCGACACCGCCGCCTACGCCAACGTGCGGCAGTTCCTCATGCAGTCCGGCACGCTGCCGCCGCCGGACGCGGTGCGGATCGAGGAGCTGGTCAACTACTTCGATTACGATTACGCGCCGCCCACCGGCGACGTGCCGTTCGCCGCGAACGTCGAGGTCGCCGGCTGCCCGTGGGCGCCCGCGCATCGGCTCGTCCGCGTCGGCATCAAGGGCCGCGAGATCGAAAACGGCAGCCGGCCCAAGTCGAACCTCGTATTTCTGATTGACGTATCCGGTTCGATGGACGAGCCGGCGAAGCTGCCCTTGCTGGTGGAAGGCATGAAGATGCTCGCCCGCGAGCTGGGTGAAAATGATCGCGTGGCGATCGTGGTCTACGCCTCCAGCGAGGGGCTGGCCCTCGACAGCACCCGCGGCGATCAGCAGCAGACGATTCTCGACGCGCTAGGGCGGCTCAGCGCCGGCGGCTCGACCGCGGGCGGCGCGGGCATCGCGCTCGCCTACAGCGTGGCCGAGCAGAATTTCATCAAGGGGGGCGTCAACCGCATCGTCCTGTGCACCGACGGCGATTTCAACGTCGGTGTGACCAGCCCCGCCGAGTTGCAGCGGTTGGCGGAGGAGAAGGCCAAGGCGACCGGCGTGTTTCTTACGGTGATCGGCTTCGGTCGCGGCAACCTCAACGACGCGATGATGGAGCAGGTCGCCGACCACGGCAACGGCAACTACCACTACGTGGACAACCTGCGCGAGGCCCGCAAGGTGCTCGTCGAGGAAATGACCGGCACGCTGGTGACGATCGCCAAGGACGTGAAAATCCAGATCGAGTTCAACCCGCTGAAGGTCGCCGGCTACCGCCTCATCGGCTACGAGAACCGCGTGCTGGCGGCTGAGGATTTCAACGACGACAAGAAGGACGCCGGCGAAATCGGCGCCGGCCATACGGTGACGGCCCTGTATGAAGTCGTTCCCGCGGGTCAAAAGGTCGACGCCACGGCCGTCGACGAGCTGAAGTACGCGCCCCCGGCGACTCCGTCCACAACCGAGACCGCCGACGCCGAGGAGTCCGCCCCGATGAGCGACGAGTTGCTCACGCTCAAAATTCGTTACAAACAACCCGACGGCGACGAGAGCACGAAGCTCGAGTTTCCCATCGCCGACAGCGGTCAGAACTTCTCCGCGGCGAGCGGCGACTTCCAGTTCGCGTCCGCCGTGGCGAGCTTCGGCATGCTGCTGCGAGGCTCGCAATACCGCGGCGACGCGACGCTTGCCGGCGTGCTGGAGATCGCCGAGAGTGCGAAGGGCGACCACGACGAGCTGGGCTATCGCCAGGAGTTCGTGGAGATGCTGCGGCGAGCGCGCGAGTTGTCAGGGCAGTAGGCGAGCAGGTTCCACCTGACTTCCTCTGTCCCCCTCTCCTCGCCGGAGAGGGGTTAGGGGAGAGGGGAAGGCGTCAGGTACACGCGCTGCATTGGCAGGGCGTGTACCCCAACTTCCCCTCTCACCAGCCCTCTCCGCCAAGGAGAGGGAGTCGGAGGGGATGTGGGGGATCACTCGTCGCTGAACAGATCAGCGACGTGCAGCTCCAGTTCCGGAAACGCTAAGGGTCGAACACTCTCGCCGATGCGAACCGTCGTGACGCTTTGATATCGTCCGCCGACGGGGTCACGATGCACTTCGACGACTTGAGCGACGACGTTGACAATCCAGTAGTCGGCAATCCCCGCCTCGGCGTACAAATCGGCCTTGGCGCCGCGATCGAAGCGCAGGCTGCTGTCGGATACCTCGACGACGAGAAACAAGTCCGCGGTCGTTGGCCTTTGCTTGCGGTAACTTCGCTGACGGACCCACGCCAAATCAGGCTGTGGGACGCTTTCCAGCTCCGGGATGCCCAGGGAATGCTGCAATCGCACGTGAACCTTGTCACGTGGGCAGTTGTCGAGGCTCCAGTACATCAGCCGATCGACGGCATTCTCATGCGGAGGATTGATCGGGCTCATCTCACGAATCTCTCCGCGAATCAATTCAACGCGATGCTCCTCGACGGGCTCGAATTCGCCCTCGGCGATCATGCGATCGTAATCAGCGATCGTGATGCGAACATCGGTGCTCATGGCAGGTTCTCGTAATTCGCGAAGGCCGTTTGAATCACACATGCTCAATTTTAGCTCGACGCCGGCGGACCGCCAAACCTTCCTCTGGTCCCCTCTCCTCGACGGAGAGGGGCTAGGGGAGAGGTGAGGGCGAAAGCGTACACGCGTTCCACTGGCAACGCGTGTACCTCGACGTCCCCTCTCCCCAGCCCTCTCCGCCGAGGAGAGGGAGCCGGAGGGGGATTGAGCGAGATCACCCCACGTCGCCGAGTTCTAATGCCTGCCCGTAGCGCGTCATCATCTGCTGCCGCAGCCGCGCGTGGTCGGGGTGCTTGAGCCCGGGATCGTCGGAGACGAGCAACTGCGCTTCGCGGCGGGTTTCCTCGAGCATCTCGCGGTCGCGGCGCAGGTCGGCGACCAGCAGCGGCGGCAGGCCGTGCTGTTGCGTGCCGAACAGGTCGCCGGGGCCGCGGAGGTCGAAGTCCAGTTCGGCGAGCGCGAAGCCGTCGGTGCTCTTCGCGAAGGCATCGAGCCGCTCGCGGGCCGCTTCGCTCGATTCGCCCAAGAGCACGCCGCAATATCCCGGGCGATTGCCGCGGCCGACGCGCCCGCGTAACTGGTGCAACTGGGCGAGCCCGAACCGCTCGGCGCCGGCCACGGTGATGACCGTGGCGTTGGGTACGTCGACGCCGACCTCGACCACAGTCGTGCTGACGAGCACCTGCGTCCGGCCGCTGCGAAACTCGGCCATCACGTGTTGCTTCTCGGCCGGCGATAGCCGCCCGTGGAGCACGCCGAGGCGGAACTCCGCCAGCTCGCTGTTGGTGAGCCGCTCGAACGCTTCCGAGACGCTTGGCGCCGCGACGCTGTCGCTTTCTTCGATCAGCGGAGCAATGAAATATGCCTGCCGCCCCTCGCGGAGCCGCTCGCGGACGAAGTTCCACCACCGCGGCTCCTGGTCGGGCTGGACGAGGTACGTGTTCACCGGCTGCCGCCCCGCTGGCAGTTCGCGGAGCGTCGAGAAGTCGAGATCGCCGAACAGCGTCATGCCGAGCGTGCGCGGAATGGGCGTCGCGGTCATCACGAGGTAGTGCGGCGCCGTCTCGCCGCTGCGGAGGGCGGCCCGCTGGCGGACGCCGAACTTGTGCTGCTCGTCGACGACGACCAGACCGAGTTGCTTGAACTGGACGTCGTCTTGCACGACGGCGTGCGTGCCGAGCACGGCGTTCAGCTCGCCGTTGGCGGCTTGCGCGAGAATGGCCGCCCGCTCGCCGCGCGACAGCCCGCCGGTAAGCAGCGCCCATTTCACGCGGCTGGCCTCGAGCAGCGAAGCCAGCGTGTCGGCATGCTGCCGGGCGAGAATTTCCGTCGGCGCCATGAGCGCCGCCTGCTTGCCGTGGGCCATCGCGACGAGCATCGCGTAGAGCGCCACGATCGTCTTGCCGCTGCCGACGTCGCCCTGCAACAGGCGGTTCATGGGCCGATCGCACGCCATGTCGGCGGCGATCTCGGCGATGGCCGTCTCCTGACTGGCCGTAAGCTCGAATTGCAACAGCCGGCGAATCCGCGCGTCGATCTTCGGCGTCGCCGGCAGTTCGAACGCCCGCAGGCTGCGCTGCTCGCTACGGCGAATCGACAGGGCGAGCTGCAGCACGAACAGCTCCTGAAACACGAATCGCCGCCAGGCGCGCTCCAGTTCGTCGGTGTCGGCCGGGCGGTGAATCGCCCGCACGGCGTCGACCAGCGGCATGAGCTTGAACCGCGCCAGCAGCCGGGGCGGAAACACGTCGTCGAGCAATGCCGCGTACTCGTCGACGGCCGTCGCCACGATCCGCCGCATCTGGTACTGGGGGAGTCCTTCGGTGAGCGAATAGACAGGCAACAACTTCGCGTCGAGTTGGGCTTCTTCGTCCGCCAGGTACGTGACCTGGGGGTGCGACATCTCCCACATCAAGCCGCGCATCTTGGGCGCCGCGGTGAGCAGCAGGTGCTGGCCTTCGCGGAACTTCTCGCGCATAAACGGCTGATTGAACCAGGTGGCGCGAACCGCTCCGGAGCCGTCGGCGAGTAGGATCGACACCCGCGCCTTGCCGAACCCGCTGGACGTGGCGCCGATCTCCTGGACCACGCCGCGAACGCTTTGCAGCTTGCCCTCTTCGAGGTTGGCGATGGAACGCTCGTCGGAGAGATCCTGGTAGTCGCGCGGGAAGTTGAAAAGGAGTTGCCCGACGGTGCGAAATCCCAGCCGTTCGAGCAGCGGCGCCCGCGAGGGACCGACGCCGCGCAGAAACTCCACCGGCGTGGCGAGGCGGCGTTTGGCGTCATCGGCGGCGGCGTCCATGGCCGCATTTTACCGCGCGCCGCGCTTGTTCGCTGGGCGGCAGAAGGGATTTACCACAGAGGCACGGAGGGCACGGAGAGGAACGTAGGAAGGGCGGAATTGAGAAGAGCAATGGCCTGGGACTGCGCTGATACTTCACCTTTCGCAATTCTTATTTCTTCACTTTCTCTTCCTCTGTGTTCTCTGTGGTAAATCTTTTTCCCCGACCGGCCGATCAGCCAAGCGTCCACCCGTCGCGGTACTCGCGCTTCAAAAACGCGTTTGCCGTTTCCGAATTCGTGAACCGGAAGTTTTCGCTGTCCCACAGCAGCTTCTTCGTCGTTAGTTCCTCGCGCAGCTCGGGCCGCAGGGCGACGTTGCCGAGGAGGACCACTTCGGTGAGCGGCCCCGCCCAGCCGAAGTGCGAGCCGGCTTGCGACCCGCCCTTGGCGGCGTCGATCCACTCCTGGTAGTGGCCGGCCGAGCGCGGCAGTGTGCGCGGCGGGTCGCCATACTCGCGGGCCCGCGCTTCGGGAATCAGTCGGAACTCCACGGCCTGGCGTCCGCGCCGCGAGATGATCTTGCCGTTGTCGCCGATAAGCAGATGCCCGGTGGCGCCGAGCGTGGCGCCGTCGTCCAACTCGGCCGGCCGCGGCGGCCGCCAGCCGCCGTCGTACCAACAAAGCTTCAAGGCTGGCATCTCGCCGCGCGCCGGGAAATGGTAGGTCACCATCGACGCCAGCGGATAGGTTTCCTTGTTCACGCGAGTCGAACTCGCCTCGACGCTGGTCGGGGCGCCAAGCTGCAGGGCCCGGAACACCGGGTCGAGCGAGTGGCAGCCGATGTCGCCCAGCGCGCCGGTGCCGAAGTCCCACCAACCCCGCCATTGGAACGGCACGTAGGCCGGGTGGTACGGCCGCGCCGGCGCCGGCCCCAGCCACAGGTCCCACGCCAGCGTATCCGGCACGGCCGGCTCGTCGGCGGGTCGCTCGACGCCTTGCGGCCAGTACTCGTTGAACAACCCGTTGGACGGCCGATCGGTCCATACGTGCACTTCGTGCACAGGGCCGATCGCATTATCGGCGATCATCTCGATCAGCCGCCGCGTTGCCTCCGAGGCCTGCCCCTGGTTGCCCATCTGCGTGGCGACCTTCAGCTCGCCCGCCGCCTGGGTTAGCACGCGGGCTTCCCACGGAGTGTGAGTCAGCGGCTTCTCGCAGTACACATGCTTGCCGCGGCGCATCGCTTCCAGCGCGATGCACGCGTGCAGGTGATCGGGCGTGCCGATCACCACGCCGTCGATCTCCGGCATGTCGTCGAGCATCTTGCGGTAGTCGACGTACCGCTTGGCGTTCTCGTAGCGGCCGAACGTGCCCGCCGCGTATTTGGCGTCGACGTCGCACAGGGCGACGATGTTCTCGCTTTCCATCTGCGCGAGGTCGTGCCCGCCCTGCCCACCGACGCCGATGCCGGCGATGTTGAGGCGATCACTCGGCGCCTTCACGCCGCCGAGGCCGAGAACGTGCGGGGCGACGATGAGGCACGACGCGGAGCCCGCCGCGGCGCTGCCAAGAAATTGCCGTCGCGAAACTGTCGTTGAAGTTGCCGCCGCGCGAGCCATACGCGCCTCCCTGAAATGTCAGTTCGGACCATGGAACCAAACCCGTTTAGCCGCGACGCGCTAGCGGAGCGCTCCGCTCCGGCGGACCTCCGCGTCGCGGCTAAACAGGGAACCAACGTCGCCGCTATTTCAGCTCCCTGATCCGCAGGTTGCGGAACCATACCGTGCCGTGGTCGCCCTGCAGGAAGAAGCTGCCGGGTTCGTCGATCTTGTCGTCCAGTTCGCTGCCGGTCGCCTTATCGCACGCGACGTTGTCATGAATGAGCTCGCCGTTGAGCGTCACGGTGATCTTGTCGCCGACGATGGTCGCCTCGACGGTCTGCCACTCGTCGCCGGGCTTCGACGCAAACTTGTCCGGCTTCTTGAAGTTGTAGATGGCGCCATTGCCGCCCAGGGCCGTCTCGCCGCGCTCGTAGTCGCCCAGAATCTGCAACTCGTGACGGCCGCGGAGGTAGAACCCGCTGTTGGAGCCGTCGGGCACGAGATATTCGTACCGCACAGTGAAGTTCCAGTACTTCTTGTCCGTCACCAGGTCGGTGCCGTGCTCGCCCTCGCCGACGGTGTTTTTGAGGACGCCGTCCTCGACCGTCCAACTGTTGTGGCCGTCCTTGTTACGTAGATGCCAGCCTTCGGTGTTTTCGCCGTTGAATAGCGGGCGAAAATCCTTTTCGTCGTCGGCCTCGGCCGCGAACGACCAGGCGGGGACAATCATCAGGGCCATGGCAATGAAGAGTGCGGTTTTCATACCGGCGGCGCGCCTCAGGAGTTTCCGGGGAAGAGAGTGTTGACCGGTCGGCCATTGTCGCCTGGCACGGAGCAACAATCAATCACTCGGAAGCGGCGCGTCGCTGCGGCCAGCGCTTGCCCAAACCCCTGTCGCCATCGACAATCGAGCAACTGGAGACATCCTCGCTGTGACGACTGAAACGACAACACGTTCGACGAATTCCCCGCCCGTGCCCGACGAGCGCGGCCGCTACGGCGCCTTTGGCGGCCGGTACGTGCCGGAGACGCTGGTTTACGCGCTCGACCAGCTCGAGGCCGAGTACGCAAAAGCCCGGCAGGACGCATCGTTTCAAGCGAACCTCGACGACCTGCTGAAGAACTACGTCGGCCGGCCGTCGCCGCTGTACCACGCCCGGCGGCTCAGCGAGACGATCGGCGGGGCCCAGATCTGGCTCAAACGCGAGGATCTCAATCACACCGGCGCCCATAAGATCAACAACACGCTGGGGCAGGCGCTGCTCACGCTGCGGATGAAGAAGACCCGCGTGATCGCCGAGACCGGCGCCGGACAGCACGGCGTCGCCACGGCCACGGCGTGCGCTCACTTCGGCCTGCCGTGCGTCGTGTACATGGGCGAGGAGGACATCCGCCGCCAGGCGCCCAACGTGTTCGCCATGCGGCTGCTCGGCGCGGAGGTGCGGCCGGTGACCAGCGGCAGCCGCACGCTCCGCGACGCGATCAACGAAGCGATGCGCGACTGGATGGCCAGCGTCGCCGACACGCACTACATCCTCGGGTCGGTCGTGGGCCCGCATCCCTTCCCGCAAATCGTCCGCGACTTCCAATCGGTGATCGGCCGGGAGACGATCGAACAATGCTGCTTGCGGCTTAGCGCTCTCCCCCACACCGTCGTCGCGTGCGTCGGCGGAGGCTCGAACGCCGCCGGCATGTTTTACCCCTTCATTCCGCACACGGAGGTCGAGCTCGTCGGCGTCGAAGCCGGCGGCCGCAGCAACCAGCCGGGCGATCACGCCTCCCCGCTCACTTACGGCTCGCCGGGCGTGCTCCACGGCAGCTACAGCTACGTGATGCAGGACGAGGACGGCCAAACGAGCCCCGTGCACTCGGTGTCGGCCGGCCTCGACTATCCCGGCGTCGGCCCCGAGCACAGCTTCTGGAAAGACGAAGGTCGCGTGCGCTACACGAGTTGCCGCGACGAGGAGGCCCTGAAGGCATTCGATGCACTGGCGTCGAGCGAGGGGATCCTGCCGGCGCTCGAAAGCTCGCACGCGATCGCCAAGGCGATGGAGCTGGCCGAGGGCCGGCCGAAAACCGACGTGATCGTCGTTTGCCTCAGCGGGCGCGGGGATAAGGATGCGAGCGAAATTGCGCGGCTCAAAGGAGTGAAATTCGGCTGATGTCGACGATCGACAAACTTTTTGCGAGGCTCCGTAGCGAAAACCGCAAGGCCCTCATGCCCTTCGTCACCGCCGGCGATCCCGATCTCTCCTTCACCGCCGCCGTGCTGAAGGAGCTCGTCGCCCGCGGCGCCAGCCTGTGCGAAGTGGGCGTGCCGTACAGCGATCCGATCGCCGATGGGCCGGTCATCCAGGCGTCCTATACGCGCGCGCTCGACAAGGGCGTCAAGCTCGCCGGCATTCTCAAGATGCTGGCGGAGACGACGCCGCAGCTCGCCGCGCCTACGGTAACGATGGTGAGCTACGCGATCGTCTATCGCCACGGCGTCCAGCGCTACTGCGACGACGCCACCGCCGCCGGCGTCGCAGGGCTCATCGTGCCGGACTTGCCAGTCGAGGAATCGCCGCAGCTCGCGAAGATTTGCGGCCAGCGCGAGCTGAGCCTCATCCAGCTTGTCACGCCCACCACGCCGCGCGACCGCGCGGTGCGGATCTGCGAAACGTCAACCGGCTTCGTGTACTACGTGTCGGTCGCCGGCATCACGGGCGAGCGGACGAAGCTGCCGCCGGACCTGGTCGACAACGTCGGCTGGCTCCGCGAACAGACGAAGCTGCCCATCTGCATCGGCTTTGGCATCAGCCAGCCGGAACATGTGAAGCTGCTTGCCCCCGTAGCGGATGGCCTCATCGTTGGCTCGGCGATCGTCCGCCGCATCGCTGCCGCTGGCGACGGGCCGCGCGAGAAGGTCTTAGCCGATGCGGGGCAGTACCTTGCGTCGTTGCTTGCCGCGCTCGATGCCATTTAACCGATCCCTTGGCAAAGTTTTCCTGGCAAAGCGGTTGATCCGCGGCCGATAGGGAAAATGGCGGCGATTGCGCGCGCAATGAGTTTGACTCGCGCTCGCAATCCTAACTAGAATTGAGTGGGTTGAGTCCCGTGCGTGGCAGACTGCCAAACGTGCGACGGCTCGATCCCGCCTGACAACTTGCGACCCACCTCCGGTGGCTGGGTCGACTCTCTCGCGATTCGATGCTCTCCACCGGAGGCGACCAGCCCATGGCTTGGCGCCTGGGTCGCGGTACTTCCGCAACCGCCTCGGAGAGTGCCAATGACTGCCGATTCGAATGCTCGCGGCGAGCTGCTGCGCCGTTTTTTCGCCGGGGTCACCGAACACGCCTTCGTCGCCCGCATGGGGGTGGTCGATCCCCCGCTGGTCGACTACGTGGCCGAGATGTTGGTGCGGTTCGTCAAGAACGACGCCCTGTACGGCGTGCGCAACCCCCGCGGCGAGCGACTCGTGCAGGTGGCGGATATGCTTGCCGAAGCCCAGGCTCGGCATGGCGCCGCGCGGCGGCAGATGCACCGCCACATCGGCGATTTCACGCTCTTCTGGACCGGCGTGTACCCGGAGATCGCCGACCGCATGCGGCAAGGCCGCAAAGACAGCCTGCTGGACTACGCCGACCAGGGCAAGCGGAACTACTTCATCGCCAGCATGCTGCCCGCCGACGACGCTGGAGTGCCCGACGCCGTGCTCAAACGGCTGAGCGCCAATTTCGAGCTGTGCGTCTACGGCCTGGGCGAAGTGCGCCGCCAGTGGGAAGAGCGCGAAGGCGAGGCCGAGGGGCCGCTACTGTTCGGGTGAGCCGCCTCTGCATGCACCGTTTAGTGAAAGCCACCGGCTCGGCCGGTGGACGCTCTGTTGACGTAAAGTGCTTCCAATCTCCTCCCGAAGCCGTAACAATTGATCGCCGGGTACGCTTTTTGCGGGGAAGAGGCCCTCAAGGAGCATTGCCATGGCTGCCGTCGCGGAACGTCCCGTCGCATCGTCTGAACGCGCGCTGAATCCTCTTGCCGAGCGACAAGATGCGCCGCCGCTCGATCTGCCGCAGCCGCCGCAGCGGTTCGCGCCGGTCGATCTCGTTCAGCTCTGCTACACGCTCGTCCACGCCGCCGAGGCGGTGGGGATTCGCGACTTGGCCGACGGCGAGTACCGCCCCGGCGATACGACGCTCGAGCAAGGCATCGAGCGGCAACTCAATTACCTGCTCGACGAGGTCGGCTGCACGCGGCCCGGGTTCCGACTGCTGGAGATCGGCTGCGGCTACGGCCACTTGCTGCAGTTGGCCAAACAGCGCGGCGCTCGGGCGGTCGGCGTCAACGTGTCGCGCGAGCAAGTCGACTACTGCAATGCCCACGGCCTGCAAACTTACTGCTGTACCTACCGCGATCTGCTCGACGCCACGGAATGGCACGGCAAGTTCGACGGCGTGATCGCCAATGGCTCGCTCGAGCACTGGGTGCAGCCCGAGGACGTGCAGGCCGGCCGGATGAACGACATCTACCGCGAGTCATTCGCTATCGCCGCCAAGGCTCTTGACCCCGCGACGCCGGCGGCTCGCTACGTGACGACCGCGATCCACGTCAAGCGCGAGGTGAAGCCGGAATACCTGCTTACGCCTTGGCGGGAGCTCCCGCGCGGCTCCGACCAGCGGCACTTCAGCCTGCTGCACAACTGGATGGGCGGGTACTATCCGGTCGACGGCCAACTGGAAGAGTGTGCTCGTCCGTACTTCACGTTGGAAAAGGAAGTCGACGGCACGCTGGGCTACAAGATCGCCAACGACTTCCGCATGCGGCGCATGATGCGCGGCTGGTATACGAGCCCCAAGATGGTGGGACGCATCGCCCGGGCGTTTGCCCATCATCCGCGCGTGACGCGGACGATGATGCAGTGCTACTTCTTCGAAAAATCCTGGGACTGGCAGTTCTGGGGCGACGACCCGCCGATGAAGCTGCTGCGGCACACGTGGCGGCGGACCTGAAATTCCTGTCGACGCACAATCGTCGCTTGTTCGCAATATGCGAACAAGCTACAATTGGTCACGTGAACGTGATCAACAGGAAAGCTGTTCAAGCCGCTCAGCGGCGACATCCCGAGTGTCGGGCTTGGCTGGATCGATGGTGGGACATTGCACGCAAAGCGCATTGGACGTGCCTGACTGACGTTCGACGCGCATACGCCACAGTCGATCAGGTGGGCGGCTGCCTTGTGTTCAACGCACCAGGCGCTCGGCGATTCATCGTTGGCGTCTACTATTCGCGACCCGGCGCGCGCCACACTGGTTCGCTGTACATCAAGCACTTCCTGACGCACGGCGAGTACGATCGGGATGACTGGAAGAAGGACTGCTGACCATGGCCACTTCAAGCTACACGGCGCTCTTGCAAGAAGCGCAGCCAGAAATCATTCGTAATGAGAAGACTCACCAGCGGGCCCTGACGTGGATCGATCGGCTCATGAGAAAGCGGCGTCGCTCCGCCGCGGAAGAGAAATTGCTGGAATTACTGTCCAAGCTCGTCAACGACTACGAAGAGGCGCTCTGGCCGACTCCGAACTGCCTGCCGCGCGATGTGCTTGAACATCTGCTGGAAAACTGCGGTCTCTCCTCTGCCGAAGTGGCGCGGCAGGTTGGCATGCCGCGTTCCACGCTCAGCGAAGTGCTCAAGGGCAAACGTGCCATCAGCGTCGAGAATGCGAATCGTTTAGGCAAGTATTTTCACGTTGAGCCGTCATTGTTTTTGGCGCGGGGTTGAGGGGCCGTTCCGCGGACGATCAGACATCGCATGGCTCATCACGGGCCAGGGTCGTCAGGTCACCAACCCCTTCGTGACCAGCATGAACACGTCTTCGAGCGTCGGCTCTTTGTCGGCGAATGAGATCAACCCCACGTCCGCCGCCACGAGCTGCCGCAGCAGCCGCTGCACGTCGGCGTCCTGGCCGTCGAGCTCGACCGTGCAGTTGCGAGTGTCCTGAATCACTTCGCGCACCTTGGGATCGCTGCGAATCAGGCTCACGCCCTGGCTCGCGTCGCCGGAGAATCGCACCTCCAGCGTGCGATGCCGCTGGATTTGGCGGTACACCTTATCGATCGGCCCGTGCAGCAACAGTTGTCCGCGTTCGATGATGCCGATGCTCGTGCAGCAGTCGGCCAGCTCGGTGAGGATGTGGCTCGAAATGAGGATGGTTTTCCCCATTTTGCGCAGCTCTTTGAGCAGCGCCTTCACTTCGAGCCGCGCCCGCGGGTCGAGGCCGCTGGAGGGTTCGTCGAGAATCAATACCGGTGGGTCATGGACGAGCGTCTTGGCCAGGCACAGCCGCTGCTTCATGCCGCGGGACAGGCCGTTGACGAAGTCGTCGCGCTTGTGGGTCAGGTCGAGCAGCTCGAGCACGTCGGTCAGCACGGCCTTGCGCCGCGCCCGCGGCACCTGGTAGGCCACGGCGAAGAAGTCCAAGAACTCCCAGACCTTCATCCCGTCGTACACGCCGAAGTTATCCGGCATGTAACCCACGCTGCGGCGCACGGCGATCGGGTCGCGCGTCACGCTGTGCCCGTTGACCATCCCCTCGCCGTGCGTGGCCTTCAGCAGCGTGGCGAGAAAGCGAATCGTCGTGCTCTTCCCGGCGCCGTTGGGCCCGATGAAGCCGAACATCTCCCCCGCCTCGATCTTGAGGTTGAGGTTCTCGACGGCGACGAACTCGCCGTACTCTTTGCGGAAGTTTCTAAGTTCGATCATCGAGCGTTTGGGGCAACCACGAAGGCAAAATAACGCAAAGGAAGAGGAGTTGTCCGCAGATGAACGCAGATGAACGCAGATATGCCACCATTGGCATTGCACCCCATCTGCGTCTATCGGCGTTCATCTGCGGACGAAAATCTGTTTGTTTATGCCGTTTGTCAACACCGAGCCGGAGTGGCTCAGTTCTCCGGTTCATCCAACGGCAGTTCTTCGTTATAGGCGTTGCGGCGCTGCGGGCCGAAGTCGCTCGCGGAGTTGAGGTCTGGTCCGGGCGCCGGCGGCAGCTCGTTGCGGAGGTGGGCCACGATCACCGTGGCGCCCTTGGTTTGCGAGGCCCCCGGCTTGGTCTCCGCACCGGGCAGCGGCTCGTCCAGGCGCGCCACCAGGCGGTACTCTTCGCGCGGGCCGTACAACGGGTCGCTCGACTGCGGAAACTGAAACGCCAGCCGCAGCAGGCCGTCGACGTTGAGGCGCTGGTGCGGATCGATCGCCGTCGCCTGCTCGCGCTCTGCGGCGAAGGGCAGCGATTTCGCATCGAAGGCGATCGGGTTCCAGGCCAGGAGCTGCGACGTTTCGTTGGCGACCTTGCCCAGCCAGCACGCCTCGTAGTTCGCCCGTCCATTGCGCCAAGTGCGGCGCACAACGGCCGCATCGGCCAAGTCGAGCCCCGTGCGATTCTCGAGCTGCAGGGCATACGGATTGGTGCCCGGAG
>CAYSFP010000058.1:0-31211 GCA_964430075.1 uncultured Planctomycetaceae bacterium | reverse complement strand
CAACTACAAAAGACAAACCGCGTAATAGGTTACGAAAATTCAAGTGCCATTCGGGAGGAAAGCTCTTTTCGTGTCTTTCGTTCCTTTCGTGGTTCAACCTCCCTGAAGCATCGCAAACACCGCCGGCCTCCGGGCTCGTCCACGACATTATCGGGCGCGTCCCACGGCTTGAAAATCCACGGCGCCGGCATGCGTGATCGCTCGGCGGACCAGCATCATCAGGTCGACGCCGCGGGCGGATCTTCCAACGTTGGTCGCTCCAAATCGACGGCCGTCACCCCCGGCAAAAAAGCCGCGTCGAACACTTCGCGGCCGCCGCGGACGAATTCCAAGGCGCCGGTCTTCTCCCCGCTCACGACATCGACCAGCCACACGCCGGACCGCAGGCGATCGAACCGCTCGCGCACGGGCGGGGCGTCCAGAATATGCTCGGGCCGGATGTGGGACAGTCCGACGATCGCCCGCCCCGCGGCAAAGCACAGGCCGCGCGTGAACCCGGGCGCCGCGACCGCTTCGCGCACCTCGCCCGCGGCGGGATCGAACGTGCACAGCGCTCCCAAGCCGGAGTTGCACAACCACCATTTCCCGTCGTGCCAACGCGGCGAGTGCGGCAGGCACAGCCCGCGTGCAACGACGCGTCCCGCCGGCAACTCCAGGACGATGCCACTGGAAAACCGGTCGCCCGCGCGCCACGCACCTGGCTCGTTGCCCGCGCAGAAAGCCGTCATCATCGCGGGGCGGCCATTGAAAACGCCGACGCCGTTGAGATGGCAGCAATCGCGGGGCACAATTTGGCGCAGAAACGGCGGCGACCACGTCCGGCGGAACCGCACGCGCTCGCTCGGCCGGGCGAGGCAGTTGAATCGCGTGTTGGCAAAGCACAGGCCGCGGGCGTCGTAGGCCATCTCGTGCACATCGAGCCGCCCCGTTGCGTGGACGGCGTCGATCCGGAAGCGGTCGGAGTCCGCCGCGGCCCGCCGCCAGGTCACGATTCGCTCGCGCACCGCGACGGCGAATCGCTGGCCGTCGAACGCCAAACCCATCGGTCGCGGCAGTCGCACGATGCGTGCGTGCAGAACGCCGCCGGGCGCCGAGAACAGGGCGAGTTTTCCCGAATTGTAGGTGGTGACCGCAAGCGTCCCGCCGGTGCGGGCGAGCCAGTCGACGAAGTCGCCATGAGGGCGAAGCTCGATGCGCGGCGCCGTGCGGTCGTGCGTTGCGGGCGGCATGAGCGTATTTGAACAGAGCCGCATGGCGGGGCGCCAGCGACCCGTAGGGTCGCGGCTAGGCCGGAACGTCCAGAGCAAACGATCGCCGCGACGCCGTTGTGCCGAGTCAAATCTCCCGTGAGGACGCTCGCGCCGACTTTTCCCCGCCGATCTCCCCTGATAATCTGCCGCTAGCGGCATTCCGCACCCGGGTTCGCAGTTTCTCTTCGCACGTTCGCAGGCGGCTATGGCTTCGAAGTTTGCAATTGGCGTGGACTACGGCACCAACAGCGTCCGCGCGCTCGTGGTCGACATCGATTCCGGCGCCGAGATCGCGACCAGCGTGTGGGACTACGAGCACGGCGAGGCCGGCGTACTGCTTGATGCCAACGATCCGAATCTGGCCCGCCAGCATCCGGCCGACTACATCAAGGGCTTCCTGGCGTCGGTGGCCGCAGCCGTGAAGCAGGCCGGCGATACGCCCGGGTTCCGTCCCGAGCAGGTCGTGGGCATCGGCGTCGATACGACCGGCTCGACCCCGATTCCGGTCGACGCGGACGGCACGGCGCTCGCCCTGAAGGACGAGTTCAAAAACGATCTGGCCGCCCAGGCGTGGTTGTGGAAGGACCACACCTCGCACGCCGAAGCAGACGAAATCACTCGCAAAGCCGCGGCCGGGTCTCCGTATTTGGCGAAATGCGGCGGCACGTACTCGTCCGAATGGTACTGGTCGAAGATTCTGCACTGCCTGCGGACGGCGCCGCCCGTGGCGCAGGCGGCGGCCTCCTGGGTCGAGCTGGCCGACTTCGTGCCCGGCTACATCACCGGCAACGCGGCGCCTGACCGCGTGGCCCGCGGCATTTGCGCCGCCGGGCACAAGGCCATGTATCACGAGGCCTGGGGCGGGCTGCCCAGCGCCGAGTTTCTCGACGCGCTCGAACCGGGGCTCTCGCGCTTTCGCTACACAACCAAGGCCGTGCCGTCTAGCCGGGTGGCCGGCAAGCTGATTCCCGAGATTGCCGATAAAGTCGACCTACCCGCGGGCATTCCCGTGGCCGTCGGCGCGTTCGACGCCCACATGGGCGCGGTCGGCTCGGGCTGCGGCGCGGGGACGCTGGTGAAGATCATCGGCACGAGCACGTGCGACTGCATGCCGGCGCCGTTGGCGCACGAGCTGCCCGACGTGCCCGGCCTGTGCGGCATCGTGCCCGAGTCGATCATGCCCGGCTACTACGGCCTCGAGGCGGGGCAATCGGCCGTGGGCGATATTTTCAATTGGTTTGTCAAAAATCTGACGCCCGCCGAGTACGGCAGCGGCGCCGAAGCCCACACGAAACTCACCGCCGCGGCTGCCCGACTGCGACCCGGCGAGTCGGGCCTCGTGGCCCTCGATTGGAACAACGGCAATCGCACGATCCTGGTTGATCCGTTGCTCAGCGGACTCGTCGTCGGGCAAACGCTCCATACCACGGCCGCGGAAGTTTACCGGGCCCTCGTCGAAGCGACGGCGTTCGGCGCCCTCACGATCATCAACCGGTTTGAGGAGTACGGCGTGAAGGTCGACCAGGTGATCAACTGCGGCGGCATCGCCGAGAAGAATCCATTCATCATGCAAGTCTATGCCGACGTGTGCAACCGCCCGATGAAGATCAGCCGCTCGGCGCAGACTTGCGCCCTGGGCGCCGCGATTTTCGGCGCGGTTGCCGCGGGCGCCCACCCTTCGGTCGAGGCGGCGCAGGAAAAAATGACGGGCGTGAAGGAAATCGTGTATCACCCCAAGGCGGAGCATGCCGCGATTTACGCGAGGTTGTATCCGATTTATCGGGCCCTGCACGACGCCTTCGGCAACACGGGCTGGAGTGGTTCGCTGTCGCGGGTGATGAAGGATTTGATCGCCATTCGCAACGAGGTTCGCAAGTCGTAAAAGCCACCGGCTCTGCCGGTGGACGAACCTTGACGTTTGTCAAAGCAGTTTAACCGATCGTCCACCGGCAGAGCCGGTGGCTTCCATGAGACTCCGCCGTGCTGGACGATCTTAAACAACAGGTGTGCCAGGCCAATCTCGATCTCGTGGCCCACGGCCTGGTGACGCTCACCTGGGGCAATGTGAGCGGCCTGGCGCCGGACGGCGCCCACTTCGCGATCAAGCCCAGCGGCGTCTCCTACGACATTATGCGGCCCGAGCACATGGTGGTCGTCAGCGTGGCCACGGGCGACGTCGTCGACGGCACGTTGCGTCCCTCCAGCGACACGCCCACGCATCGGGTGTTGTACCAGCGGCTGGCCGGCATCGGCGGCATCGCGCACACGCACAGCGCGCGGGCCACGACCTTTGCCCAGGCGCGCCGCGAGATCCCCTGCTACGGCACCACGCACGCCGACCACTTCTACGGTCCCATCCCCGTGACGCGGCCGCTTACTGAGCAGGAAATCGCGGAGTCCTACGAGCTCAACACGGGTTTGGTGATCGTCGAGCGATTCGCCGCCATGGATCCGCTCGCCGTCCCGGGCGTGCTCGTGGCGAGCCACGCGCCGTTCGCCTGGGGAAAGAACGCCGCCGACTCGGTGAAAAACGCCGTCACGTTGGAAGCCGTCGCCGAGATGGCGCTGGGCACGCTGGCCCTGGCGCCGCATGTGGCGCCCGTCGAGCAGCACTTGCTCGACAAACACTATCTCCGCAAGCACGGCAAGGATGCGTATTACGGACAGAAGTAACGGAATTTCCTAGCCGCGAGCCTACGGCTCGCTGGCGTAGCGCGTTGGACGCCGCCTTGGGGGCGCACCGGCGATGCGTAGCATCGCGGCTAGTTAACGGCACGAATTGTTGACTTGCTACAAACTTGACTCGCTGTAAAAACGACCTTGACCACGCCATGCCCGCGATCAATCTCAAGACGTTCGAAGTCTGGTTCGTCACCGGCAGCCAGCATCTGTACGGCCCCGAGACGCTCCGGCAGGTCGGCCTCCACTCTCAGGAGGTGGCCAAGGCGCTCGACCTCTCCGAGCACGTCCCGATGCGCGTCGTGTTCAAGCCCGTGCTCACCACGCCGGACGAAATCCGTCAGCTCGTGCTCGAAGCCAACGCGGCGCCCGCCTGCATCGGCCTCGTCGCGTGGATGCACACGTTTTCGCCCGCCAAGATGTGGATCGCCGGGCTCCGCATGCTGCAGAAGCCGCTGTTGCATCTGCACACGCAGTTCAATCGCGATCTGCCGTGGGCGACGATCGACATGGATTTCATGAACATGAACCAGTCGGCCCACGGCGATCGGGAGTTCGGCTTCCTCGGCGCCCGCATGCGATTGGCCCGCAAGGTCATCGTGGGTCACTGGCAGGACGCCGGCGTGCAAAGCGACGTCGGCGCCTGGTGCCGTGCGGCGGCGGCGCGGCATGACTTGCAGACTGCCCGCATCGCCCGCATCGGCGACAACATGCGCGACGTGGCGGTCACCGAGGGAGACAAGGTCGAGGCCCAGCTTCAGATCGGCGTGGCCGTTAATGGATATGGCCTCGGCGACTTGACCAAGCTGGTCGACGCCGCGAGCGACGGCGAAGTTGACGAACTTTGTAGCCGCTACGATGACGAGTACGCGATGGCCGCGGAGCTGCGATCCAGCGGCGCTCGTCGGCAATCCTTGCGCGACGCCGCCCGCATCGAGATCGGTCTCCGGCGCTTTCTGGAGGACGGCGGCTTTGTCGGCTTCACCGACACGTTTGAAAACCTCCACGGCCTCAAGCAGTTGCCCGGCATCGCCGTCCAGCGGCTGATGGCGGATGGCTACGGCTTCGGCGCCGAGGGCGACTGGAAGGCCGCCGTCCTGACCCGCGCCGCTAAGGTGATGGCCGCGGGCCTGCCCGGCGGCACGTCGTTCATGGAGGACTACACCTATCACCTCAAGGCTAGCGGGGCGCAGGTGCTGGGCGCTCACATGCTGGAAATCTGCCCGTCGATCGCTGCCGCCAAACCCTCCTGCGAGATCCACCCCCTGGACATCGGCGGCAAAGAGGATCCGGTGCGGCTGGTATTCGATGCCCCCGCCGGGCCGGCGATCAACGCCACGATCGTCGACCTCGGCAACCGGTTCCGGATGGTGCTGAACGAGGTGGACGTGGTCGCCCCTCCCGAACCGCTTGCGAAGCTGCCGGTCGCCCGGGCCCTCTGGCAGCCGCGTCCCGACTTGAGGACCTCGGCCGCCGCGTGGATCCTCGCCGGCGGGTCGCATCACCCGACGTTCAGCCAAGCGCTTGCAACGGCCCACTTCGAAGACCTCGCCGAGATATGGGGCGTTGAGCTCGTCGTGGTCGACGCGGACACAAACCTGCGCGATTTCAAGAACATCCTCCGCTGGAACGACGCTGGCGTTTTCACCGCCCGCAATTAAGATTGGCGAACAAATTGGGATTTACCACGGAGGGCACAGAGAGCCTCGCCCTGATTTTTCGGCGTTTGAAGCGAAGCTATTAGTCGCCGCGGCTTGTCAATATTTCCGTTTATATTTCTTTTCTCTCCATTCTTCTCTGTGTCCTCTGTGGTGAATCTTCCCACCCGGAGAACTCTTCCCACGAAAGGCTTCGTGCATGGAAACGCTCGATTGGATTGTCATCGCCGGCTACTTCGCCCTGCTGCTGGGGCTGTCGTGGTGGGTGATTCTCAAGGGCAAGGAGACATCGTCCGACTATTTCCTCGCGGCGCACAGCCTGGGATGGTTCGTCGTTGGCGCCTCGATCTTCGCTTCGAACATCGGGTCGGAGCACCTCGTGGGGCTCGCTGGCTCGGGCGCGACCGACGGCGTGGCGCTCGCGCATTTCGAGCTCCACGCGTGGTGCCTGCTGGTGCTTGGGTGGGTGCTCGTGCCGTTCTACATGCGGTCGCGCGTCTTCACGATGCCGGAGTTTCTCGAGAAGCGCTTCTCGCCCGCCAATCGCTATGTGCTGTCGATCATTTCGCTGGTGGCTTATGTCATTACGAAGATTGCCGTCGGCATCTTCGCCGGCGGCGTCGTGTTCAAGGCCCTGCTGCCCGAAATAAACTTCGCCGGCATGGACGGCTTCTGGATCGGCTCGATCGCCGTGCTGGTGATCACCGGCCTGTACACGGTGCTGGGCGGATTCCGCGCCGTGGCGTACACCGAGGCGCTGCAGACGATCATCCTGATCATCGGCTCGGCGCTGGTGACCTACTACGGTTTGGAAAAAATCGGCGGCTGGCAGGAGCTGCGCGAGACGGTCGACCGCGAGAAGTTCAATTTGTGGAAGCCGCTCGTGCCCGAGGGCATTGAGAGCACGTGGCAGCCGATCTCGGTGAAGGAGGGCGACAAGATCGTCAAACAGGCTTGGTACTTCGAGTTTCCCAGCCATTTCCCGTGGTTAGGCATGCTGTTTTGCGCGCCGATCATCGGCCTGTGGTACTGGTGCACGGACCAGTACATCGTGCAGCGCACCCTGGGGGCGCCGAACCAGACCGAGGCCCGGCGCGGGTGCATCTTTGCGGGGTATTTGAAGCTGCTGCCGGTGTTCATCTTCATCGTTCCCGGCATCATCTGCTTGGCCCTGATCACCAAGCTGAGCAATGGCGAGATGGAGGGCATGAATTTCTCCGGCATGTTGAACGACCAGGGAGAGATCGTCGACAGCGGCCAGGCCTTTCCGCTGATGGTGAAAAACGTGCTGCCGGTGGGCATCCGCGGCGTGGTAGTGGCCGGTTTGCTGGCGGCGCTGATGAGCTCGCTGGCTGGCGTGTTTAATGCGTGCGCCACGCTGTTCACGATCGACCTCTACGCCAAGTTCAAGCCGGGGCAGCCCGAGCGGCAGCTCGTGCGGGTCGGCCGTATCGCCACGGTCGTGATGGTGCTCATTGGGATCGCTTGGATTCCGATCATCCAAGGCTCGAGAGGCCTCTACGAATACCTCCAGTCGGTCCAAGGGTATTTGGCTCCGCCCATTTTCGTCGTGTTCTTCCTGGGCGTGTTCTGGAAGCGAATGAACGCCGCGGGATGCCTGGCGGCGCTCGTGGTGGGGTTTGCGATGGGCCTGTTGCGGCTCGGCGTCGATACGCCGACGAAGATTTGGTCGGACTTCGCGTACGCCGAAGGTTCGTTTTTTTGGATCGTCAACAAAATCTACTTCCAGTATTTTGGATTGCTCATCTTCGTTGTCAGTTCGCTGACCATGATCGTGGTGAGCTTTCTCACGCGCGAACCGGACTACGCGAAACTCAGCGGTCTGACGTTCGCCACGCAGACCGAGCAGGACAAGGCCGAGACGCGGGCCAGTTGGAGCGGCGTCGACGTCGCCACGTCCGTAGGGATGCTGGCGCTTATCGTGGCGGCGTACCTGTATTTCCGGGGATAGAAGCCAGCCCGCCGACCGGAGCGGTGTTGACCCGCGGGGCTTCGCCGATATTATCGCGGCATGAATGTTCTCCTCACCGGCGGCGCGGGATACGTCGGCTCGCACGCGGCGCGGCTGTTGAAGCTGGCCGGTCACGAGCCGTGGGTGTACGACAACCTGGCCTACGGCCACCGCGCCGCCGTGCCGCAGGGGCGGCTCATTGAGGGCGACCTCCTGGACGGCGCCCGGCTGGGCGAGGCGCTGCGCGACCATAAAATCGACGCCGTGATGCACTTCGCCGCGTTCTGTTACGTCGGCGAGAGCGTCACCGAGCCGGCCAAGTACTACCAGAACAATGTCGTCGGCACGCTCTCACTGCTCGACGCGATGCGCTTGCAGGGCGTCCAACGGATCGTGTTCTCCAGCACCTGCGCCACCTACGGCGTGCCGGACGTCGTGCCGATCACCGAGCGCGAGAAGCAAGCGCCGATCAACCCTTACGGCAACACGAAGCTGGCGATCGAATACGCGCTGGCCGACTACGCGGTAGCCTACGGCTGGGGCTATGCGGCGCTGCGGTATTTCAACGCCAGCGGGGCCGCCGAGGACGGATCGATCGGCGAGGACCACGATCCCGAGACGCACCTCATTCCGCTGGTGCTTCAGGTCGCGTTGGGCCAGCGCGACGAGGTGCTCGTGTTCGGCGACGACTATCCGACGCCCGACGGCGCCTGCATCCGCGACTACATTCACGTCGACGATCTGGGCCGCGCGCACATCGCGGCGCTTGAGCGTCTGGAGCCGGGCGTGGCCTTCAAGCTGAATCTCGGCACCGGCGCCGGGGCGAGCGTGATGGAAGTCGTCGAAGCCTGTCGCCGCACGACCGGGCACAAGATTCCGGCGCGCGTCGTACCCCGCCGCGCCGGCGATCCCCCAGCCCTGGTGGCCGAC
This sequence comes from uncultured Planctomycetaceae bacterium, assembly GCA_964430075.1. Lineage (GTDB taxonomy): Bacteria > Planctomycetota > Planctomycetia > Pirellulales > Lacipirellulaceae > Lacipirellula. The sequence continues at coordinate 22,722 of CAYSFP010000058.1, read as the reverse complement.
GCGTCGCTGGCCCGCACGACGCTCGACTGGACGCCGAAGTTCGTGGGCATCGAACCGATCGTCGCGAGTGCGTGGAAGTGGCACAAGGCGCATCCAGGCGGTTACCGGGATAAGTGAACGCTCGAGCCCTTCTGATTCCTCCGGCTCCCTCCCCTCGGCGGGGAGGGCTGGGAAGGGGGGATGCGGAGGGTACACGCTCTCTTGTCTCTTCCCACTGGATCGCGTGTACCTGCTGCACCACCTCTCCCCCAACCCCTCTCCATCGAGGAGAGGGGAGCAGAGGGTCTTTTTTGTGGCCGAACGCCAACTCACCCACGCCGCCCACGGCCACATCCTCACCAACTACGGCGTGTGGTCGCCCGACGGCCAGTGGATCGTCTACGACGTCCGCTCGGATGCGGCCGGCGCTAAGTTCGATGGCACGCGCATCGAGCGCGTCCATGTCGAGACCGGCGAAGTCCAAGTCCTCTACGAGAGCCGCCGCGGCGCTTGCTGCGGCGTCGCCACCTGCAGCCCGGTGGACGATCGCGTTGCCTTTATCCTCGGTCCCGAAGACCCCACGCCCGACTGGCAGTACGCGCCCTTTCACCGCCGGGGCGTCATCGTCGACGCCGGCCGGCCCGGCGTCGCCGTGAACCTCGACGCCCGCGACTTGACGCCCCCCTACACGCCGGGCGCCCTCCGCGGCGGCACGCACGTCCACGTCTTCAGCGGCGACGGCCAGTGGGTGAGCTTCACCTACGAGGACCATGTCCTCGCCACGCTCGAACCTGCAACGGCCGCGACGGCGGATCGCAACCAGCGCAATGTTGGCGTATCAGCTCCGGCGGGGCCGGTCGCCGTCCCTCGCACGCATCCGCGCAATCACGACGGCACGATGTTCTCTGTCGTCGTCACGGAAACGCAGAACTATCCCCGCCGCGGCTCCGACGAGATTTACCGCGCCTACGAAGACGCGTGGGTTGGCACGCATGGCTACCTGCGGCAGGACGGCTCGCGACAGCATCGCGCGCTCGCATTCCTTGGCGACCTGATTGACCATGGCGAGCCGATCACCGAGCTCTTCATCGTCGACTTGCCTGACGACGTGACGCGGGCGGGCGAGCATCCGCTGCCCGGCACGCCTACGACGCGCCCGGCGCCGCCCGCCGGCGTCGTGCAGCGGCGGCTCACCCGCACGATCGGCCGCCGGTATCCCGGCGTGCAGGGGCCGCGCCACTGGCCGCGAAGCTCGCCCGACGGGTCGCGGATTGCCGTGTTGATGCGCGACGACGCGGGCGTTGTGCAGCTTTGGACCGTCTCGCCGCTCGGCGATGAGCAGCCGCCCGTGCAGGCAACTCACGGCGAACACGGCGTGGAGAGCGCGTTCACGTGGAACGCTGCGGGAACGAAGATCGGGTACATCGCCGACGGAAGCGTGTTGGCCGTCGACGTTGCGACGGGCCGCTCCCGCCGCCTCACTCAGCGACTTGCAGGCGACGACGCACCGCGGCCCGAGGTCTGCGCCTTCTCGCCCGGCGGTTCGCGCATCGCCTACGTGCGCCGCATGCAATCAGGCGGCGAGCGATTTAACCAGATCTTCGTCGTCGACGCAGTCGAACCAACCTAGCCGCGAGCCTACGGCTCGCTGGGGTGTTGCGTTGGACGCCGCATTCCAACGCCCCGGCGATGCGTCGCATCGCGGCTACTCCAATGCGTCGCCGTTAACCGATTCGCTCGCGTCCGTTGCCGCCCACGCTCACTGCGGCAGCCGTCGCAGCACGTCCTGCACGAATTGGCTGCGAGCCCCGCCGTACTGTGCGTACTGATTCTGAAACTGCGAGAGCTCTGCCGCCGTCGGCTGCCGGCCGAACAGCGTGCGGTACAACTCGCTGAGGTACCGCGCACTCTGATTGCCCATGCGGTCGAAATACTCACTGCTGCTCAGAATGTAGGCCTGCACGTCCTGCGTCGAGCGTCCGGCTTGCAAATGCGCCTGCCACGCCGCCAACTCCTGGGGCGTTGCGTCGCGAAGCAAGTACTGTCGGTACCACTGGTTCACCTGGTCGAGCGCGCCCGCAGCGTAAACCGGTCCCGGAGTGTTGCTGCCCGCGGGCTTCACCAGCGTCACTTGCAGTTGGGCCGTGTTGGTCAGCGGGTTGACCGACACCGGCGCCGCCTGCAGGACGACCTGACCGCGGTCCATCACCCAGGCGTCCACGGCATAGCGGTGATCGGGGTAGATCGTCGTCGGGTCGAAGTCGATCGAAAACGGAATCGGCGGGTGCGGCGGGTTGGGAATCACCTGCTGCCCCACCGCCACGTTTTGCCAGCTCGCAAAGGTCACGTCGCGCAACCGCACGGTGAGCGCTGCCTGGGAGGTGAGCGTGACCCGCTCGCGGCACAGGATCTGGCCGCGCACGCCCTTGGGGTTCGCTTGCTGGAGCGTCACCGGCATCGCCCGCAGTTGCCGATTGCGGCCATCGAAGACGAGCATCGTCACCCTGCCTTGCGGGTTCGTGCGACGCCGCAGTTCGTCGCCCAGGTCGAAGAGCGCGCCGTCGACGTAGCCCACCTGGTAGCCGCCGACGCTGATGATCACGTCGCCGCGCGCCAGCCCGGCGGCTTCCGCGGGCATGCCGCGCTCGACGTCGGTCAGCAAGACGCCCGTTTCGAGGTTCTCGATCGCCACGCCCAGCCGCCACGAGTTCGGCTGCCCGGGGTTCCAGATCGGCGTGGTCAACCCCGTGGGCGGCGCGATCGCGCTGCCGGTCCACTGGTTGGAGACGAGATCGCGGCTGCGCGCCGGCGTGGGCGACTGGGCTGACGCCGGCTTAGCGTGGGACATGAGGAGCGCGGCGATGATTGCCGCACGCCAACGGACCTGACGGTGGGACAGCATCATGCTTCGCATGGGATCGTCCTTGTGACCGAGGCGCTTCGCCTCGTGATGAAATGTTGCCGAAATGCGGAGCTGGACGATACGTCGAGAACCAGCGAGCTATTGAGAGGAATCAATCCCTCCCCTAGCCCGTCCCTTCGAGGGAGGGGGATTTCTACCGCTTGCCAGTCCAGCCGAGTTGATCGCGGGAGGCGAGCACCTCGTCGCGGCGCATCGGCAAAAAGCCGGCCTTCACCGAATCCTCCTGTCCCGAGCGGCTCAGGACGTAGTGCAAAAATTCGTCGGCCAGCGGCGAGAGCTTGTCGCCAGCATTCCACTTGAGCACGACGTACAGCTCGCGCACCAGCGGATAGCGCGGGTCGACCTGCTCGCCCGCCAGCGGCGCCGGGATCGTTTCGCCGGTGGTACTCAGCGTCAGCGGCAGCACCTTGCCCACTGCCGGCGGAGCGAGCGACAGGCTCACGTAGCCCACGCCGCCGCGATCGCCGGCGACGCTCTTGCAGATGTCGGCGTAGCCGGCACAATCCTTAGCGGTCCGCGAGGCGGCGCCTTCGCCGAGGAAGCGGTTCACGAGGTAGCCCCACGCCCCGGCGCCCGCCGTGCGGCCGTAGAGCGTCACGGGCAGTTTGGCCCAGTCGCCTTCGAGCCCGAGCTCCCCCCACGTCTTGGCGCCAGGCGCCTCGGCCGCTTGCGGATCGCGCAAGAGCTGCATGCCTTGATCCACGGTGAGCGTCTCGAGCGGCGAGTCGGGATGAACGACAATCCCCAGCACATCCTTGGCCGTGGCAAGGGCGACCAGGCCGCCCGATTTCAGCTCGCTCTCGGTAAGCGGCCGGCTCATCAGGCCGATCTGCATCTCGTCCTTGGCAAGTCGCGGCAGCACCTGGCCGGACTCGAACGTTTTCACCAAGATGTTGGCCTCGGGATGAATGTGCGCAAGTCCCGCGGCCCAGAGGTGGGCGAGCTGCGCCATGGCGGACGAGCCGGCCAGCTTCAGCTCGCCCTGGACGGGAGCCTTGGGCAGATAGGGCGGCAACACGGCGAGCGTGTCTGGCGCCGCGATCGCTGTCGCATCGGCGACGGGCGGGGCCGCGGGATCGGTTGTGGCCGCGCGGCCGACGGCCACGCTAACTGCGGCCGCCAAAACTCCCCAACAAGCGCGGTAACGCCGCGAGATGCCGCTCATCGCATTCCTCCCTGAATCGTAGCCAAGTGGTCCCCCGCCATCGACCGGGGATGCCGAGCCAGCGCGCACGCCGGCTCCATCAGCGGCAAATCATAATTCAAACGGGCAAGTTGCGGGGAGACGAGTTTTTTCGCACCCGCGGCCAGCCGTCCAATGCATTCACCACAGAGGACACGGAGAGAAGAAAAAAGGAACCCGTTGACGGAGGCTGATTAGGCGCTAATTGGACGAAGTCTCTCTGAGCGAAGATCAGCGTCCACTAGCGATTTTTACTCTTGCTCTGGGCCCTCCGTGTCCTCTGTGGTAAATCCGAATCAGCTCTTCACCTTCGCCCCGCGATGGTGCTTGCCGTTTTTCGACGGCTTGGGCATCTCGAACTCCGGCAGCACGTCGAACGTGATCATCTCGGCCAGCCCTGCTGCGGCCAGCTCTTTGCCGCTCACGTAGCGCCCCGGGTTGATCCACGTGTCCATCATTTCCGCCGGCGCGCCGAACAGCTCTGCCAAGAGCACGTCCATATCCTTTTCGAGCTGGCCGAAGTGCCGGGCCCACTCGGCCGCCTCGGCAAGGCCGACGTTCTCCTCGCTTTGCCACCGCATGGGATGGAACAAGAGCACGCTGCATGGCGTGACAAATCGCCGCTGGCATGCCGCAAACGGCCAAAGCGCAGCGCTCGAACATTCGCCGGTGACGATGCCCGTGGCCCGCAAACCGCGCAGCCGGATGAGCGTCATCAACGACATCGCGCAGTACGGGCTGCCGCCCGGCGAGTCGAAGTAAATACGGCACTCGCCGCCTGGTTCGACGTCGAGAATCCGGTCTGTCAGCTCCGTCTCATGCTCGGTCAGGTCGCCCACGATGGCGATCTCTGGGCATCCCTCTTCGCGTTCCCGACTCATGCTGCGTGTATCCCATGGGGCCTGGGGAGGGCCAATGCGTCAGAATCTCAATGCACTGATTGTAGGCGTGGGACGCGCATCTCACCAGTTTCACGCCCGCTGAGCCGTGCTGGCACAGCCTGCGCCTCGCCGGGAGGGTGCATCGACGCCGATCTTCCTCTGGAGTAAGCATAGGACGCCGTCAGATTCCCCACCAGGATGGGTTGATAGACGCCGGAAATGGCGTTCAGACACGTCGTGACGGTTATTGCAAACAGACCGACGCCACGATCTCCGAGCAGTTACGGCCGCGCGGAATCCTCGGTAAGCTCGGGCGGGTGATTGCCGCCCCTTTGTAAGCCACCGGCTCTGCCGGTGGACTCCGATGTGACGCCTTGTGCTCCCGCGAAGTCGTCCACCGGCCGAGCCGGTGGCTTTTATGCCCTCTGGACCCGGTGTTGCATGGGTTATCGCAGCCTCCGCGAATGCGTTGACGACCTCGATCGGCACGGGCAGCTCGTCCGGATCGACGCGCCCATTGACGCCCGGCTCGAGGCCGCAGCCATCCACCGCCGCGTCCACGCGGCGGGAGGGCCGGCCGTGTACTTCGCCAGCGTCGTCGGTTGCCGGTTTCCGATGGTCAGCAATCTCTTCGGCACGATCGAGCGCACGCGGCTGATGTTTCGCGATGCGCTCGCCGGGGTGGAGCGACTGGTGGCCCTGCGCGCTAAGCCGCAAGCGGCGGCGCGGCGGCCGTGGAAGTACTGGCGGGCGCCGTTCGATGCGGCGAGCATGTTGCCGAAGTTTGTGCGCGGCGGCCCCGTGCTGGCTGAGCAGACTCGTGTTAGTGAGTTGCCGCAACTGGTGAGTTGGCCGCGAGACGGCGGGCCATTCGTCACGCTGCCGATCGTCTACACCGAGGATGTCCGCGAGCCGGGCCTGCGGCGCTCGAATCTCGGCATGTACCGCGTTCAACTGGCCGGGAACGAGTACGCGCCGGACCGCGAAGTTGGACTCCATTATCAAATCCATCGTTCGATCGGCGTGCACCACGCCGCGGCGATGCGGGCCGGCCAGCCGTTCCGCGTGAATGTGTTCGTGGGCGGCCCGCCGGCGATGGCGGTGGCGGCGGTCATGCCGCTGCCCGAAGGCATGAGCGAGTTGGGTTTTGCCGGCGCCCTCGGCGGCCGCCGCGTGCGAATGATCCGGCGCCCCGGCGCCCTGCCCCTCCACGCCGACAGCGACTTCTGCATCGTCGGCACGGTCGATCCTGATCGCCTGCTGCCCGAGGGGCCGTTCGGCGACCATCTGGGCTATTACAGCCTTGAACATCCGTTTCCCGTGCTGAAGGTCGAGCACGTGTCCTGTCGCCGTGACGCCATCTGGCCGTCCGCCGCAGGAGGACACGATGTTTGGAAAGCTCATCCACGAGCTGACCGGCCCGATGATTCCCGCGGTGCTGCCGGGGATTCACGGCGTGCACGCCGTCGATGCGGCCGGCGTGCACCCGCTGCTCTTGGCCGCCGGCAGCGAGCGATACACGCCATTCACGGGCGAACAGGCGCCGCAGGAGCTACTCACGCAGGCGTGCGCGATCCTCGGCCAGGGCCAACTGTCGCTCGCCAAATTCCTCTTGATCGCCGCGCACGACGACGATCCGCAGCTCGATCTCCACGACGTCGCCGGTTTCCTGCGACACGCGCTCGAGCGGGCCGACTGGCGTCGCGATCTGCATTTCCACACGCACACGACGATCGATACGCTCGATTACTCCGGCGCGGGATTCAACGCCGGCTCGAAAGTGGTGATTGCTGCCCGGGGGCCTAAGCGGTTCGAGTTGGCGACGGAGCTGCCTGCGACGTTGCCGCTTCCGGAGGGATTTCGCAATCCGCGCGTGTCGCTGCCCGGCGTGCTCGCCGTCGAAGGTCCGGCGTGCCCCCGCCCCTCGTTCGACTACGACGAGTCCGTGCGCGCCCGCGTCGCCTGCCGCAATGACGTCGCGGGCGTCATGCATCGCTTTTGCCAGGACGTGTCCTCGGATCATCCGGCCAATCGCTTCCGATGGATCGTCGTCGTTGACGACAGCCAATTCGTTGGCGAGTCGCTCAACAATTTCCTGTGGGCCACGTTCACGCGAGCCAACCCCGCCGACGACATTTACGGCGTTGACGAGTTCACGAGCGAGAAGCACTGGGGCTGTCGAGGGGCGCTGGTCATTGATGCTCGGATCAAACCGCACCATGCGCCGGTGCTGGAAGAGGATCCGGAGATCACACGTCGCGTCGACGCGCTCGGCGCCCCCGGCGGGCCGCTGCATGGAATTATTTGAATGACGAAATCCGAATGACGAATGTCGGAAGCGCGTGGAGAAGAGGCTAGGCTCGTTCTCAATTCGTCATTCGGATTTCGTCATTCGTCATTAACCCACGGAATTCGTCGTTCGTCATTTCCCGGTCGAACCGCTATCCTACGCCCATGGCAAAACTCACCTTTCACGGCGCCGCCCGCACCGTCACGGGCTCGAAGTACCTGCTCGAAGCCGGCGGCGCCGCGGTGCTCGTCGATTGCGGCTTGTTTCAGGGGCTCAAGGAGTTGCGCGAGCTGAACTGGGCGCCCACGCCGTTTGATGTGAAGGCCGTCGACGCGGTCGTACTCACTCACGCGCACCTCGACCATGTTGGATACCTGCCGCGGCTCGTGAAGCAGGGCTACAAGGGCCCGATCTACTGCACGCCAGCCACGCACGAGCTGGCCGAGATCATCTTGCTCGACTCGGCCAAATGCCAGGAAGACGACGCGGTCTACGCCAATCGCAAGGGCTATTCGAAGCACCGGCCGGCGCTGCCGCTGTACGACGGCCGCGACGTGGAAAAGACCATGCGGCTGTTCCGCAACCAGCCGCGCGACGCGTGGTTTTCGCCCGCGGGAGCCATCGCGATGCGCTACCATGACGCGGGGCACCTCCTCGGTTCCACGATGATCGAGGTCGAAGTCCGCGATCGCACGCCGCCGCTGCGGATCCTGTTTTCCGGCGACGTCGGCCGCTACCAGGGCCCGCTCTACCACGATCCCACGCCGCCTCCCGCGTGCGACTACCTCGTTTGCGAGAGCACCTACGGCAATCGCGAGCACCCCGACGCCAGCCTGCTCGACGGGCTGGAGCACGTTGTGCATCGTGCCATCAAGCGCGGCGGCGTCATGCTCATGGCGTCGTTCGCCGTGGGCCGCGCTCAGCAACTCGTGTACCTACTGCAATTGCTCAAGAGCGCCGACCGCATTCCGGACCTGCCGATCTTTGTCGACAGCCCGATGGCTTGCGATGCCACCGCCGTCTACCGCCAGTACAGCGACGAGCACGATCTCAGCGACGGCGTCCTGGATCATGCCCATCCGGCTTTGGCAGGTCGCAAGGTCATGCTCGCCCGCACGAGCAACGAATCGAAGGCGATCAACCAGGTGAAGGGGCCGGCGGTGATCATCGCTTCCAGCGGCATGATGACCGGCGGGCGCATCGTTCACCATCTGCAGCAGCGGCTGCCCAATCCGCAATCCACCATCGTCATCGGCGGCTTTCAGGCCGTCGGCACGCGCGGCCGGCTGATCGAAGACGGAGTCAGGTTCATTCGCATGTACGGACGCGACGTGCCCGTGCGCGCGGCGATTGAAAAGGTGCCCGGACTCAGCGGCCATGCCGACCGCAGCGATCTGCTCCGCTGGCTCGACCACCTTCCCGCGCCGCCGCGACGCACGTTTCTCACCCACGGCGAGCCGGATGCCGCGGATACGCTGGCCGACGAACTTCGTCGAACGCGAAGCTGGGATGTGATGGCGCCGGAGCTTGGGGCCATCGTACAACTCGATTGAACGAACTTCTTGAAAAACCTCTCGCAAAGGCGCAAAGACGCAAAGGACGGATCGCAAAGCAGAAGGAAAGACGGATTCCCACGAGGACCAGGTGAGCGCGAATCCGCAAACGGCTTGTTTCATTTTCGAGTTCTTCGCGTCTTTCTCTGCGCCTTTGCGCCTCTGCGAGAGTTCTTTTCTTACTGACCGGGCATGTCAAATCACGAATCGCGGGAATTAGCCGAGCGCGTCGAAGCGAACCGGCGCGCCATCCTCGAGTCGCCGAGTTACAAGCTCGCGGGGCTCGACGTCGACTTTCTCGGCCGCCCCGAGCAGCGACCGGTGCGCATGCAGCTCGAGCTGCTCAAGGCGGAGACGATCCTTCGCGAGCACGGCATTCGTTCGACGGTCGTCGTCTTCGGCGGCACGCAAATCGTGCCGCGCGATCAGGCCGCGCGGCGCCTCGCGGACGCAACGAGCGCGCTGAAGCAGGCCCCCGATGATGTCGCCGCTCGCCGCGAGTTGCAACGCGCCGAGCGCATCGTGGCGAACAGCCACTTCTACGACGAATCGCGCGAGTTCGGCCGCCTGGTGTCCCGTTGCCAGCAAGGCGACGCCAAGTGCGACTTCGTCGTGATGACCGGCGGCGGGCCCGGGGTCATGGAGGCCGCCAATCGCGGCGCGTTCGACGTCGGCGCCAAGAGCGTGGGCCTCAATATCGAGCTGCCGCACGAGCAGGAGCCCAATCCCTACATCACTCCCGAGCTTTGCTTGCAGTTTCACTACTTCGCGATGCGGAAGTTTCACTTGATCTTGCGGGCAGCCGCCTTGGTGATTTTCCCCGGCGGGTTCGGCACGCTCGACGAGTTGTTCGACGCGCTCACGCTCCGCCAAATCGGGCGATTGCAGGAAATTCCCATCATCATGTACGGGTCGGAGTACTGGAATCGTGTCATTGATTTTCAAGCCCTAGCCGACGAAGGCATGATTGCCGACCGGCATCTGGACCTGATTCACTATGCCGATTCGCCGCCTGCGGCGTGGAAGATCATCACGGATTTCCACCATTTGAGGCCGTGATTTCGCTGCGGCCTCGGGGGGGCCGGCGGTTCTCCCCACGGCGCTGGTCCGGCGGCCGAGGCGACAACTTGCCCTCGGGGCCGGCGCCGTCACAATGGCTGTACTTCGGCGGCGCTGCGGCGCGGTGAATTCGATTTCCCCTTGCGAGAATCTTTTGATGAAACGATTGTCGACCAATCCTCCCGTTGCCCTCGCCTGCATCGCGATCGTTTTCGGCGGCAGTTTGGCGCTCCGTTGGCTGCCGATCGCCGGGGCCCAGGACGCGTCTGCCGTCGATGCCTCTACCATCACCTCGAAGGACCTGAAGCTGGAAACGCTCGATATCCCCGAGGGCGACGCGGACGCTCTCAACAAATTCATAACCGAGCTCGGCAACGGCGCGCCCGTGGGCGACTCCGAATACGAACAAGTCGTATATGCTCAGAAAGTTCTCGCCACGATCCTCGACGCCGCCGACAAAATGCGGTCCGGCGAGGCGACCGACGACCAAAAGGCGATGGCCGAACGTCACCGCCTGAGTGCCCTGCTCGGCCTGAGCAAACTGGGCCACGAGCAGGCGCGAGAAGTGTTCGCCGCCGCTCTCGAGGCCACCATGAATCACACGCGGCCGGAAATTGCCTCGGTCGGCTGGCAGGAATACCTCGTCTCACAGCTTTCCAACTGGGTCGACATGGACGAGGCCGCCAAGGAGGCGCTTCTCGCCAAGATCGTCGGACGGGTCAAATCGCCGCATCTCTCCTCGCTGGAAGTGGGCATCGTGCAATTGGTGGCCATCAATCTCGAGCGTAACGACGACCCCTTCGTCATCAAACTGCTCGAGCAGACAGTCCCGGCGTTCGAGGCCAGCGCGTCCGACGAGGTACAGGCCACGCTCGAAAAAGCAAACATTGCTGGCATGAGGCGCCGCCTCACGCTACTGGGCAAGCCCATGGAGATTAGGGGGGAACTGCTCAGCGGCGGTGAAATCGATTGGGAATCTTACCGCGGCAAGGTCGTGCTAGTGGACTTTACCGCCACCTGGTGCGAGCCGTGCATGCTGGAAGCGCCCAACGTGCACGCGATGTACAACGCGTACAAAGACAAGGGATTCGACGTCGTGGCCGTATCGCTCGACGACACTCGCGATGAGGCGGAGCAGTTTGTCAAGGAACATCGCATTCCCTGGGCGACCTTATTTCCCGCCGAGGCCGACCAGGCGTCGATGAATCACCCCATGGCCCGCTACTACGGCATCGTCGGAATTCCGACGGCGATTCTGGTTGATCAAAAGGGCAACGCCGTGCACATGGACGCTCGCGACGAAGCGCTGCGCAGCGAGCTGCGGCGCCTGCTGGGCGAGCCGGCCAAGCCTGCGGCGGGCGGCTAGCGCGGCACGATGCCTGCGACCCGCGCACTTTGCCGGACGCGCATACGCGCGTGAGAAACCTTTTCGAGCGCACGGGTTCTGCCGTGTGCGAGAGTAAAAATCTGCGTCTCGGTGGTTAAGGCGCGCGCTGAACGTCGCGCGACGGCGAGTAAGCTTGCGGTGGCCGGCGCGGCACGGCGCCGCGCTTCGCCAGTCAAGCCACTCGTTGCCGAGGACGCGTATGGTTCCCTCCCGCGATGCTCGTCGCCAACTGTTTGCGCCGCTCCCGTCGCCCATGCGCGACCGAGCGGTCTTTCACGCCGAAATTGCCTCGCTCGTGGCGCGGCTGCGCACCGCCCTGTTCGGCGAAGCCTTTCCGCGCGAGGAAGCCCTCGCGGTCGTGGCCCGGATCACACCGCTGGACGCCCAGGGCCGCCCCCGCGACGCCCGCGAAGTGCGCCTTCGCGAGCTGAACGAATGGGGCGTCGCGTTCGAGCACCCGGCGCCGCTGGCCGACCGGCGGGCCCTGGTTTCGGTCGAGAGCCCGCGGTTCGGCTCCATCGCGGCGGAAGTCGAGCTCTCGTGGTGCCGGTACAACGAAGGCGGCCGCTATACCAGCGGCGGCCGGTTCGTGAAGATGACCGACGGCGACGGCAGTTGATCCGCTCGCCCCCGCGAAAACCCGAGGATTTCGCCGGCCTTTTGCCCCGGCCGGCGAACATTCGGTAAACTCCGTGCTTCGTGGCGGCGACGTTTCCGGAACCGTCGCCGCTTTCGGCACGGCACTTCTCATGGACCCGCGCGTTCCGCGCGGGTCGCGGAGGCAATTGTCATGGGCCAAAGAATATGGGTAGGGGCGTGTGCGCTCGTGGGAGCGTGCTATCTGGCGGGGCGCTTGATCGCGCAGGAACCGGGCGGCGATCCGTTCGGAGAGGCGACGTCCCCCTCCGAACAATCGGCATCGCCTTCGAGCGCCGAAGATCAAATAGAAGAGGCCCTGAATCAGCGGCTCCGCAGTCCCTGGGACTTCCCCGAGACGCCGCTCAACACCATCATGCGAGTCATCTCCGAAGAGTACCAGATTCCCATCGTCTTCGACACGAAGGCCATCGAGGCTGTCGGACTGTCGCCGGAAACCGAGGTCAACATTTCGATCGCCAATGTTTCGCTCCGATCAGCGCTAGCGCTGATGTTGAAAAACGTCGAAGACCTGACCTCTATCATCGATAACGAGGTCCTGTTAATCACGACCGAGGACGAAGCGGAGACTCGCCTGGAGGTGCGCGTCTATCGCGTTGATGACCTCGTGTGCGAGGTCGCTGCCGACGGCGCGCGCGACATTGATAACGACCGCTTCGAATCGCTCCACGACATCATCATCGATCAGGTCGCATACGACTCGTGGGCGGAGAACGGGACGGGCGAGGGCGAGCTCTCCAATTTCGTGCCTGGCATGTTTGTGGTGACTCAGACCCGGCGCGTCCATGACCAGATTGGCCGCGTGCTGGCGGAAATGCGAGCGGTGAAAGCCGAGATCGAATCCTCGTCCCCCGGCGGTACGACCGCGCATCGCGCCGTGACGCGTGGATTCAGAATTGTCTCTGACGACTTCACAAGCACGCCGGAGTCGCGCGCCGCGATTCGCGACGGGCTCCGTCGTTCGACCGATTGGGACGGCGCGAGCGCAGGGCTCGATGAGGACGATGTGTTTCTCGAAGTCCTGCCGCACCGCGTCCTGGTGAGACACTTGCCCGCCGTCGTTCGCGACGTCGAGCGCGTTCTCAAACAATGGGGCGCGGCACCTGTCGACGAGACGGGCGCACAAACTCCGCGTCCGGGGATGGGGTTTAGCCGCGTCAGCGGCGAAGCGGCGAGGCGCAGTTGACAGGGCCCCCACGCGCACGACCGTCGACCTTGTGGGCTCCCGCAGCGCGCGTGATGATGAGCCGGCGGGCGATGCCGCCCTACGAGCCGTAGGCTCTCGGCTAACTGCCCACGGCGGCCGGGGGGGACGCCCCGGCTCGCTACCTGCTCACCGCCCACTTCCGCCCGCATGCACATCGGTCCGACGCTCATCCTTGATACGTTTGCCGAAGCGTTCCGCATGCGCTACGCGCGGCTGATCGTGACGGCAGCCGACGAGCATTGGCTGGACGCTGCCCTGCGGGAGGTTTGCGGCTACGGCGCCTCGGTGATCGGCTGCGATGCGGAGGTTGGCGTCGAACGGCATTTACCGGCCGACGAGTCGCCTGACGGACGCCCGGCCGCGTCGATCCTGGCGTTTGGGTTCTCGGTCGAAGCGCTGGCCAAGGCGATTCCCAATCGCACGGGCCAGTGCCTGCTCACCTGCCCCACGACGGCGGTCTTCGACGGTTTGCCGCACGGCGAGGACAGGATTCCGCTGGGCAAGCTGCTTCGCTTCTTCGGCGACGGGTTCCAGAAGAGCAAGCTGCTGGGCGAGCTCCGATACTGGCGGATCCCCACCATGGACGGCGAGTTTCTGGTTGAAGAAAGCGCCGGTGCGGCCAAGGGCGTCGCCGGCGGCAACGTCATCCTGCAGGGCGAGACGCAAGAAGTCGCCCTGGCGGCGGCCCGCCGCGCCGTGGAAGCCGTGGCCGCTCTGGAGGGCGTCATCACGCCCTTCCCAGGCGGCGTCGTTCGCAGCGGCAGCAAGGTGGGGTCGAAGTACAAGGCGCTGCGGGCGTCGACCAACGAGGCGTTTTGCCCGACGCTGCGCGGCCGTGTTGCCACCGAGCTGGTCGCCGGCGCTCAGGCGGCGTACGAAATCGTGATCAACGGCGTGGACGAGGCCGCCGTGGCGGCCGCCATGGGCACGGCCATTCATGCCGCGGCCGGCGATGGCGTCCTCGCGATCGGCGCCGGCAACTACGGAGGCAAGCTGGGTAAGTTTCATTTTCATCTGCGCCAGATCGTAGTGTAGTCGTCTCGCTCCGCGAGACGATTCCCTCTCGCGGAGCGAGAGGACTACACTCCTGGCAGTTGCACCCTTGTTGCGCCGCTGGGTACACTTGCGCGGCGTCAACGTGCGGGCCGTCCGCCCGCAATCCTCCTCCTCCGCGATACGTCGATACGTCCCAAATCATGTCTGCCCCACAAGACGCGAACGAGCCGCAGAGTACTGCTGCGACGTCGCCCGAGGCTGCCGCCGCGAGTGAGCCGCAGTCCGACGCCGTGCTGGAAGCCTCGCCGGCGCCCATTCATCACGATGCCGATGCGCTGGCCACGGGCGACTCCGAGGCCGCCGCGGTTCCGCGCCCCAGCGAGCGAATTCAGATCGGCGGACGCCGCGACGAAAGCGCCGAGGCCCCCAAGCCCAACCCCGTTACTCCCGGGCCGGCGAATCCCGATCGGCCGCCGAGCGAGTCGAAGCGCAAGAGTTATCCCCCGCCCAATATCCGCGCTCAATTGCCGCCCGAGTTGGAACGCGAGCTCGAAGCCGCGCTGGCCGGCGGTTCGTTGGAAGAATTGATCGAAGGCACGGCGACCGTCGCCGCCACGAGCGAACTGGCCCCCGAGTCGCGCGTCACCGGCCGCGTCGTGAGCCTGCGGGAAGGCGACGTGTTCGTCGATCTCGGCGGCCCGCACCAGGGCGTCGTGCCGGCCCAGCAATTCGGCGAAACGCCGCCTGAAGTCGGCGCGCAGCTCGAGCTCGTCGTGGTGAAGCACGACGCCGACCAGGGACTGTACGAGCTGTCGCTGCCTGCCGCGGCCGTCGACGTGGGCAACTGGGATGAGGTCAAGGAAGGGCAGATCATCGAGGTGACGATCTCGGCGATCAACAAGGGCGGCCTCGAGTGCACCGTGGCTGGCATCCGCGGCTTCATGCCGATGGGCCAGATTTCGACCTACCGCATCGAGAACCCCGAAGAGTTCGTGGGCCAGCGGCTCGCGTGCGTCATCACCGAAGCAAACCGCCGCCGCAAGAACCTTGTGCTCAGCCATCGCGCGTTCATGGAGCGCGAGCGCAAGGAACTGCGCGACAAGCTGCTGGCCGAGATCGCTCCGGGGCAGATTCGGGAGGGCGTCGTCCGCAGTCTGCAAGAGTTCGGCGCGTTCGTCGACCTTGGCGGCGCCGATGGCCTGATTCACGTGAGCCAGATGAGCTGGGACCGCATCGGTCATCCCAGCGAAGTGCTGCAGGTGGGCCAGAAGGTGAAGGTCCGCGTCGAGAAGGTGAACGCCGAGACCGGCAAGATTTCGCTCGTGTACCGCGACATGGGCGACAACCCCTGGAACAGCGTGCAGAGCAAGTTCCCCGTGGGCGCCAAGGTCAAGGGCACGGTGTCGAAGCTCATGCAGTTTGGCGCTTTCGTGAAGCTCGTTCCGGGCGTCGAGGGGCTCGTTCACATCTCCGAGCTGGGCCACGGCCGGGTGTTCCGCACCAGCGACGTGCTGAGCGAGGGCCAGGAGGTGGAGGTCAAGGTCTTGAGCGTCGACCCCGGCGCGCAGCGGATCAGCCTGTCGCTCAAAGCCTTGCTGCCGCCGCCGGAGAAGCCCGAGCAGAAGCGCCCCGATCCGCCGGAGCCGCCCGCGCCGACGCCCGAAGAGCTGAAGCGCGCCGAGCGGCGCAAGCAAGCCGCCGAGCACCTCAAGGGCGGCATCAGCGCCCCCAGCGGCGGCGAGAAATTTGGGCTGAAGTGGTGATGAGGATGGCTATCAGCCGTCGGCTATCGGCTATCGGCTGTCGGCCAGAGATGAACGTATTTCGTTTTCGTCCTTCTGGCTGACAGCCGACAGCCGATAGCCGACAGCCAAGTAATGAACCCCGTCACCCCGCCGCCGCTGCCGCCGGCGCTCAACGAGCCGTGGTCGCTGCGCCGACTGGGGCGCATGCTGCGCGTGTTTGGCCCCGCGGCGGTCATCGCGTCCGTGGCGATCGGCGCCGGCGAGACGATCATCGTCGTCCGCGCCGGCGCGTGGATGGGCTACAGCCTGCTGTGGCTCGTGCTATTGAGCGTGCTGGCCAAGGGCGTGTGCGTCACGTACTTTCTCGGTCGCTACACGGCGATCAGCGGCGAGCCGCTGGGCAGCCGCCTGGTGCGGTTCCCGGGACCGCGCGGCTGGCTGCTCGTATTCCTGGTGTTTCTCGAGCTGGCCGCCGCGCCGCCCTTGTGGGCGGCCATCGCGCGGCCTTCGGGCGAGTTGATCAGCTATCTGATTTACGGGGCCACCTACGCGGGCGACGCTCCCCGGTGGATCGCCACCGCGTTCATCGTCGTCGCCTTGGTGCTCAGCCTGCCGACGAGCTATCGCGCGCTCGAGCTGCAGCAGCTTATCATCTGCGGCGTGCTGGTGGTCGGCACGATCATCGGTACGGCACTTGTGAGGCCCGACTTCTTTGCTGCGCTCGAGGGATTTCTGTCGTTCGGGGTGATTCCCGAGGCGCCGCCGTCCGCGCCGGCGGCATTTCGGCAGAACGCATTGCCACTCTTGGCCGTGACGTTCGGCTACGTCGGCGGCAGCGTGATGACCTACCTGGTCTACGCCGACTTCATCCGCCTGCACGGCTGGGGCATGACCGGCCACCCGCAAGCGGACGAGATTGCCGCGCGGGCCGCGGCGGGAAGCCCCGCCGACTATCTGCCCGCCGACCCCGCCGCCGTCGCCGCGGTGCGCCGCGCCGCTTCGCCCGTCCGGTGGGACGTGGCCTGCGGCTCGGCCGTGCTCTTGATCGTGACCGCCTCGTTCATGATGGCCGGGGCCGCCGTGCTGTTTCCGCGGCGCGAAGCGGGTGAATCGCTCGGCAATTTCGACGGCTGGCACTTACTGACCGACCAGGCCGAGATTTGGAACTCGATCCACCCGACGCTCGTGTGGGTGTACTACGTCTGCGTCCTGGCCGGCCTGTGGGGCACGCTGCAGTCGTATCCCGATATTTATGCCCGCGGCGTCACCGAGTATCTGCGGGCCATCTGGCCGCAGCGCACCTGGCGGCTGTTCCCCGTTCAGCTCATCGTGTGCACCTATGTGCTGGTCACCGCGACCGCCGTCGTCTGGAGCGACATGAACTTCGATGCGATGACCCAGACGGTCAATTTCCTTGCCACGTCGCTGGCCGTCGCCGTCGCGATGCTCGCGGGGTTGTGGCTGAACTTTCAGCTCCCGAGGGCCTATCGCACGCGGGCCTGGATGCTGGCGGGCGGCGTTGCCTCGGCCGCGCTGCTGCTGGTGGTTTCCGCCGTTTCGGGGTGGGGCGTTTGGCAGCAACTCACCGCGGCCGCCGGGAATTAACCGCCCCGCACGGCCCTGGAAACTCGGCCGGGCTGCCCGATAGAATGGCGGCTCTTCAATCGGCCGTCACCGGACCTTTTCGACCCAGGAGCCCCGCGCCCATGCCCGGCAAACAGCTCAACGTTGCACTGATTGGCTACAAGTTCATGGGCAAGGCCCACAGCCAGGCCTGGCGCACGGTCGGCCGGTTCTTCGACTTGCCGGCTGAGCCGGTGATGAAGGTCGTCTGCGGCCGCGACGCAGCGGCGGTCGACGAGTTCGCTAAGCGGTGGGGCTGGGAAAGCTCGACGCCCGACTGGCACGACGCCGTGAGCCGCAAGGACGTCGACGTCGTCGACATCTCGACGCCCGGCTACACGCACCGCGACATTGCGGTCGCCGCCGCCGAGGCCGGCAAGCACGTGTGGTGCGAAAAGCCGCTGACCTTCACGCTGGCCGAAGCCAAGGAAATGCTGGCCGCGGTCAAGAAAGCGGGCGTCAAGCACGCGGTGAACTTCAACTACCGCCGCTGCCCCGCGGTGGCGCTCGCCAAGAAGATGATCGAGGAGGGGGCCATCGGGCAGATTCGCCACGCCCGGTTTACCTACCTGCAGGACTGGCTGATCGATCCCAAGTTCCCGATGAACTGGCGCCTCCGCAAGGACGCCGCCGGCAGCGGCGCCCACGGCGACCTGGGCGCCCACTCGATCGATCTGGCCAGGTACTTGGTCGGCGACATCGCCGAAGTCGTCGGCATGAAGAAGACCTTCATCACCGAGCGGCCGGCCGAAGGCACCTCGAGCGGTCTCACCGCAACGGCAGGGGAGGGCACCGAGAAGGTGTCCGTCGACGACGCCTCGGTGTTCCTTGCCAAATTCTCCGGCGGCGCCCTCGGCACATTCGAGGCCACCCGCATGGCGCCCGGCCGCAAGAACTACAACCGCTTCGAGATCAACGGCGCCAAGGGCTCGCTCGCGTGGTGCTTCGAGGACCTCAATTACCTCGACTTCTACTCGGCCGACGACCCCGAAGACCGCCGCGGCTTCCGCCGCATCATCGCCACCGAGGGCGTGCACCCTTACGCGGGCAATTGGTGGCCGCCGGGGCATATGCTCGGCTACGATCACGGCTTCGTGAATGCCGCCGCCGACCTGGTGACCGCGATTGCCAACGACAAGAACTGCAGCCCCTGCTTCGGCGCCGGCGCCAAGTGCGTGGCGGTGCTCGAAGCGGTCGACAAGTCGATCGAAAGCGGCAAGTGGGCGGCCGTCGAAAAGATCGAATGAAAACAGAATAACCGCCAAGGACGCCAAGGACGCCAAGGTCGGAAATAAACGATTTCTCTTCTTCCCGCCTTGGCGTCCTTGGCGTCCTTGGCGGTTCAATCTCCCCCTGACGAGAGAGCGAACTTCCCACCATGGCACGCATCAAAGCAGGCATCATCGGCACTGGTTTCATCGGCCCCGCCCACGTCGAGGCCCTCCGCCGCCTCGGCTTCGTCGAAGTCGCCGCCGTCGCGGAGCGCGGGCAGGATCTCGCCCAGCGCAAGGCCGACGAGCTTTCGATTCCCAAGGCCTACGGCGACTACAAGCAACTGCTCGCCGACCCCGAGATCCAGGTCGTGCACAACTGCACGCCCAACCACCTGCACTTCGAGGTCAACCGCGACATCCTCGCCGCGAAGAAGCACGTGGTGAGCGAGAAGCCGCTGGCGATGAACTCCCGTGAGTCGCGGGAGCTGGTGAAGCTGGCCGAGCAGGCCGGCGTGGTGAACGCGATCGACTTCAACTATCGCTACATGCCGCTGGTGCAGCAGGCCCGCCAGATGTGCCAGGGCGGCGGCGACGTGGGCCGCGTGCTGGCGGTGCACGGCAGCTACCTGCAGGACTGGCTGTTCAAAGAGACCGACTGGAACTGGCGGCTCGTCCCCGAGCTGTCCGGCGACTCGCGGGCGATCGCCGACATCGGCAGCCACTGGTGCGATCTCATCCAGTTCATCACGGGGCTGAAGATCGTCCGCGTAATGGCCGACCTGGTGACGATCCACCCCGTGCGCAAGCGGCCCAAGGTCGAGGTGGAAACCTACGCCGGCAAGATCCTCAAACCCGAGGACCTGGAAGACGTGAAAATCGGTACGGAAGACTACGCCTCCGTGCTCCTGGAATTCGACGATGGTTCTGGCGGACGTGGCCCCCACGGCGTGCTCACCGTCAATCAGTGCGCCGCGGGCCGCAAGAATCGGTTGTACTACGAGATCGACGGGGCCAACTGCGCGTTGGCGTGGGATCAGGAAGTGCCCAACGAGCTGTGGATCGGTCGCCGCGACCGGCCCAACGAACTACTGATGAAGGATCCCAGCCTCCTGTATCCCGAAGCCCGCGATTACGCCCACTACCCCGGCGGCCACAACGAGGCGTATCCCGACGGTCCGAAGAACCTGTTCCGCAACGTGTACGGCTTCATCGCGGGAAAGCGAAAAGGCGGCGACTTCGCGACGTTCGTCGACGGCCACAACGAAATCGCGATCTGTGATGCGGTGCTCAAGAGCAGCCGCGAGAAGCGCTGGACCGACGTGGAATACTGAGCACGGCGAGCGTCACTTCAGATCCTCCGGTCCCCTCCCCTCGATGGGGAGGGTTAGGGAGGGGTGATGCGGCGTGTACCCGCGCTGCAATGGTTATGACAAGGTATGGTGGCGGCAAGTGGCGTAGCGTGTACCCGCTTCCTCCCCCCTCCCCAACCCTCCCCACCAGGGGGAGGGAGCCGGATATTTCTGATTTGCCCGATGCGCCCTCAACTCGCCGCTACGAAATCACCCGCCCCGCCGACCTCCCGGCGGTCGCGTGCTCCTGCGGCCAGTCGCGGCGGGCGTTCCTCGACGCGGCCGACGGCGTCGCGTCGCTGCACATCGTGGACATCACGGTCGACTCGCGCGTGCACTACCACAAGCGGCTCACCGAGATTTACTACATCCTCGAGGGCGAGGGCGTCATGGAACTCGACGGAGAATCATACCCAGTGCGCCCGGGCGACGCGATTCTCATCAAACCGTTCTGCCGCCACCGGGCCGTTGGCCGCCTGCGCGTGCTCAACGTGCCGATCCCGGCCTTCGATCCCGCGGACGAGTGGTTCGACTGAACGTTCCCGCGAACGCCTGGTCGCACGCGGAGCGACCGGCAACGGAGGCCGAGATGAGTTTTTCGCTGCGTCGGTTGCTCGCTTTCACCGCCGCCGTCGCGGCGACGTGCTGCAGCCTCGTGTATTGCACGCCGCTGTTAGGCGACGCGTACTACACCCTGTGCATTGCCGCGATCGGGCTGGGGTTGATCGCCGCGGTCGCGCGACAGGGCGAGAAGCGGTTCTTTTGGTTGGGTTTCTCGTTCGTCGCTGCGGCGTACGGATGGCTGACGATCTTCGGCGAGCAATACGGCCAGACCAGCAATTTCTACCATCACGTCCAGTACGGCGAGATTGCCGGCTACAACGCCGCGCTCATCAGCTCTCGATTGTTGACGATCGCGTACTCATCGATCGCAGCCGAAGGAGGCGGTCCGAGACTCCAGCACGTTTCGGAATTCGAACGGTTCATGCCGTACATCACGATCGGTCACGCCTCGCTGTCAATTCTCTGCGGCTGGATGGGCGGCGTCGCGGCCCGCTCGTTCTATCGCGGGCGAGTTCGGCAATCGCCCGCCCCGTCACGCTGAGCGGCAGTTCAGCCAACTTGCCTTCAGGGACCCAACTCACGGCGGCGCTCTTCGACGAGCGCGGCCGTCCGGCGACGTAGGCGGCCGCATAACAATCGAGCGTAATGCTGAACCGGGTGACGGTATGCCGCAGCGTTTTCAGGAGCGCTCCCGGTTGAACTGCCACGCCGGTCAGCTCGCGGACCTTTGCGGCCAGCTCGTCGCGCACGAACAGCGGGCCTCCGGATTCGACGGCGAACCGCGGAAAATCCCACAGCCCGGCCCACCGCTCGCCGTCGCCGCACTGTCGCATCAGCACCGATCCATTACGGCGCACGACGACCGCCGCCTCCCGCACGGCAACAGCCGCTTGCGGCTTAGCGCTGACCGGAATCGCGGCCTGCAGCCCTTGGTGGAATGCCGCACAATGGGCCGCCACGGGACACGCCCCGCACCGCGGCTCGACCGGCGTGCAGACGAGGGCCCCCAACTCCATCAGCGCCTGATTGAATCGAGCGACGTCCTTCCGCGGCAACAATTCCTCGGCTGTCCGCCACAGCAGCCGCTGCCCAGCGGCTTTGGCGGGATCGTGGCGATAACCGACGAGCCGCGCGAACAACCGGATCGTATTGGCTTCGAGAATGGGCGCCGGGATATCGAATGCGATCGACGCAATTGCGCCGGCCGTATACCGCCCGACGCCCGGCAGCGCCATCAGCCCCGCGACGTCGCGAGGAAACTCGCCGCCCAGTTCGCCGACGATCTGATTCGCCGCCGCGTGCAGCCCGCGCGCCCGGCGATAGTAACCCAGCCCCTCCCACAGTCGCAGAACCTGCTGCTCATCCGCACCGGCCAGCGTTTCGACGCTCGGAAAGGCCGCGAGAAACCGCTCGAAATACGGCTTCACCGCCGCCACAGTGGTCTGCTGCAGCATGACCTCGCTAACCCACACGCGGTACGGGTCGCGCGAACGCCGCCACGGCAGGTCGCGGGCGTGCTTGGCGTACCACATGAGTAGCTTTCGGCGGAACGCCTGCCTGCCTCTCGTATCAGAGAGCGCTGAAGGGCAATCCGTCGCCATGTTGCCATCCCATAGAAAGGACCTCACGCAAAGACGCGAAGGCGCAAAGCGGACAAACTCACGAACTCTTTGCGTCTGCCTTTGCGTCTTCGCGCCTTTGCGAGAGTCTCCCTACCCTTCCTTCAGCGCCGCCACGAGCTCGACCAGCGCCTTCTTCCCGTCGCCGAACAGCATGAGATTGTTGTCCGCCGCGAATAGCGGGTTCGGAATGCCTGCAAACCCCGGGCTGAGGCTCCGCTTCACCACGACCACGTTCCGGGCGTTCCACACCTTGAGCACCGGCATCCCCGCGATCGGGCTCGTCGGGTCCGTCTCCGCCAGCGGGTTCACCACGTCGTTGGCGCCGATGACGATCGCTACGTCGCACTGGGCGAACGTCGGGTTGATCTCGTCCATCTCCTTGAGCTGATCGTACGGCACGTCAGCCTCGGCCAAGAGCACGTTCATGTGCCCCGGCATACGGCCCGCGACCGGGTGGATCGCGTATTCAACGGTCGTGCCCCTCTCCTCC
>CAYSFP010000057.1:18602-31872 GCA_964430075.1 uncultured Planctomycetaceae bacterium | reverse complement strand
CCGCCCCTAACTGAACACATCACAAAACATCTGAAAAGTGCGACTTGCACCCACGGGCCCGACGTGGGCAAAGCGGTCTTAACCCACCCGACAGGTCTCGCTAATCTGCCCGACTTGGCAAAGCTCGCTTCCCCTTTTTTCAGGGCACGGATGCCATGATGACGCCGCTTTCGAGCGCCCGCCGCGTGATTGCGATTCCCGCGCGCCGCCATTCCACGCGCCTGCCGGACAAGATGTTGCTGCGCGCCGGCGGCAAAACCGTGCTCCAGCACACCTACGACGCGGCCTGCCGGGCACGGCACGCCGAGGCGGCGTTCATCGCCACGGACGACGAGGAGATCGCCGCCGAGTGCCGCCGCTTTGGCGCCGAGGTCGTCATGACGAGTCCCGATTGCGCCAGCGGGACCGACCGCATCGCCGCCGCCGTGCGCGAACTGCCCCGCGCCGGCATCATCGTGAACCTGCAAGGCGACGAACCCGAAGCGGATCCCGCGACCATCGATTGCTTGTTCGAGTTGCTGGAGCGCGAGCCCTGGGCTTCGGTGGCGACGGCTGCCACGCCGATCCGCAGCCGCGAGCTCCTGGACGACCCCGCGTGCGTGAAGGTGGTTCTCGATCGCCGCGGGCGGGCGCTGTACTTCACCCGCAGCGCGGCGCCGCATCCGCGTGAATGGGATGAATCGATGCTCGCCGCCGAGCCGCCGCTATTTCACCAGCACTTGGGAATGTATGCCTATCGCCGGCCGTTCTTGATGCAGATGACGCGCTGGCCCGTGGGGCGGCTCGAAGCGACCGAGAAGCTCGAGCAATTGCGCGTGTTGGAGAACGGTCATGCGATTCTCGTTGCCGTCGTCGAGCGCGCCACGCGCGGCATCGACACGCCGGAAGACTACGCCGCATTCGTCGCCCGCTGCCGCGCCGCCTAGGCCGTTGGCTAACTGCCCTGCGATAACGCCGCCAGTTGCTGATCCCTGTCCCGCGGCAACGCGTGTAGCTGCTGTTTGTCCGGCTCCAAAAGCCAGACGGTGCGATCGCGGAAATGTCGCAGCAGCTCTTCGTTGCTGGCCGCGTCCATGTTTCGCGCCCATACGACGGGAGCGCTGTCGATGTCGGCGTCGTTGTACACCCACTCATCGTGCACCGTATGGTCGTCGCCGTATCGCACCAGCACCAAGTCCTGTCCTGGAAGATCGCGCAGCTTCTTGATGATCGCCGCGCGCAGGTCGTACCAACCGTCGTAGGGCACGGAGACGTGCTTGACCGCCGCGCAGCCGAATACGGCGACGTGGAGAGCAACGAGCGCGGCACCGATTCGCAACCAGCCGTATCGTTTCCTCCCGAGGAGATCGGCGCGGCGCAGCCCTGCCGTTGCCGCAAGAATCAAGAGTGGAACGATCGCAGCGGAATAGTGCGGGTAGTTCCAGAGGGAACACAATGACGCGACGTAGGCGAACAGCGCGATGACGACGATAGGCGTCAATCGGCGCCACCGCCAGGGCCGCGCGAGCAGCACGCCGGCCGCGAGCGTGAACGGCAGAAAGAATTTCAGGTTGGTCCACGTCACGGCGTACTTGGTGAACAGAACTCCGCGCAGCGACGACTGCCAGTGATGCCATGCCAGGGCCCAATCGCTGTGAAACCGCTCGATTTGTTGATGCCGGTAGGTCGGATGGGAGGCCTCTTGGCCCAGGAACAAGGGGCTCTGGCCGTACTCGCGCTCGTGCAGAACGTACGGCATGGTCAACGCATCGCCGGTGACGGCCGCGTTGTACGTCAAGATCGCGCCGATGCCTGTCCCAAGGATCGCTCCTTGCGGCAGGACGATCTTCAGCGCCACGTCTCGCCATGCTGGCCAGCCGCGCAACACCCATCCGCCAGCGATCCAAACGCCGACGGCCGCGCAAAACAAGAACCCTTCAAACGGCCGCGTCGTTGCCAGGACGACCGAACCAGCCGCCATCGCGATCGAGTCGGCCACGCGCTCGCGCTGCCGCAACCGCAGTGCGGCGCCAAACACAAGGCATCCGCCGATGTACGCGAGCGTGCCGCCCCAGTAGGTCTGTCCCCACTGCAATTGAAAGGCCGGGTGGGCGAGCCATAAGACGCTGCCCAGCAGCGACCACCAGGGGGAAGTCCAAGCCAACAGCATCCAGTACGTCGCGACCGTCGCGACCGCGGATTGCAGCCACACGCCCGCCAGCGGATGGCCGGTCAGCACTTGTCCCAGCGCCAGCGTGGCGCCCTGCCCCGGCGGATACTTCGACGCATAGGTGGGCTGCTGGATGATATGGAAGGATTCAAAGTGCTGCCACAACGGGTGGGTCGGATTCGTCAACCGGCCCGAGGCCAGCGTGTCGCCCGTGAGCAGGTAGGAAAACTCGTCGTGCGTCGCCGGCTGCGGCCAGTGAGCAAGCGATACGGCGACGCTGACCGCCAGCGACGACGCGAACAGGCACGCTGCGACCAGCCACCGCCGGCGGACGAATCGCTGCCGCCAGGTCCGCGGCGTGGGCATAAGAGCAGCAGGCGAATGCTCCGTGTTGCCGGGCGTCGTCATCGCGGCATGACCTCACGCATTCGCTGCGGCGACGAATTGACGAACATTCGCCGAGCCGCCCGTCACCCGCGTCGGCATCAACACGGCCAGGAAATGCAATCGCCGGTCAAACGCCAGCGACAGCGGCCACGGGTAAAGTCCCAGTTGCTCGATGCATTGCTGGACCGTGAGCCCCAACTCGGCAAACGCGCGGGCCCACTCGTCGTTCCGCCAGTAGTTGAATGGCAGCGCGACGCCGTGGCGGCGATTGCCCACGCCGTCCATGAATCGCAACGTACGCCCAGCCGCGAACCCTCGTAGCGAATGATCTTTGATCACAATCGCTCGCCGCGCCACGCGCCGCGCCTCCGCGAGCAGCCCCATCGGCCGCTCGCAGTGATGCAGCACGTCGACGAACGACACGACGTCGTACGACTGGTCGTCGCAGGGCAACGTGCGGCCGTCGAACGGAGCGACCGGCACGCGGCTCTCCGGCCGCACCAGTACGTCGACGCCGAACAACTGCAAGTCGGGCCGCCGCTCGCCGAGCAAATACGCGATCTCGCCGTCGCCGCAGCCCACGTCGAGCACCGACGCGTTGGCCGGCATCATTGCCGCAAGATGATCGGCCAGGACGCGAGCCCGCCGCAAGGCGATGTGTCGGCCGTGAATTCGCTCGATCAGCTTCATCGTCGCGCCATCCGCAGGATGCTCAGTACGAAGCTGAAGAACACGGTCTGGCAACCCACGGTCGCCAGCGTGACGCCAGGAATGACCCACCGCATGGTGACGGCGTAATCGAGCGGCCCGAAGTTCGCCAGCCGCCACTGGTACAGCGTCGCGGCGATCAATCCCGCTCCGCCCAACAGCGACGCGGCGCCGAGCACGATGCCGCGCTCCAAGTTCATGGACCGATGAAACACGCGCATCAGCGATCCTTCGGGCATCAACCCCTCGGAAATCGCAAAGGTCTTCGCCAGGACCGCGAACTGCAAAAGCTGACATCCCACGATGCCCGCCAGGCTGGCCACCAGGAGGGTATGCGCGTCGAGTGCAACGCCTGCCACGCGGACGCCCGGCAGCGCGACGGCGTAACCAACGAGCGCGGTGAGCAAAAGCCCCAATCCCGGCGTGAGAAACAACCACCGGGGGCTGTACATCAGGAAAAAGCGCAACGTGCGCCAGCCGTCGCGAATGGTGCGCAGGTGCGGGGCGTGCGATTTGCGGCCGTCGGGATGCAGCGTGGTCGGCACTTCCGCCATGTCGACGCCGAACAGGCTGCTCTTGATGATCATCTCGGTGGCGAATTCCATCCCCGTGCACCGCAGGTCGAGCCGATCGAACAACTCGCGTCGGAATCCCCGCAGGCCGCAGTACACGTCGTGAATCGGCGCTTTGAACATCCGCCGCACGAGCCACGAGAATGCCGGGTTGCCGATCCACCGATGCGACCTCGGCATGGCTCCCGGCAGAATGGCGCCGCCGCCGCTGGGCAGCCGGCACCCCTGCACCAGCTCGTGCCCCGCGCGGAGCTGGGCGACGAACTTGGGGATTTCCAGAAAGTCGTAACTGTCGTCGGCGTCGCCCATGATGACGAACCGCCCGCGCGACGCGGCGATGCCGCCCATCAGCGCGTTGCCGTAACCTTTGTCCGCTACCCGGATCACGCGGGCGCCGAGCCGCTCGGCGATTTCGATCGAGCCGTCGGTGCTGCCGTTGTCGGCGACGACCACCTCGCCCACGATGCCCGCCTCGGCCATCGCGCGCTGGGCCTTCTCGATGCAGGTTGCCAGCGTGTCGGCCTCGTTGAGGCACGGCATGACGACCGACAGTTCAAGCTCCTGTGGCGGAGCGCTCGTCGCACGTCGTTCGACCGCGTCGCCGCCCGATTCCAGGTAGTCGTCGACCGCCGCTTGCGCTTGCTCCAAGCGGGCTAGCAGCTCAGCGTAGTCCGACTTGGTCGCGGCGGCAGTTGTGCTGGCCGGCGAGAACTCCAGTGAATGGGCCATGGCGTCGGGAGGCGGGGGGGAAGGGCGGGGCGCAAGCGGCTGCGTGCACTCAAACCCTAGCTTGCAACGGCGACCCGATGGCGCGTCCCGCGTGCTGTCCGTCGGTCCAATCCGTACACGCGATTCCAGCGATTCGGTTGTCGCAGGCGTCACCCCTGCCGCGTGGAGATCTGGCATGCGCTACAGGAGGACTGCAAGGGCTTGGAGTAGGACGCACGTCGAAGCGAGCCGCGACGAGACGCGCGGGCGCGGCCCGTGTTAAGATCGCCGCCATGGCCCACGACCGTGATGACGCCCCGCTCCCCCTGCCGCTGCTCATTACCGGCGTTGCCGGCGTCGCGGGTTACAACGCACTGAAATACTTCGCCGCCCGGCATCCCGGCCAGGTCGTGGGGATTCGCCAGGCCGACAATTGGCCATTGCGCGGTCCGCACATCGTCGCCTGCGACGCCGAAGATCGCCCGTCATTGGTCCGCCTGTTCGACCGGTGGCGTTTTCGATCCGTCCTCGACTGCGCCGGCAACTGCGCCCTGCGCGCGTGTGAGCTCGACTCCCGGTTGGCGTGGCGCACGAACGTCGAAGGCCTCTTCAACCTGGCGTCGATCGTTTGCGAGCGCGACGTGCGGCTGGTGCACACGTCGATCGACCTCGTCTTCGCCGGGCGCGAGGGCGGCGGATACGCCGAGCACGACGCGACGGATCCTGTGACCGTCTACGGCAAGACCATGGTGGCCGCGGAGCAGGTGCTT
The DNA here is from genome assembly GCA_964430075.1 of uncultured Planctomycetaceae bacterium. Taxonomy (GTDB): domain Bacteria; phylum Planctomycetota; class Planctomycetia; order Pirellulales; family Lacipirellulaceae; genus Lacipirellula. The sequence goes on along the minus strand of CAYSFP010000057.1, from coordinate 26,578 downwards.
GCGGATTGGCTCCCCGCGGCATGCGTCGTCCGCATCTCGCTGCCGATGGGCGTGAGCTTCAATGGCCATGCCGGAGCGATCGATTGGATCCAATCGCGGTTCAAGAAAGAGCGACCCGCGACACTGTATTTCGATGAAGTGCGAACGCCCACGTATACCGATTGCCTTAACCGGCTCTTCGCCCGCCTGCTCGCCGGCGACCTGGCCGGCGTGTACCACGCGGGCGGACCCCGGCGACTGTCGCTGTTCGAAATCGCTCAGATCGTCAATCGCGTCGGCGGCTACGATCCGCAGCTTCTCCACGGCTGCCAACGCGTCGAAGCCGGGCCCATCCCGCCGCGAGCCGGAGACGTTTCTCTGAATTCCTCGCGGCTAGCAGCCGCATTAGGAGAGCAGCCATTCGCCGCGTGGCCGTATGATCCGAAGCTCGTCCCCACGGATCGCCACTGGCACCTCCGCCGCGAGGGCTTCGTGGGTTCGCCTGCGCTGTTGGCGGAGGTCCTGTATCGAAACCCGCTGCGCCGCACCGCCGAGCAGCGGTTTGCCTAGCTCTCCCTGCCGCGGCAATTCGTCGAACGGCGCGCGCGGTCCCACAACAGCAGCGCGGCAATGGTTTTCGCGTCCTCGATCTCGCCGCGGTCGATCATGGCCAGCGCTGCGTCCCAGGGGACGACCAGATTGTCGATCATCTCGCCCGCTTCCCGCGCCGGGTCGCCCGCCGTCAATTCCTCCGCGACGAACACGTGCATCCGCTCGCAGAGAATTCCAGGCGACATGTAGAATCCGGGGATCTCTTTCCAGCGGGCCGCCTCGTAGCCGGTCTCCTCTTTCAGCTCGCGGGGAGCCGTCACGCTGGGCGGCTCGGGCGGTTCGAGCGTTCCGGCGGGCAGCTCGACCAGCGTCTTGCGCACGGCAGCCCGCTCATTGCGAATCAGGCAGACGCGATCGTCGTCCACCATCGGCACGACGACCACGGCGCCCGGGTGTAGGATGACCTGTCTGGGCACGCCCCGTCCATTGGCGGAGCGTTGCAGCCGCTCGACCACGGTGAATCGGGAGGTTTCCAGCAAGACTCGATCCATGTCGGGTGCACGGCTCATAGCGGTCGTAGCGAATGGATCGATAAGAATTTGGGCAAGATGAGAACGACGGCGGGAACAGCGGCCGATCCCTGAGAGACGCGCCGTGCGCGAAACCGACGGCCTTTTTCGACGGTTTAACGTTGGAGCGCCACTGCGGCAATGGCGGGCGACGCCTTCGGCGCCAGGTTTGCCAGTTTTTTCCGCCACTGATACGATAGCGGGTACAGGACGGGCCCGTCCAACTGCGGCGACCGCATCGGCAACGAGGCCCGAACCAGTGGCGCCGACTCGCCCGATGCGCGAGGGACCGCGGAAATGGAAAAGGCCAACCTCACCATGTCGGCAAACACGCCGGGAGCGTGGAGTTTGCGGATCGGCCGTTGCCGCGGCGTCGAGATCCGCATTCACATTCACTTGCCGCTCTTGGCGCTCGTCGTCCTGCTCATCTCCTCGCTGCCGCAGGTCGTGCGGGACGACTCTCTGTCGGCGCGACTGAACTTCTACGCTCCCAACGAGGCGCTCCTGGGCCTGACCGTGCTGGTCTTGAGCGTCTCGCTGCATGAAATCGTTCGGGCCTTCATTGCCGAACGCGTCGGCGGGCGAACGCACCTGATCGTGCTGGGTCCCCACGGCGGCTGGGCCCAACCGCATCTGCCCTCGGATCCGCCGGCGCACCTGGTGACCGCCATCAGCGGTCCGCTGACGTACCTCGGAATCTTGGTGACCGCCGGCTGCGCCTTGGCCGCCTCCGGCGAGCACAACATCCTGCAATTGCTCATGCCGTTTGCCCCGCAGTTCCTCGACGGCTCGCAGTCGACGCTGCACCTGGCAGCCCAATTGGCGGTGTGGATTAATTCCTGCCTGCTGCTGGTCAACTTGCTTCCCATTCATCCGTTCGATGGATCCGAACTGCTGCGCGGCTTGCTCTGGCCGCTCGTGGGCCGGGCGTCCGCGTCGGCGGCTGTCGCCCACATCGCCTACGGCGCCGCGGCGACCACGGCGGCCCTGGCCGTCGTCGTGCAGCCGCAAACGCTCAACGACTACCTGCCGGCATGGTTCCCGCTCGCGGTGGTCTCGGTCCTGCTGCTTTACGGCGGCAACCGCGCGGCACGCCAGCGGCAATACGACGTCGGCCTGGACATCGATGAACTCGAAAGCGACGACGAGCAATGGCTCGGCGCCGAGTGGATCGAAGAGGAACGCGCCGCCGTCCTGGTGGAGCAGATTCAAGAAAAGCAGCAGGACGCCCTCGATCGCAAGCGCCGCGAGCGCGAGGACCGCGAGGACGCCCGCGTCGACGACATTCTTGCTCGCCTGGGCGAGGTGGGCTTCGATCAGCTCACCGAAGAAGAGCAGGCCATTCTGAAACGGGCCAGCCGCCGCTACCGCCAGCGGCGTCGGCACACCGAAGACAAGCCGGCCACCTGACGGGTGAGCAGGCGTTATAGCCCGCACAACCGGCATCTTGGCGGAATTCTTTCCTGCGCGTGGCCGTCGACGTGCATACCGCGACAGGCGTCACTCCGACGGGCAGTATGTTTTCGATACCCGTTGCGCGCCCGTTGTGCGCAGCCGGGCCATCGAGCTGCGCTTCGTTTCCATGACGCTGGCATCCACGCTGTCTCCCGTCGACGAAAAGGCGCCGGCCGCCGCACAGGCGCTGCGCGGAGCAGCGGGCGTGCTCGGGCGGGCGCTCCAGGAGCTGGAAGCTGCGTTTGCCCAGCCATTTCTGCTCCTGGACGCACACACGGGGGAGCAACATAACGCCTTCGCCGCCAATCACGGCTGGGACTTTCACGGGCGGCTGGCGCTGTTGGCCGCAGCGGCCCGACGCGGCGTTCCCGAGATTGTCGAGCACGAATCGCCGCTGTTGATGCTAGCCGTGCCGCTGACCGGACTCGAGCGCGGCGCCTCGCTGGTGGCCGTCACCGTGCTTAAGTCGATGCAGGTGGAACGCCATGACGAAATGGCGTCGGCGGCCCGCGTGTTCGGCGTCGACGTCGAGCGAGCACTCGCCTGGGCGGGTGAGGCCGAAACCTGGTCGCCCCGCGCAGCGCTGAAACTCGCCGAGACCACGGTGAACAACATTGGGCTGAGCGCACACCTCGACTATTTGAAGCACGAAGTCGACGAAGCGACGGCGCATGCTCGCGATACTTACGCCGAACTGGGGTTGTTGCATCGGCTCACGCGGCGGTTGTCGCTGTTGGACGACGACGGCCAGTTGTGGCGGCGCTCCGTCCAGTGGCTGGCCGAACACATTCCGGCTCAATGCCTGGCGGTCGTGCCGCGGCACGAAGAGGCTGACGCTTCCGACGATCCCATGATGGGTCGCGTGACCGCTGCGGCATCACGCCTTCCCCGCTCCGTAGTTCATGGGCAGTGCCCGCTCGATCGCGGCGAACTCGACATGCTGATCGCCCGCCTTGCTCCCGTCAGTAAGCGACCCTTGCTGCTGAACCGATTTCACACCTCCTCGCTCACCTGGGGCTTTCCCACGGTGCGCGAGCTGGCCTGCACTCCGATTCAATGCGGCACGCAAGTCGTCGGCTGGCTGCTGGCGATCAATCACACCGGCGCCGGCAGCGGGGTGTGCGAATTCGGGTCTGCCGAAATCCGACTGCTGGAAAGCGTCTGCACGATCCTGGGCGTGCATCGCAGCAACACCCAGCTCGTGCACCGGCAGGCCGATTTGTTCGCCGCGTCCGTCCGCGCGCTGATCTCGGCCATCGACGCCAAGGACCGGTACACTCACGGCCACAGCGAGCGCGTCGCCCAGGTGGCCAAGTGTCTGGCGGAGCAATTGCATTTGCCCAAGAGCGAGATCAACACGATCTACCTGGGCGGGCTGCTGCACGACATCGGCAAGATCGGCGTCGACGACGTCGTCCTCAACAAGCCCGGGGCGCTCACGCCCGAAGAGTACGAGCAGATCAAACAGCACCCGCAACTGGGCTACGACATCCTCCACGGCGTGCGGCAGCTCGAACGCATTCTGCCGATCGTCCTGTATCACCACGAGGCGTGGGATGGCAGCGGCTATCCGCAGGGGCTGAAAGGCGAGGAAACGCCGCTGTTGGCCCGCATTACTGCGGTCGCCGACGCGTTCGACGCGATGTCGAGCGACCGCCCCTACCGCCGGGGAATGCCGGATGAAAAGCTCGACGCCATTCTCCGCGAGGGCTCCGGACGGCAGTGGGATCCGCAGGTGGTCGACGCGTTCTTCGCCATCCGCGAGCAGATTCGCGAAGCGTCCCGTAACGCCGAGCTGGAAGCGGTTCCGCTCAACGCCGCGTCGTGGGTATCCTGAAGCGCCATGGCGCGCGAAATCCACGAGCGTGAAGACCTACTCCGCGATGCTCGCAATCTCGAGCCGCGCGCCCAGCTTCGGCTTGGGGACGGCGAACGCGAGACGGTCGTGTTCTTCGGCTTTCGGGGCAACGCGCTGAGCTTGTACTTTGACGGCGACCCGGTGTACCAGTTCAACTCGGCCGGCGAGCTGCGGCGGGCATTTGTGGATGATGTGGTCATTAATGCGGAAGACGGGCGGCTGGTGGGCATGCGGCGCGAGCGAACGGCGGAGGCGGTGACGCTGAAGTCGGCGTTGCTGTCGCGTGACGCGGAGCAGACGCTGCTGAACGATCTGGCGAACAAGGTGGCGTCCCTGGCTCAAGCGATCGATGCGGATCGATTTACGCTGGACGGCGAAGTTCCCGCTGGGAGTCATGCCATGGCAATGTTGCGGTCGTGGCTCGCAAACCATCCGTGCTCGATGCCCGCCTCAGCTCCGCGCGTATCGTGAAACATACGATCCCTCTGCTCCCCTCTCCTCGACGGAGAGGGGGCCGGAGGATTGTTGATGGTCTATCGTCGCCGCGGGTCGTTGCCTCCCGGACGCCGCTGGGCTTCCTTCTTCGCTTGCAGCAGCCGCTCGGTATAGGACGCTGGTTTCGGCGCGTCTTCGACGGGTCGTGCGACGGGCGTCGGTTTCCGCGGCGCAGCATCCACCATGACCGACGCTACAGGCGGACGCTCATCCGTCTCTCCATCGGCAAGTCGCTCGTCCTCGAACCGCGCCGCCGCGCGCTGGCTCGCAATGCGATCGGCGATTTCGCCCTTGCGGCTCCGCAAGCGGCTCATCGTCTCCTCGGGCGCCGTTTGAACCTGGCGGCGCAGCACGCGGTCGCGCAGTTTCGCGAGCATCGGCGGCAGCCATTTCAGGTCGATCTGCACGCGCCGCACGAACACGTCGCCCCAGAAGATGCAGCTCGCGGCGACGACAATCCAGGGCCAGATTGGCTGGTTCGATTTCACCGCAGGCAGATCGTGACGAAACGCGCTGGGCGGCGGCTCGGCGCCCCGCTGATCCGCGGAGGGCGCTGCGGCTCCGTTGAGTCCCGCGGCCACAAACACGCCCGGCGGTCCGTCCCCCGCGCTCAAGCTCGCCAGCGATTCCAAGAGCGGCACGTTCGTTTCATGGTCGCGATACTCGGGCGAGTAGCCGATGTTCACGCCCGTGCGAATCGGCGCCGCCCCGCCGCCGGGATTCACGACGACCAGGTACGTGCCCGCGTCGGCCGAGGGAAACTCGCCCACATAGCGGCCGGGCGCCGTCTGCTCCAGCCGCACGTCCACCGTGCTCATGTCCGGCGCGATCGCCGCCGCGGTGATGGCCTGGTCATTCAGAAACTGCTCGTCGGCGTCCATGGCGGAGACGACGATCTGCGTTCGCCCGTCGCGCACGTTCGTGGCGACGGTAAAGTTGCCGGTGTCGCCGGTGGGCCGCATCGCCCACCGCACGAGTTGGCTGAAGAACTTGTTGTAGCCGTCCCATTGCGGCCAGCCGACGGCCCAGCGGCGGCCGGCGTCGGTGGTGAAGGCCGCCGCCTTGCCGGCGCCGTAGGTCCACGTGGCCAGCACGGTGGCGTTCTTGGGCGTCGCCGGCTGCGGACTGCGGAGAACAACCTCGACCAGCGGATTCTCTTTGACGCTCGTGAGCACGAAGCCGCGGATCGGCGGCACGCCTTGCTCGACGCCGTTAAGGATTTCGTGGTCGGTAACGATGCCGGGAACGACCGGGTTGGGCGGCTCGTACACCAGCGGCCTCGCGACGCGGCGGACTTCGCTCAGGAAAATCTTCGGCAAATTACGCGGGTTGAGCACCGCGTAGAATTTTCCCTTGCCGCGGTCGGCAATCTGCCGCAGCAGCGGCACGTTGGCGTCGCCGCCCACGGCCACCGAAGTAACCGTAATGCGGGCCTGCCGCATGCGGCTCACCAGTTGATCGAAGTTGGCGTCCGGCGTCTGCCCGTCGGTCAGCACGATCATGTGTTTAACCGAAGCCTCGGCTTTGCGGAGATCGGCGAAACCCATCTCCATGCCGGGATACAGGTCGGTGCCGCCGCCCGAGCCGAGGGCGTCCACGCGGTTGGCCGCGGTGCGGTAGTCGTCCACGCGGCGCAGTGGCACAATCGGGTACGCCGCCCCGTCGAACGCCGTGACCGAGATATAATCGCGGCGGCCCATCGTGCGAATGGCCGCGATCGCTGCGGCCTTGCTCATCGCGAGCTTCTCGCCGTCCATCGAGCCGGAACGGTCGATCACGATCGCCAGGGCGCCGACGGCCTTTACCTCGGCGGCCTTGATCTGAAAGTCGACGGGCATCGCCTCTTCGAGCTTCGTGCCGGCCCAGCCGCCGGCGCCGAACGTGTCGGGTCCGCCGAGCATGATCAGCCCGCAGCCCAGCTCGCGCGTATTTCGCACGAGCATCTCGATCTGCGCGTCGCTGAACGACGCGATATTTTCGCCGCCGCTTTCGGCGGAATCGCTCCGCGAGACGTTGGCGAGAATCACCGCGTCGTACCGCTGCAGCTCGGCCAGGGAGCTGAAGAGCTGGTCGGTCGCCGTGACCGTCACCTCGATCTCTTCTTCGCGGAGCCGCTCGACCAGTTCGTCGAACTGCCCCTGGTTTTCATAGTTCTCGATCAGCAGCACGTTGCCCTTGCCGCGGATGTGCGTGAAGGCCTGGGCCGCGTTGTTCTGCGTCACGCCGTCGGCGGCGGGGTCGTCGGGGATGAAGATCGCCTCGTAGGTGTAGAAGTCGGCCTGGTCGATGTTCTCGGGGAACGTGAGGACGTGTTTGCCCGCGGGAATCTCGATCGACTCCTCGACGACCACTTCTTCGCGATCGCCGGCCTTGCGCACCAGCTTGAGCGTGCCGGCGACCGGTCGGTCGACGCCCGGGGGCGACTCGTTGGAGAGCACGATGCGGATGTCGAACGGCTGGCCGCGGCGCACGCCGGCGGGCATGTCGACTTTCTCGACCGCCGTTTCGACGCGCGGCGTCAGGTACACCGGCACTACGTCGAGACTGACGCCCGAGTCGGCCGCTGCGCGGGCCTCGCGGTACACGTTGCCGCGGTTTTCATTGCCGTCGGTGACCAGCACGATCCGCTTGGCCGCGTCGTAGGGAAACAGCGACTGGGCGCGCTCGACCGCCGTGGCCAGGTCGCTGTACTCGGGGTCGAGCATGCTCTCCAGCCGCGGCGGGATCGCCAGCGACGCGGCGATCGGCGGAATCTCCACCGCGGCGTCCCGGCCGAAGGCGATCACCGCGTACTGGTCGTCCAGCTTGCGATCGGGGCTCGACGCGACGGCGGTTTCCACGTACTCGAGCATCGCCTGCCGCACGTCGGCGGGAATGCTGAGCGACTGGTCGAGCAGGTAGACGACCGTGAGCTCATCGCTTTGGCGGCGGTATTGGGCGTCGGCCAGGGCGAGGATGATCGCCGTTGCGACAAGCGCCCGCAGCCCGAGGGCGAGCCAACGGCGCACCGGGCCGAGGCTCGACAGGCTGCGGGCGCTTGTCGCAATGGCAATCATCCTCGCCCTGGC